>CAZBQO010000019.1:0-25325 GCA_964494125.1 uncultured Nitrospira sp. | reverse complement strand
TAACGCTTGTGAGCTTCGTACAGGAACAGCCTTTCGATTCGGAAATCATCGTTCCGGTAGCTGGAGGCTGGGAGAAATAATTAGCAAAGATATTCTAGTTGCCCATGCCATCGCTTGCTCTGCAGCATATCCCCTATTCTTACCGGCATTCGATCGCGAATACAGCTTCAAAAAGGAGGGTAAAATTGAAAAGAAGCGAGCAGTTATCACTGACGGAGGCATTTATGACAATCTGGGAATGGCTTGTTTTGAACCCAATAGGGATCATCGCTACAGCCTTCATACCTACTCCCCAGATTTCATCATTTCCTGTTCTGCCGGCCATGGACAATTCACTGGGAAAAAGATTCCGTATGGTTTTTTTTCACGCACTCAAGCAGCATTTGAATCAGTATTTAGAAAATCACAAGATGGTTTTTTTAACCGTCTGCATCTTCACAAGCGAGCCGGAAATATAAAAGGATTTATTCTCCCATATCTTGGCCAGCAGGACCAATCACTACCATTTCGTCCTTTTGATCTGATTAAGAGACATGAAGTTATTGATTATCCAACAAATTTTGCGGCTATGTGCGTGGAAGATATTAATCGACTATCGCTTCGAGGCGAGCAATTAACCAATATCTTACTTAGTCATTACTGTCCTGATATTTGACCAGGGGCAAGACCAAAACTTCTGCGGAGGGGAAAATTAAAAGATAAAAATTTGCACATGCTAGTACCTAAGGTCATGACCGCAAGGGAAGTGGCAACTCCTTCGGGGCGGGTTTCTCTTCCGGCTTTCTGACGAGATCGGGTCTGGCCTTCAGTATCCATGAAACGGCCTGCTCGTTATAGCTTCTGAGCTGGCCGTAAACAATCCATCGCATGCTGTGAACCGTATCAATATAATCATTAAAGTGGTCCTGCGTGATTTCATTGGGGGCCAATTTCAGTAATGTTGGCAGCAGGCAGCTTTCACAACCGGAGGCTTGCTCCTGAAATGACGGGTACACAAAGTGTTTCGCCAAATCAAGCCGGTGACACAAAATACGGGCGAGTTGGTTGTAATTTCGTTCTTTGTTTTGCTTCCCGGCAATCCCGAGAATCTCTTCTCCATAAAGGTAGATTTTTTCCCATGTCATGGCGTACGGCGCTTTTTCTAAGAGCTTGTCGAGTAAATGGGTATTGACCCCCAACAGTTGCTCATCAAACGCCGACATCACCACATGTTTGGCCATTTCCGGACGTTCGCATAAAATATCGGCCATCCAGACAAAACATCTTTCCTGGGTACTTCTATCAAGATAATCGATAATGGATTCGATCAGCTTCATCTCTTCTCTGGTAATGAGCGATCGATCTCGGAGAATGATGTCTTTAGCTCTTCGGACCCGACTCCTGACAAGTTCAATTTTTGACCCGCCGTTCAGCATATACCCGTTATCGTAATCAGCCCGTTTTTCTTCGTGACTAAGCACGGCATAGGCCTCGTTGATCCTGAACATCCTTTCCTTGGCGGCCTGTCGTTCTGCTTGTGGGACGACATCCTCATGATTTTCTTTGACAAACTTCCGCCATGCGCTCTGAACTTCCTTCAGGAGTGCATCTTCAGGAATCCCCAGAATTTGGTAATAGTTCAATCCGTCAATCATGTTGTTGTACTATGAGTTAATTCCTGATGCGAACCATAGTCGCGTAAAAATATACGCGAAGGACGGGGCTCCACACCAGGTATTCTGTTGTCAGATATAGGAAATTAGCCACCTTTTTTTTCGATTACTGCATATGTCACGCTGGTGCGAACCAATAAACCTGGACACCACCTACCTCCTACCTCAACCATACGTATTATTTGGCTTGCCTCACTCTCATTTTTCAAAGCCTTTAAAAAATATTTATCCCCAGAATTCACATAATGAATTCCCTTTTCACAAAGGACATTGTGACTTCACAGTGAAATTATCCACCACCGTTCACATCTTTTCCACAAATTGTGACATTGACAGCGGTATCTCCCCTCTATATAAGAGGTCGCATTCATAGAAAATTTAATTCCCTTGCATTCTCTTCTCTCTACCCCCATGAATGCATTGCTGATGCCTTTCCCAGACTTTCCTTCCGTAAGGGTGACCGGCGGATTTCCCTGCCAGCCTTGTTCCTCTTCGCACTTCTTCCTCAATAGGAGTCAATGCCTAAATTTCGGCGGTGATCAGCATATTCATCGGAATTTTTTATAGGTTTTTATTCTTTAAGAGGCCTATCATGGAAAGCCGTCCTATCATTGACCGTGCAATCGTTGCAAAAAACTGGCATGCTCGCGGGTTTTCCTGTGGGGTGTGGATTGATCATGCCGGACGTGAGTGGAGAGCCGCCACCCAGGATATGGAAGAAATATTTATGGCAATGTCAGGAGAATTGGAATTAGAAATCGCAGGAGAGCGGATTCAGCCATCTGTGGGAAAAGAAGTTCTTATTCCCAGCGGTGCACCTTATACCATTCGTAACATTGGGGGTACAACGGCTCGTTGGCTCTATGGGCAAAAACGGTCGCCTTCCGCTCCACTCCAACCGGTCGAATCAAATCGCGATTTCATCCATACCCCCCTGTAGAGTTTGACCGAGTGCGTTCACTCTTACGAGTAGCCGCACCGTCACTTCGCATCCTTGGCACAACGAAATCCTGTAGTCAGGTCCTGAAAATCAACTTCCCCTTTTGAGCGGGCGGTCACCCGCAAGTTTACCGGCTGATCTTCCCACGAGCCCCCGCGCAATACTTTATAATCGCCTTCCGCCGGCCCTTGAGGATTCTTTTTAGGGCTGTCTTCATAATAAAAACGTTCATACCAATCATTGACCCATTCAGCCGCATTCCCGGCCATATGGTACAAGCCAAAGGCGCTTTTTCCGCCCTGTTTTAACCCGTGACGAATACTCATGCCCCTGGTCCCACTGGTGACCGGAGAAAGCGTTAATTTATAACTTACCCACCCCGTCGTCCCCTGATTATAGTTGGCGATATCCACAAATGGCTGCATATGACCCCATGGATACCTTCGCCCATCTGTACCCCGAGCGGCTTTCTCCCATTCGGCCTCCGTCGGCAGGCGTTTTCCCACCCACTGACAATACCGTTGGGCATCGTTCCAGGAAATGCCCACGGCCGGTCGAATCCCAAATTCTCCAGTGGCAATACCATCATCCCACAGCGGCGGAGGTTCAATGCTGTAGTCTTTATCCAATAATTTCTGGTATTCCGCCATGGTCACTTCGTACCGATCGATAGAATAGGCATCCAGCCACACGGTATGTTCCGGTCGTTCGTTTCGAGGCCCGTCATTATCTCCCATGAGAAATTCCCCTTCAGGAATCAGTATCATTGAACCCGGCGGCCCATCATCTTGCACCGGAGCATCCAGCCAAGAATTTCCTGCATTGGATTCTTGAGCCAGGGTGGGCTGGCTCAGACCATTGAAAATGAGGAATACCGCCAGTATGCCCAATAACCATGTGTGCGTCATAACACCTCGCCAGAAATTTGAATTATTAAATTTTGGTCCGCAACACGCGTCACATTCCGTCGCCAAATACCCACTGGAATCGGAACTGATCATCAAACACATTTAAGTACTTTCAGCAATACCTCAGCCCGCCAAATACCATCTGGCCGGATTCAATGACGACTCTTGGATGATGCTCGCTTACAACATTATGTGCAACAAAAAAAATCCCTCTCTCAATTAGTAGAGTATGATTCGACAGGCCCGAAAAAAAGTACGCCTGTTATGCTTACCATATCGAACTTCATTGAACGAGTGAAGAGGCCTCAGTCGATTTCCTTCATGACCGGCTACATACTCTGTCATCAATCACCGTCAATGATTTAAATTATTTTAAAAAAAAAGCCGTTGAAGAAACCTTCAACGGCTTAAGCTATGGCGTCCCCAACGGGATTCGAACCCGTGTTGCCGGCTTGAAAGGCCGGCGTCCTAGGCCAGGCTAGACGATGGGGACGCAGTAATTCAGGATATGTGTTAGGCCTTTGTATGATAAACACGGAAGCGATGGACCCGGCATTCTATCAATGGGGAAAACACGAGTCAAACCAGGAAGTTATTCTCAACTCTCTGAATACTATCAGCTCCCAGAACAGCACGTGGCTCAGACTATAACTTTTGCCTCCCTTGTAGGATCTCCCGGAAAACGCCTCGACCTCACGTAAGGAGAAACCACCAAAATTTTGGCCAAACACAGAATCAGTAAAGAAGATGGTGAAGGAGTGGGCCTGTAAGCCGGATTCTGTACTAGATGAAACGAGTTTCATCCAGTGGTGACCATTTCTCTGGAACCTAGGTTACCCTAGGCTTCAAGCAACCTACCCGAGAACCTCGACCGGGCCGGTCTCTCTCCCAATCCGAGAAGAAATTGCTTCCTTCGACAAACCGGGAATCGTCCCCCTATTTGGTTTTGCTCCAGGTGACGCTTACCCTGCCACCTGTGTCACCACAGGCGCGGTGGGCTCTTACCCCACCATTTCACCCTTACCTGGCAAAAACCGAGGAATTTGCCATTGGCGGTATATTTTCTGTGGCGCTGGTGTCGGATTGCTCCGCCTGGGCGTTACCCAGCACCTTGCCCTTTGGAGTCCGGACTTTCCTCTCACGAAAAATTCCGTGAGCGGCCACCCGGCCCACTCGCACCATCAGTAACTATCGTAGGTTGAGAAAATGATGAAAGCAAGCGGCGCGTCACATGGAGGAAACGCTATTCGGTCGTTTCCTCTTCAAGATGCTGAGCCATATAGAGAATTCGGTGGCAATAGGAACAGTCCAATAGTTCGTCACCGCGTTTCACCTCCGCAACCAGTTGCGGAGGAAGCTGAAGCTGACATCCCCCACAGGCCCCGTCACGAAGCTGGGCAACGGCATATCCTTTTCTCAAAGTCTTTAAACGGTTGTATCGAACCAGGAGTGGCTTATCCACCAGTTGGGAAAGAGTTGTTTGTTGACGGTCCAAATCGGCTAATTCATTCGCCAAATTGGCAAAATGAGTCTCCAGCCTCGCCTTTTCGCTATCAAAAACCTTCTGGGCTTCTGTGGATTGCTCCTCCAGCTCTTTAAGGGCCTGCTCGTTCTGTTCCACCCGCTCCATGAATTCCAGCACATTCTCCTCAATCGAGTCTTTTTTCTTCCGAGCTAACTCTATTTCAAACAGATGCGCCTGGTATTCCTTGTTCGTTTTTAATTCAGAAAGCCGATTTCTGATTTTCTGAAGTTGTTCTTCTTGAGTAGCGAGTTCACGTTCCGAGCTTCGTCGTTGCTTGACGAGAGATTCACCGGTATTTTTAAGGACTTGCAGCTTGGCAAGAATATCTTGAAGCGGGGTTTCAGCGGATTTGAGAAGCTCTGGAGCTTTCCGCAACTGGTCTTGAATCTGAAAAATTCGAAGATCAAATTTTTGAAGATTAATCAGGTATTGCAACTGCAAATTCACAAAGTCCTCAATATCCTAGAACATGTTTGCTCACCGGTTATCAAGTCCGGCCCTGTCTCGTGGTGGGCCCACCAGGACTTGAACCTGGGACCAACTGATTATGAGTCAGCCGCTCTAACCAACTGAGCTATGGGCCCGAGATCATCACGGCGCACACACCCTTTTACCATAAATGGCGCTCAGGAAAAACTCCCCCTTGCGAATTTTATTCCCTTGCAGGGGTGAAACTCAGGTGGAAGCCATTAATAGGGCCTTTTTCTGACGAAGCTCATTGGACTCCGCGACCAAAGCATCGACCAAGTCCTGGCGTCCCTCCCGTTGTGCAACCTTAAGTTGACTAATCACCTCGTCCATGAGGCGTTGGATCTGGTTTTTCTTTAAGACACGGAGGCATCCGGCGACATGAATAGACACTTCGTCACAATTGTATTCCCCCACGCTCAACCGGGAAATGACCGGTTCATAAGCCGGATCCTGACTGAATTCCGCATGCAGTGCATCGAGGTTCAAATGCCCTTCGTCATCCGTATGCTGAAAAGCCTTGCCAAGAATATGGCGATACAGTGGGACAGTAAACGCACCCTCATCGAGTTGACGAATCTGATTCGGTTCCAGGCGACCTTGAAGTAATAACACAATAAGATCCCGTTCCTCTGGCTTGCCTTGAGGAATGACCAGATTCGTAGTTGCTTGTTCCTTCGCCTTATCCGACATGGCGACATTCATCGGCCGGGAAATAGTCGGGAGACGTTTACGGAGTAATTCCGGTCGAATACCCAATCGTTCTGAGACTACTTTCAAATATTCTTCTTTTTCTATGGGATTTTTAGTCTTATGAAGAATCGCAAGAATGTCATCCGCCCGCTTGACTCGATCCTGAATAGAGTCATTTTTGGCTTTATTCAACACAGACATGATGGAAAAATCCAGTAGCGTCGCGGCTTTTCCCTCCAACTCACGAAACGCGGACACCCCGTTTTTCCGAATAAATGTGTCAGGATCTTCACCGGCCGGGAGCAGGAGCACTCTGACTTCAATGCCAGAATTCATAAACAAATCAAGCGTCCGTAAGGCCGCGCCGATTCCTGCGGCATCTCCATCAAAGACGAGCATCACCGACGGGGCCAATCGGCGTAGAATCTGGACATGATCGGAGGTTAACGCCGTTCCCAAGGGTGCCACGGCATTTTCAATCCCGTTTTGATGCAGAGCAATGACATCAAAATACCCTTCTACCAAATAAAACCTCCCCGAAGCGGTGGCTGACGGCCTGGCCTTGTCCATTCCATAGAGAGATCTCCCCTTAAAGAATAAGTCGGTTTCTGGTGAATTGAGGTACTTGGGAGAGGCCCCATCTTTCAGAATCCGACCCCCAAATCCCACCACCTGCCCACGTGGATCAGTAATGGGAAACATCACCCGATCACGAAAGCGATCATAGGTGGATATTCTGATGCCATCCTCAGACTCTTTCCGCACCACCAATCCAGCCTGTATGAGTTCTTCCGGCTTAACGGATTGCTGTTCCAGCCATTTGGAAAGACCATTCCATCCTTCCGGAACGAATCCCAACTTGAATGTGCTCCAGGATTCCCTGGTAATCCCCCGCTGATCCAAATAATCCCTGGCGACTTGACCTTCGGGATTTTCCTGAAGATTGCGGTGATACCAGGATGCGGCCAATTGATACAGATGAAAATACCGTTCCCGAGATAAACCTGATGTGGTCTTCCCGACTGCTTCCCGACGTTCAGGCAGGGGCACCCCTGTCCGTTGGCTCAACTCACGCAGAGCCTCCATGAAATCCATGCCTTCTTGTTTCATCAAAAAGGTAAAGGCATCTCCTCCGACACTGCAGCCAAAACAATAAAACATTTGTCGAACGGGGTTGACCGAAAATGAGGGAGTTTTTTCTGAATGGAAGGGGCACAGCCCTTTAAAGTTTTGTCCGGCCTTGGAGAGACTCACGTAGGTGGAAATGAGATCAATAATATCAATGCGATCTCGAATTTGTTGAAGAATCTCTGGAGGAACCCCTCGTTTTTCGCCTGTCATTTCACTTCTCACCACGGACTGCGTTAGGGACACATCACGAATGTCGTTCCCTTCGGATACCAAATACTCTCGGGGCGCTTTGTCTCCGGCAACCCAGCTTTAACCCGGAGGCCACGCAAATGGTCGCCCGCCCATGACGTGAAAATGCAAATGAAAGACACTCTGTCCGGCTTCCGGTCCGGTATTCGCAACGACCCGATATCCGCCACCGGCAATTTCCCGCTGCCTGGCCATCTTGGCACAGACGACCATCAGGTGACCTAACAAGGCGGCATCCGTCTCTTTCGTATCATCCAAAGACACCACGTGCCGCTTGGGAATCACCAACATATGCACCTGCGCTTGAGGATTGATATCGTTAAACACGAACGTGTGTTCATCCTCATACAGTGTGTCGGCGGGAATGGCCCCCTTGACGATTTGACAAAAAAGACAATCACCCATGTGGAGAGCCTCCTTCGGGCTGTCGAATTCCTGATTTGCCAAATCGCTTGCCAAGCTCTTGATAGACGTCTTCAGGAGGAATGGAAAAATGCCCGAGCATGATGAGGGTATGAAACCACAAATCAGCCATTTCATAAATAATTTCTTCCCGATCGCCATTTTTCCCCGCAAGAAGGACTTCGCCGGCTTCTTCCGCCACCTTTTTCAACATACGATCGAGGCCTCCCTCCATTAATTTCGACACATAGGAATCAGGGCTCGGGTGGGCCTTCCGATCGCCAACCATTTCATACAGACGCCGGGTAATCCCTCCCCAGGCCGTACCGGAGAAGAGAGCGGCCGGCACTTCAGAAGTCCCAGAAGGTAGGGGAGAAAAAAAACATGAACGGGTTCCGGTATGACACGTCGGACCAATGGGCTGGGCTTTCACCAAAATCGTATCCCGATCACAATCCACAAACATTTCCTTTACAAGCAATTCATGGCCGGACGTCTCGCCTTTTTTCCATAACCGTTTTCGAGATCGACTCCAGAAATGAACCCTCTGGGAATCGCAAGTCATCTCCCACGCTTGTTGGTTCATGAACCCCACCATCAAGACGGTCCCGTCCAACCAATCCTGCACAACACAGGGGAGCAATCCATGTTCATCAAACTGCAATGTGCTTATCGAAGAGACTTCGCTCATTGGTCGTTATGCAATTGAAACCGGAACGGTTCCCGGGCGCACAGGGATACCCTGTTGAGCCAAATACGATTTGGCTTGCCCGATGGAATACGTTTGATAATGGAAAATAGATGCCGCCAGCACCGCATCTGCTTTCCCCATATGGAACGCCTCATACAGGTGCTGAAGCGTGCCAGCCCCTCCGGAGGCAATGACGGGAATAGAGACGGACTCGGAAATAGCCGCCGTTAAGGCCAAATCATATCCGTCCTGCTTTCCATCCTGATCCATACTGGTCAAAAGAATCTCTCCGGCGCCATAGTCCTTCATCCGCTTCGCCCACTCAACGGCGTCCAGGCCGGTCGAGTTCCGCCCTCCATGGGTAAACACCTCCCATCCGGGTCCACCCCCTTCACATGTGGTCGCCCGTTTCGCATCAATAGCCACGACGATACATTGCGAGCCGAAACGATTGGCAGCAGCTTTTACGAAATCCGGATGTTCCACAGCAGCCGTATTAATACTGACTTTGTCCGCTCCGGCTTCTAATAAGCGGCGAATATCCTCAATGGTCCGGATCCCTCCCCCAACCGTCAGTGGCATAAACACCTGCTCAGCCGTCCGAATCACCACATCTAAAATCGTATCCCGTTTTTCATGTGAAGCGGTGATATCCAGAAAACACAGCTCATCCGCACCTTCTCGATCATATACCTGCGCAATGTGAACCGGATCTCCCGCATCGCGTAAATTCACGAACGAGACGCCTTTCACCACTCGCCCGTCTTTAACATCCAGGCAGGGTATGATTCTCTTCGTCAGCATGATGTTTGGGACGCTTCTGCCAAGGCCACCATTTCAAGAGCCGCTTTCAAGTCCAAGGTGCCTTCATATAAGGCCTTTCCGATAATGATTCCGGAAATTTTGCTTCCGAGGGCCTGAATGGTCTGGACATCTTTCAGCACCGTGACTCCACCGGAGGCAATGACGGGAAACGGCGAAATGTCCACAGCTTCTCGCAGAGCTGAAATATTTGGTCCTGCCAACATGCCGTCCCGGGATATGTCCGTGAAGACCATGCCTCCCAAGGGCAAGTCTTTTACTGATTCAAAGACCTGTCGTGGAGTCAGACTGGACACGGTCTTCCACCCATGCACCGCGACTAAACCTTGCTTGACATCAATCCCGATTAAAATTTTATTAGGAAATTCTGTCGCGGCTGCCGCCAAAAAATCCGCATCCTGTAAGGCCGCTGTTCCAATTACCACCCGGTCCACTCCACAGGACAAGTAGGCGCGAATGGTTGACGTGTTTCGTATGCCCCCACCGACCTGCACCGGAATGCCTAACCGTTTGGTAATGGCTTCAATGTGTGATAGATGCTGAGGTGTTCCAGTCACCGCCCCGTCTAAATCCACCACATGAAGGTAGCGGGCCCCAAGACTCTGCCAATGTTCCGCCATCGCCGCGGGATCATCGGAATACCTGGTGACCTGATCCATCTCGCCCTGTCGCAAGCGGACACATTTCCCGTCCTTCAGATCAATTGCAGGAATCAGTAGCATCGGTTAGGGATTCTCCTTCAAGGATGGAGCAGAAAGAGGAGGCCCCTGTTCGCCCAAGCCGACGGGGAAGGCCTTCATCACTTTGTTGACACCCAATTCAGCAAGTTTATCGGCAGTCACAAACCCTCCACCCTTTTCAAAAAATCCTACTACATCCTGGTTAAGTGGTTTTTGTTCCTCAAAAAATTCCCCGGTCCACAAGACCATACCATCGGACGGTCTCAGGAGGTACACTTCAAACCCTACTGCAGCCGGCTTGGCTCCAAGCTTGCTCCCTTCTCGCTCACGGTATGTCCGGACGAGTCCCGTCACAACTCCATCCACCTTTAAGCGCGTTCCAACCTCTTGGGCCATGACGGAGAAGGAGGATTCCGCTTCCGGGCTTTCCTTACCCATCACGGCAGAAGACTCCTCTGGACCGATCACCCGTAAGGAAGCCCGGCCAGCCAACACAGAAGCCACCTGTGTCGTAATTCGATGTGCCGCCGTTTCAGGCACCACATAACGAACTTTTCTGAATTCTGTCCCATCCGCCTGATCAGTCCCCGGCAACCGAAATTGTGTACGAATTTCTTCCGGATCCCTTATGCCTCCACGTGTCGAGCTACTTGCCAATTGAGGGGTTTTGATGGTCTGAAACGGAAGGATGGCGAGACTGGATATACGGGAGGGATCAAATTGTGGAGCGGCCTGAATTTGAACTTTAGGGGGAACACAGCCTACCCCGAGACACCACCACCCGATAAGGCTCATGACCAGGAACCGGGAAGGCAACGGTCTCGACCGCCCATTGATCGCAAGATACACTTCCCTCATTGCCAATCACCAAAATTCTTCAAGACCTGCAACCCGACGGCCTGACTTTTCTCGGGATGCCATTGAGTCGCAAACACATTGTCTTTCCAGACACTACTCGCAAAAGAAATTCCATAGTCGGTTTGGGTACTGACGAGAGCACAATCCGTCGGTTCCACATAGTAGGAATGCACGAAATACACATAGGAGTCGGAGGCAATGCCACGCAAAGGCGGAGCAACCGTGTTGACCTGAATCGTATTCCAACCCATATGAGGAATTTTAAACGAGGTCTCTCCATCATCGGACGGACGGGGTATCGCCTTCACCTTCCCGGCCAGGATCCCTAATCCTTGATGATAGCCAAATTCTTCGCTTTCCGAAAACAGCAATTGATACCCTAAACAAATGCCGAGAAAAGGTTTTCCCGAAGCTATGGAACGGTATATGACATCCATCAACTCAAAGCGAGCCAGATTGTCCATGCAATCCCCAAACGCGCCCACACCCGGCAACACGACATGACTGGCCTGGTCAATCACGAGAAGGTCTCGAGTCACGACCGCTTCATGGCCCACACATTCAAACCCTTTCTGCACGCTCCGAAGATTTCCCATCCCATAATCAATAATGGCAATCATGTCCTAGCTGTTTTCCTCTCTCTCCTTCCACTCATTCTCACCCTTTAGAGCGACCCTTTGGTGGAGAGCACTCCCTTAATTCGTTCTTCCCGCCTAACCGCTTGATCCAGGGCTTTCGCAAACGCCTTAAAAATCGCTTCCATGATGTGATGAGGGTTTCTTCCATACAGCACATTCACATGAAGGTTTAACCCTCCCTGACTCACGAATGCCTGAAAAAAGTCTTCAAACAATCCCAAATCAAATGACTTAATATACCGCGTGGGTAACACGACATTGTATACGAGGTATGGCCGGCCACTCAGATCCACGGTCACCTGGGCCAAGGTTTCATCCAAGGGCACCGTCGCCCACCCGAATCGGGTGAGGCCCTCTTTGGTCCCGAGAGCCTGGGTTAAGACCTGCCCCATGACGATCCCCACGTCTTCGATCGTGTGATGGTCATCAATCTCGATATCCCCTTTCGCTTCCACCGTCAGATCAAAAAATCCATGTTTACCGAATAAATTTAACATGTGATCTAAAAACGGGATCGAGGTCTTAATCTGATTGTTGCCGCACCCGTCGAGGCCCCATTCCACTCGAATGGCCGTTTCCGCGGTTTTCCGTTCTTGAGAAGCCGTTCTGGGAACAAGATGTTGGTTCATGTCCATCGACTCTCCATTGATCGCCCATGTGCATCCAGGCCTTCCAGCAGAGACAGCCGCATCACTGGAGCATGGGCTTTGCGCAACGCGGCCTTCGAATAGGCCACCACATTGCTGGTTTTCATGTACTCATCCACACCCAAACACGAAAAAAATCTGGCACTTCCACCAGTTGGTAACACATGATTGGGCCCTGCCACATAATCCACCACCGCGGGAGGGGTATAGCGCCCAACAAAAATGGCACCCGCATGACGGATACGTGACACATAGTCTCCCGCCCGATCCACATTTAATGATAAATGCTCAGGCGCAATCCGATTGGCTAATTCAAACGCCTCATCAAAGGTTCGCACAACAAACGCCAGGGCATGATTGTGAATTGCTCGGGACGCAATGGCCTGGCGTCCCAACTGTGCGAGCTGGCGGGTCACTTCAGTCACAACCCGTCTGGCAAGAGTCAGAGAAGTCGTCACCAGATAGACACAGGCTTCCTCATCATGCTCGGCTTCACAAAGCAGATCAGCCGCTACATGCAGCGGGTTACTGGCGGAGTCGGCAATGACCAGCAACTCACTCGGACCCGCAATCATATCAATGTCGACCTGGCCGTAGACCAGGCGTTTGGCCGTGGCCACATACATATTCCCTGGACCGACAATTTTATCTACGGGCCGGATTGTCGAGGTGCCAAAAGCCAAGGCCCCAATGGCTTGGGCTCCACCGACCCGATAGATTTCATCCACTCCAGCGACATCCGCCGCCACCAACAAAGCAGGATGGATGATGCCGTTGGGAGTCGGCGTACACATGACGATTCGCTTCACCCCAGCCACTTTCGCGGGGATGGCATTCATGAGGACCGATGACGGATACAGGGCTTTTCCGCCTGGAACATACACACCGACGGTATCTAACGGCGTGATCCGTTGGCCTAATTGAATCCCCTGTTGACGATGGACCCAGGATTTCCTTCGTTGTCGACGATGAAAGGTCCGAATACGATTCGCCGCATATTTCAGCGCTTTAATATCTGAGGACGGTAGTTCAGCGTACGCATGCTCGACGTCTTTCGACGTCACACGAAGGCTGTCAGGACTGATTTGGACATGATCGAATTTCCAAGTCAATCGCTGGAGTGCCAGATCGCCCTCTTGCCGAACAGCATCCAATATTGTCCGGACGGCTTTTTCAACTTTGTCGTTTTGTTGAGCTGCCCGCTGACAGACACGATTCACCGCTTGCGAAAACGCTTGGTCCTTGTGGGAAACAATTTTCATGCATGAACCTTTTTTGGGGAGCGTGAACGAGAAAGAACATTCTTCACCCGGGCAATCAGTTCTGTAATCACGGCATGTTTCATTTTTAAGCTTGCCCGGTTCACAATCAATCGGGCAGATGACCAGGCGATCACTTCATCCTCGACCAGATTATTGGCTTTCAGAGTGTTTCCCGTCTCCACCAGATCGACAATCCGATCGGCCAATCCGACCAATGGAGCCAACTCAATCGACCCGTAGAGCTTAATCAATTCCACAGGCAACCCTTGCTGGTTAAAATACCGTTCGGTGATCGTGGGGTATTTGGTTGCCACCCGAAGCTTGGAAGACATCCGTTGCCCAAGCTGTGGCCCGTTCGGCCTGGCGACCACCAGCCGACAGACTCCCAAGTTCAAGTCAACCGGTTCATAGACATCCGGGCTCTGTTCCAACAAGACATCTTTCCCAACCACCCCTAAATCGGCGGCGCCATATTCAACATAGGCCGGAACATCACTTGGGCGAACAATTAAGACCCGGTGTCCATGCTCCGGGAACTCCAAAATTAATCGACGGTCGTCCGGGCGGACATGATATCCCGTATAGCCTGCCTGGCGGAACAATTCAAGAGTCGGATCAAGAAGTTTACCCTTGGAAAGGGCAATGGTAATCCCTGCGCTCATGCCACCTCGCGAACGCGAACAATCCTCGCACCCAGGGCCTGAAATTTTTCTTCCAGCCGTTCATAGCCGCGGTCTAAATGATAAACTCGGGACACAATCGTTTCGCCATCAGCCGCTAACCCGGCCAGGACCAAGCCTGCACTGGCGCGTAAGTCCGAAGCCATGACGGGTGCACCGGTGAGCAGCGGCACACCTTTGACCACGGCATGTGGGCCATCAATCTCAATCGACGCTCCCATCCGGTGAAGTTCCGGAACGTGCAAAAATCGCCCTTCAAAAATGGTTTCGGAAATCACGCTCACACCTTCTGCCACCGACATCAACGCCATCATTTGGGCTTGGAGATCGGTCGGGAAGCCGGGATAGGGGAGCGTCTTAATTTCCACCGCTTTGAGCGGACCCGACCGGCGGATTCGCACACCATCATGGCTTTCAGTTAACTCAGCACCCATTTCCTGAACTTTTTTCAAAACGCTGCCTAAATGATCTGTGACGCACCCCTTTACCATCACATCCCCACCGGTAATGGCTCCGGCCATTAAATAGGTACCGGCTTCAACTCGATCGGGGATCACCCAATGCCCTGCCCCATGAAGTTCCTTCACACCTTCAATAGTTATGGTGTCCGTTCCCATCCCATGAATTTTGGCACCCCGCTTGGTTAGGAAGGCACACAGGTCGGTGATTTCCGGTTCCCGTGCGACATTATGCAAACTCGTGGTCCCTTGCGCCAGGCAAGCCGCCATGATCAGGTTTTCCGTGCCCGTGACCGTCGGGAAATCCAAGTCAATCCTTGCCCCTTTAAGCCGACCGGCTTTCGCATGGATATATCCATGCTCCACTTGAACTTCAGCCCCCATCATCTCCAATCCTTTGAGGTGAAGATTGACCGGTCTGGTGCCGATCGCACATCCGCCGGGCAGAGAAACCTTGGCTTCTCCCAGCCGAGCGAGTAAAGGGCCTAAGGCTAAAATAGACGCTCGCATCGTTTTGACTAAATCATACGGCGCTTCAATCGAATGCACTTGAGCCGCATCCAGCCTGACCCTGGCACCTTCCTCTTGAACCGTCACTCCCAACAAAGCCAGTAATTTCCCCATGGTCATCACATCACGCACGTGTGGAACATGGTCAATGACGCATTCCCCGCCCCCTAACAATGTCGCTGCCAAAATCGGCAAGGCGGCATTCTTGGCTCCGCCGATTTCCACGGACCCCTTTAATGGCAATCCACCGGTGATTCGAATTTGATCCACTGACAATATTCCTTGTCTACACAAGACGCCGTTGCACGCATACCACTCGTGGAATGCCTTGGGAATCCGGCAGGACCTTTACCATCTGAAACGCATTCGTTAGGGAAGGCTCCCGGCACAGAAGGTCAGCCTGACCAACTCCCACTTCCATCAGGACATATCCCTTTGAGGAAACAAGACCCGGCGATTCATCCAATAACCGCCGGTACACATCGAGTCCATCCGGCCCTCCATCCAACGCCAGCCGTGGTTCAAAGTCTTTGACATCTGGAGAAAGGTGTTCCCATTCCACATGGGAGATATACGGCAGGTTAGCAATAATGGCGGTCACTTTACCTGCTAAATTTCCGGATAACAAGTGGGAAAGCAGGTCACCAGCCACCCACAGAATTCGTTGCGCAACTCCATGGCGCATAGCATTGACCCGCGCAAGATGTAGCGCGGAGACTGACTTATCTGATGCGATAATCACCGCTGCCGGAAGGTTGACCGCTAGACTGATCGCCAGACATCCAGAACCCGTCCCGACATCCAGAATCACCGGACGCACGTCAGCCCCTAGCAGTCCAATCGCCTCTTCCACCAGCAATTCGGTCTCAGGTCTTGGAATGAGCACCCCAGGTTGGACGAGAAAATCCAAACCAAAAAAATCTTGATTCCCTAATACATATTGAAGTGGTTCATGTAAGGCACGGCGTTGAAACAAGGCCACAGCCCGCTGACAGACTTCCGCATCAACGGGAGTGTCTGGATTCGCATGCAGTTGCAATCGCGTGATACCAAGGGCATCCTCAAGAATCCACAGCGCTTCATGGCGGGCGTTGGCAATCCCCGCGTGAGCCAGCGTCTCAACCGCACCACGATATAACTGTGAATAGGAAGTGAAGGGGGGCATCTGAGCCTCAAAAAGCACACGCGCGCTGAACCGTTGAAAGAGACGAAATGGCGTTACACGAAAGACATCATTGGGCTTTGAGGCCTGCGATTAACCCGTCAAGGTCGCCTTCCATCACTCGATCCAATTTGTGCAACGTCAGCCCGATTCGATGGTCGGTCACGCGATTTTGTGGAAAATTATACGTGCGGATTTTCTCACTCCGTTCCCCTGTCCCGACTTGGGAACGGCGTTGTTGGGCAATAGAGGCTTCCTGTTTTTCGCGCTCGGCATCACCAATTCGTGTTCGAAGGGTTCGCATGGCCTTCGTTCGATTTTTGAGTTGGGATCGCTCGTCCTGACATGTCACGACCACTCCTGTCGGAATATGGGTAATCCGGATCGCAGAATAGGTCGTATTCACACTCTGTCCACCAGCCCCTGATGAACAATAGGTGTCAATCCGTAAATCTTTCGGATCAATGTGCACCTCCACCTCTTCAACCTCCGGCATCACTGCGACCGTAGCCGTGGATGTATGAATTCGTCCATTAGCCTCTGTCGTCGGAACCCGCTGCACCCGGTGCACTCCACTTTCATACTTAAAATTTCCAAAGGCTCCCTTGCCTTCAACCAGCAAAACCGCCTCTTTGACCCCACCAAGACCGGTTTCCTGGAATTCCATTAATTCGACCCGCAACCCCTTAGCCTCGGCAAACTTCGTGTACATTCGAAGGAGATCGCCGGCAAAGAGTGCGGCCTCACTTCCACCCGTCCCTGCGCGAATTTCAATGAACGAATTTTTATTGTCCCCTTCATCAGCCGGGCAGAGCAATTCAATGACCTGAGACTCCATGGCCTCACGTTGACTTTCCAGGCTTTGCAATTCTTCACCGGCCAACCGGCGCATGTCGGGGTCTAATTGCAGATCTTCCGTCATCAGGCGGGTCTGGGCAATTTCTTCGACTACCCGTCGGTACCCGCCAAACAACTGCGCAATGGGCTCTATCTCTGATCGTTCTTTCGTGAGGGCAACCAGAAGGGTCGGTTGAGACAAGACGGCAGGATCTGACAACTGATCGTTGAGCGTGTCATATTTATTCGCAATGGCCTCCCATTTGCTAAATAAACCGCCCTCTTTAAGCTCTGTCTTAGTAATTGGTGCCATCGGTCTAGTTTAACAGGAAATTAAATAACACGACATGTACCCTTTATCCTAGACAACCATACCCGCTAGCCTCATACAAAAAATTTCATAGAAAGAGGGGATTGAACGGAGGGGAACCGTGTCAACACTCAGGGGAGCCGTTGCTGGGAAACCTGGTCTTCTCGACCGCAAATCGAGAAAAGCAACAGCCAGGACTGCTTCAACACCATGCACAGACGCCATCCCCTGGAGGATTGTAGGCAGGACAATGGAGAAGAAAGAGAAAAAGGTCTTTACGCTTTGGCTTTGGGCTTCGCCGTTTTGGCGTATTTTTTATTGAAACGTTCCACCCGTCCTTCGGCATCCACAATCTTCTGAGTACCCGTGAAAAACGGATGGCAACTGGAACAGATATCGACCTTTAAGTCTCCCACGGTCGTCCGGGTTTGATAGGTCATACCGCACGCACAACTCACATTTGCAAATTCATAAGCCGGATGAATGCCCTTTTTCATACAACCTCCTTCAACGCCATCTCTCGATTCAACATCTAAATATGAAAAGCCCTCAACGCCAAACCTCTATTGTGAATTATCGATTCATAGATTGCAAGAACTCATTATTACTCTTGGTTCCGCCAATTTTATCCATGAGAAATTCCATTGCCTCCATGGTCCCGAGAGGGCTTAACACCTTTCGGAGGATCCACATTTTGTTCAGACGGTCGCGATCAACCAGCAGCTCCTCTTTCCTCGTGCCGGATTGACTGATATCGATGGCCGGGAAGAGCCGTTTATCCGCTAACCGTCGATCCAAGTGCACTTCCATATTGCCCGTGCCCTTAAACTCTTCAAAAATAACATCGTCCATTCGACTTCCAGTATCCACCAACGCTGTGGCCAGAATCGTCAAACTTCCACCAAATTCGATATTTCTGGCGGCACCAAAAAACCGTTTAGGTCGTTGCAGAGCATTGGAATCCAATCCTCCGGATAACACCTTTCCACTGGGAGGGGAAATCGTATTATAAGCACGCGCCAATCGAGTCACACTGTCTAACAAAATCACTACATCCCGTTTATGTTCGACCAGTCGCTTGGCTTTTTCCATGACAATCTCTGCCACTTGGGCATGACGCTGAGGTGGCTCATCAAAGGTGGAGCTAATGACTTCGGCGGCTTTGACTTGGCGCTGCCAGTCGGTGACTTCTTCAGGTCGTTCATCAATCAGGAGTACAATCAAAACAATTTCCGGATGATTCGCAATAATGGCCCGCGCCACAGCCTGGAGGAGCATGGTCTTTCCCGTTCTGGGAGCTGCCACGATCAATCCCCGTTGCCCTTTGCCAATTGGCGTCGTGAGCTCCATCACTCTCGTGCAATACTCTTCAGGATCAAATTCAAGGTTGATCCGCTCTTCAGGATACAGCGGAGTGAGATTATCGAACAGAATTTTATCCCGCTGCACCTCAGGCTCATCATAATTAATTTTTTCGACTTTCAAGAGCGCAAAATACCGCTCTCCGTCCTTCGGTGGACGAATTTGCCCTGAGACAATATCACCGGTTCGCAAATTAAATCGTCGAATTTGAGACGGAGAAATATAAATATCATCGGGTCCTGGTAGATAGTTGGAATCCGGGGCCCGGAGAAATCCAAATCCATCTGATAGAGTCTCCAGGACTCCCTCTCCGAAAATGACTCCGTTCTTGTCGCTCTGCCCTTGAAGAATAGAGAAAATCAGCTCTTGCTTTCGCAAATTCGGCGCGCCATCAATTTTGAGATCACGCGCGATTTCATTTAATTCTCCAATGGACTTTTGCTTCAATTCGGCAAGATACATTAGGTTACTCCATTCATTGGCCGGAAGGTTTTTCTCGTGGGCTTAGCCTGTTACGAGGGGTGGAAAGGATAGGAACATTTTCATCTGGGTTATGCGCTGCGAATTTTGGCGACCCCCGAAAAGGGAACCGTACCAGACTTTAATAAAGTTAAAAGATTTAGACCGGTATTGTGTGTTTTAGGAAGAATGTTTAGAGAAACTGAAGAACCACACTTGTCAAAACCACCGTGTTGTCCTATCTACGATTTGAAATAATACCTGAAGTCCGAGAAGTTAATTGGCGGAAATGGATTTTGCTATCAAATGGGCAGGTCTTAAGTAATTATTTATCTCACTATTGAACAACTTGTCAATAGGCTCCTTTCGGAAGTTGCGACACGAAACTCAAATTTTTCCCCAAACCAATTATCGAAAAGTTAGCCCAATCTCTTATGGTTGGCACCCTTAATCTTATTATGTTAAACCATCATAATGGTAATTGAAAGTCAACAAGGAAGGGTCCTCTCCCATGTCTGATTCAGGTTTTCCCTTTTCCAGCGAACGGATTTTCACTCTCTCCGAAGCCAACGGATTAATACCGGAGCTGGAACAATTTTGGGACAATATTAGGGCAGGACGCCAAATACTTATGGACACGAGGGAAGAAGTCAAAAAAGCCAGCGCTCAAGCATCCTCTGGAGGAGGAACGGTCATGGGAGTCCAATATATCAAAGGGTTACAAGACATCAATGGCAGCCTGCATGCCATTCAGGAACTCGGCGTCGTGATCAAAGATGTCGAAATTGGATTATGTGATTTCCCATTTTTGCTTGATGACCGCCTGGTATTTTTATGTTGGAAATCCGGAGAAAAACAGGTTCGCTGGTGGCACGATATTGACAGCGGATATGCGAACAGACAACCCTTAGAAGACCCGAATCCATAGACCTGCCGCACATTCGCCTATTCGTTTCAAACACACTCTCCAGACAACCGGGGATTCCGACGCAACATGTCCATACGACTGCCTTCTGATATGATGAGGAGGTCATGCCCATTGTAGAACCAAGACAATTGATGCGGCTTCGGAAAAGGAACGAGGAGAAAGAATGAAATTCGTAATTTTAGGTAAAGACGGTCCTGAAGGCGCACAAAAACGACCCCTCTATCGAGAAGCCCATCTCAAACGGCTTGAGGCGTGGGCACAACAAGGCAAAGTTATTTTGGCTGGGCCTCTGACCGATAAAATAGGGAGCTTAATCGTGGTTGAAGCGGAATCACTCGAAGAAGTCCAAGCATTTGCCAAGGATGATCCCTATACCCTTCATGGGGTTTTTCAGGAAGTCACCATCCACCCGTTTCTACAGGTATTTCCCAAAGCGAACCTTTCACTTTAACCAGGAAGAAAGTGGAAGGAGAATGTACGCCAACCCTTGGGAAAACCCTGATGGTCTACTTTGGGATGGACGCATGCTTTGTATTTTTCTGAACAAAATCCAACACCTGTTGCCATTCCTCCGGACGCACTGGTTGAATCGAGAGCCGGGAACCTTTACGAAGCAGTTCCATTTTTTCTAATCCCTTAACGGCTCGCAACTGATCCAAAGGCAAGGCCTGAGGAAATTTTTTGACGAACTGGACATCCACAAGGAACCAACGGGGCGAATCCGGCGCACTTCGCGGATCGAAATATCGGCTCCTTGAATCGAATGCAAAGGAGTCAGGATAAGCGGCCTTAACCACTTTAACGATTCCAACTATGGCTGGAGGGTCCGTATTACTATGGTAAAAAAATCCCAAATCCCCAACATTCATGGATTTCAGGAAATTTCGAGCCTGGTAATTACGTACGCCTTCCCAACATGTGGTCTTACGGGGAGAGTTAGCCAGATCATCAATGCAAAATGTTGTCGGCTCTGATTTAAACAACCAATACTGTACCATCATACCTCACTCAATCATTGGCTTTGAACACCACAAATATCATGAAGCAATTATAAAGTGTATATTTTTCAGAGTACAACTGGACCCTTTCCTAACGCATCTACCGCGTGATGGCCTAATATTTTTGAGGCAACATGACCGCCCATGATTGATCAATTAATTCAGTTTGCCGAGTCCTGGGTGCCCAGGGAAATCTGGGTCGGCATGATCACCCTTTCCCTGCTTGCGTTTGTCGGAACCCTTATTGCGATCCCTGCGATGTTAATTCGCCTGCCGCCTGATTACTTCAACAATCACGGCCACCGCAGGTGGTTTGCCAATCATCATCCAATTATTCGCGCCATTGGTTTGATGGTGAAAAACGGCCTTGGACTCATTTTTCTGGTGGCCGGCATTGCCATGCTGGTCTTACCAGGACAAGGTATCCTCACAATGGTTCTGGGTATCTTGTTTCTGGATTTTCCGGGAAAACACCGTGTCGAACAAAAACTCATTCGGCAACCCCAGATTCTCAACGCCATTAACGCCATGCGAGAAAAAGCAGGCAAACTGCCGTTTGTGTTTCATGAAAACACCCCGACCTAACCACATGTCGGCCTGACCCTTCCTCAGTCAACACCCGTTTACACCCTTTTCTCCCATTGATAGGATGGCCCGCATGTCTGTATGGAACAAGATCGGATGGCTAGGACTCGCCGGACTCTGTGCCGTGGCCTTCGGCCATGTCGTAGGCCTAGTCAATCCTCAGGAAAAAGTGAACGGACTCTGGCTCGTGGTCGCCGCCGCATGCTTCTACGTGTTGGCCTACCGGTTCTATGGCCGGTTTTTGGCACAGCGAGTCATGAATCTGGACGATCGACGTCGCACTCCCGCCCACCGGTTGGAGGACGGCACCAATTTCTATCCCGCCAACAAATATATTCTCTTCGGCCATCATTTTGCGGCTATCGCCGGAGCCGGCCCATTACTCGGTCCCGTATTGGCGGCACAATTTGGCTTCCTCCCGGGGTTTTTATGGATTGTCATTGGCGCGGTTCTGGCGGGCGCGGTACAGGATTTTATTATCCTTGTCGCCTCCATGAGGCGAAATGGCCGTTCACTTCCGGAGATCGCCCATGCTGAATTAGGTCCCATCACCGGGATGGCCACGGCGATTGCCGTGCTCTTTATCGTGGTCGTCGCGCTAGCCGGATTAGGCCTGGCCGTGGTAAATGCGCTGTATCACAATGCCTGGGGCACCTTTACCATCGTCATGACCATTCCCATCGCCCTGCTCATGGGACTATACCTTCAAAAATTTCGCCAGGGACAAGTCGGGGAAATGACGCTGATCGGGTTAGGACTCTTGATCGTGGCCATTCTCGTCGGCCGAACCGTGGCACAATCAGAATGGGCTGAATGGTTTTTATGGGACCGCACCACGCTCACATGGAGCCTTGCGGCATATGGATTTCTTGCCTCAGTCCTCCCCGTCTGGATGTTATTAGTGCCCCGGGATTATCTCTCAACATTTATGAAATTGGGTGTGATCGCCCTTCTGGCCGCCGGCGTCATTGTGCTCGCGCCCACCATTGAAATGCCTCGCACCACCATATTTACGGCGGGCAATGGGCCGATCATTCCAGGAACGTTGTTTCCGTTTCTCTTTATCACCATTGCCTGTGGGGCCATTTCCGGCTTTCATTCCCTGGTCTCATCAGGAACGACGCCCAAGCTGATTAGTCGGGAATCTCAGGCCATCGTCGGCTACGGTGCCATGCTTCTGGAAAGCTTTGTCGGAGTAGTGGCGCTCATCGCCGCCTGCCTTCTCGTTCCCGGCGACTATTTTGCCATCAACACCAGCCTGTCCGCAGACACCCTGCAAACCATGGGATTTCCAACTGCCCACATTACGGAACTCTCCACGCTTGTTGAGGTAGATGTATCGGGCCGTCCAGGAGGTGCAGTATCTCTGGCGGTTGGCATGGCCTCGATTTTTTCAAGCTTGCCGGGAATGTCCGGGCTCATGGCCTACTGGTATCAATTCGCGCTCTTGTTCGAAGCCCTATTCATTTTGACTACCATTGATGCTGGGACACGGGTCGCCCGGTATCTGGTTCAGGAATTAGGGGGACGATTCTATACCCCGCTCAAACAGATCAATTGGTGGCCCGGAGTATTAGGCGCCAGTCTGTTCGTGGTTGGAGGGTGGGGGTATCTCATTGGCACAGGATCCATTGCGACCATCTGGCCTATGTTTGGCGCAGCCAATCAATTACTCGGGATGCTCGCACTCTGTATTGCCACGACCGTGCTCATCAAGATGAACAAGACAGCCTATCTGTGGGTGACGGTGATCCCGATGGTGTTTGTGGGCGTGATCACCCTGGCCGGATGCTATGAACTCCTGGTGATCTTTATCAGTCGGGCCCTCTCAACAGAGGGGTCGCAAAGCCTGACCATGGCTATCAATGCCTCACTCGTCGGCCTAGTGGCCATACTCGCACTCATTGTCCTCACAGACAGCGCCAGAAAATGGTATGGGTATCTTATACACAAACAACCACTGAACAGCACCGAAGTGATCGAAGGCGAAGGCATTCAACTTCCCGCAGGACGGTGCTGCTAATCTAGGGGTCGGTCACAACAACTTGAAAGGAAGCTTATGGCGGACAACTATTCCTTCGACGTCATTTCTCGCATCGACATGCAGGAAATGAAAAATGTGGTGGATCAAACAGAAAAAGAAGTCGGACAACGCTTTGATTTCAAAGGATCCAAAACCGAATTGACGTTAAAAGAAAAGGACAAACAATTAGTGGTGATTTCGGATGATGACTACAAACTCAACGCGGTTTTGGATATCCTTAAGGCCAAATGCGTCAAACGTAATGTATCGTTGAAAGGCCTGACGTATGGGAAAGTAGAACAAGCCTTAGGCGGAACCGTACGCCAAACCATTACCATTCAAAGCGGACTTCCCGAAGACAAGGCCAAAGCCATCACGAAATCGATTAAAGAGGCCAAATTCAAGGCCCAGGGACAAATTCAAGGGGAACAAATCAGGGTGCAAAGCAAAAGCAAAGACGAACTGCAGGCCGTCATGAAACATCTCAAAGACCAGGACTTCGGACTCGATCTGCAATTTGAAAACTATCGGTAATCGTCGTCACGCCGCAGATTGACAAGCCGCCCCTACATGTTCCAATGCCCTGTCCAGAGCCTGTTGACCGGCTCGAGCTCTTAGCATGTTCCGAGCCTCCATCGCGGAAGGGCGATTTTTCCCAATAGGAACATCCAGTTGTTCTAAGATTTCAGATCCCCACCCCTGCGTCCAATAGACCATTTGAAAATCCGATAGACGAAGAATACCCACCTCAGCTAGTGCTGAATTTTCAATGACCATCCCGCCCATTTGATTCATCATGGTCGCTTCTCCAATTTTTACTGGAGCAGTGTTCTCACGACTTGAGAACACCACGACCATTTCATAAGGGACGCGTAAGTGTTGACCTTGGACTTTCAATTCTTGGGATAAGTTTACTGGCTGAGACAACTGTGGAACAGTCACAATGTTCTGAAAGGAACAACGCTGCCTGAGAAAATCTTCGGTGCGACGAGTAAGCGTCCCAAGATACTCGGCAATGATCACCGGAGCGGCATTCTGCCCTGTGTCATCGGCATGCACGACTAATCCAATGGTGGGTACCCGAGGCCACTCACCATTCTTATGAGAAAGTTCCTGGGATTTAAAGGCCTCTTTTCCAACAAGATCAATCAGACGGGGTGTGGACCCGGCCCCACACCCCGTCAGCATAGAAACCAACACACACGTAAGCAATATTTTGGTTGAAAGAGTCATCGGATTAGGCCGTCTGATTCTTCTTCCATAATATTTCAAAGTGCATCACCGCCTGGGCAATGGCATCCTGCCCGGAAACCCATCGAAGAGTCTCATACTCCTCACCCTCTGAATTGGGATAAATGGGAGGTTGGGTCTGAGCACGTCGGACAACGGGATATATATTAGATTCAATCGGGACAACCAGCCGTTCAAGAGTCGCCCACGCTTGACC
>CAZBQO010000018.1:0-25747 GCA_964494125.1 uncultured Nitrospira sp. | reverse complement strand
GTCCTGACGTGCTCAATGTGCTTATATTGGCTCTCAATGATCCATTGCCTCGGCCAAGGATTGGGGCCTCGCGCGCATTGGGTCGTATTGGCGATCGCACGCTCCTCCCGACTTTAAAGCGTCTCCTGCGAGATACTGATGAAGCGGTGCGGGTGACTGCCGCCGCCGCCATTGTGAGGATCTTGGATAAGGAGATCGGTCTTTAACCGGTTTGTTTGCGTCCCTAAGAGAGGTCTTCCTGAAGATGGGCAGGTATGACCGGATAAAGGGTGTGAACATGTTTCTCAAAATTGTGCAGTATATTAGGCACTGCTCCCCTCTCAACCAATTCTGGCGCGCGATCATCAAGTTCGTATTTGTCCCGGTGACTGTGGGTATGAATCACTCATGCCGAATCCGGGGAAGTTGCAGATGGTGGATGGTGGCCGGACTCAGCGTGTTGCTTCTCGTCAGTCCCCTTCATGCTGAAATACGATCTCATGCGGAGTCTGTCGATCATCCAATTGTTCAATGGCATGAATGGGGAAATGAAGCCTTCGGACGTGCGCAGGCCGAAGATAAATTAATTATTTTGGATCTCACCGCTGTATGGTGTCATGCTTGCCATGTGATGGATCAGACGACTTACGCCAATTCTCGTATCGTACAGTTGCTCAACACCAAATTTATTCCTGTTCGGGTCGATACTGATCAGCGTCCCGATTTAGATGCTCGTTACCGAGCGGGAGGATGGCCGACGACTAATGTCCTCCTGCCGACCGGAGAAATTCTTTTTCAAGCGAATGCTTTGGGTTCTGAAGAAATGGAAGCCATGCTTCTCGAGGTGCAGTCTATCTATGTCACCGACAAGACTGTGTTGCTCAAGGAAGCCTCTCGGTTATGGAAGCGGGTACAAGAGCAGGTGGAAGCCGGTCCTTCCAAAGCGAATGTGCTTCAGACCGCCATGGTCAAGCAAAGTGTGGAGATGATGAGAGCCCAATTTGATCTGGTCAATGGAGGGTTTCGGGATGCCCCAAAATTCTTTGAACCCGAGGCCATCCAGATGGTCTTGTCCTATGGATTCTTTGAGGATGATCCAGAGTTACTCAAGATAGGATTGGATACCTTACAAAAACAAGTGGGCTTACTTGATCCGGTTTGGGGCGGGTTTTACCGCTATGCTGAACAAGCAGATTGGAGCCAACCGCATTTTGAAAAGATGTTGTCGGTTCAGGCTCTGAATCTTCGCAATTATGTTGAAGCCTTCCAACTCACCGGAGATCTGCAGTTTAAACGCATAGCCTTGGCGCTTATTGAATATGTTTCGCGGTTTTTAACCGATCCGCAAACGGGGTTGTTGTATGAAAGTCAGGACGCCGACGTCAGAGGAACTGAAGGGATAGTGTCCATGCCTGGAACCGAGTACTATTCTCTCAATGAGAGCAAGCGATTGGCCATCGGTATCCCATATGTGGACCAACGCGTTTTCACAGGGAGTAATGCGTTGATGGCATGGGCCTATTTGCATGCCTCTGTGGTGTTGGAACAGGTCGAGATAGGGGACTTGGCTCTTCAGATGTTGAGCCGGTTATTTGAGAAACGTTTTGACGTCAGTAAGGGACTCGCTCATGGCGAGACGGGAGACGGGCCCAACCTTTACGGTTTATTGTCGGATCACATATTTTTTGGCCAAGCGTTGCTTGAGGCCTTTAGAGTGACAGGGCGATCTCAATTTTTGCAAAATGCTGAAGCCCTTGCCGAAGTAAGCCGCCGGATATTACAAGATTCCGAGAATGGGGGATTTTTTGATCATCCGCAGACGCCAGGTACATTTGGTCTTCTAAAATTCCCAACCAAACCGGTGAAGGAGAATCTCCAAGCCGTCCTCTGGTACCTCGATCTTTTTCATTTGACGGAAAAGCACGTGTATCGCTCCATCGCTGAGAGCACGTTGCAGGCCGTGGTCACGTCCCGGCAACCTCTTCCCCTCGCATTGTCCGGATTGGCTATCGATCAATGGTTTCGAACTCCCATTCATATTGCGGTGGTGGGAAATTCTGACGATGCCATGACCAAATTCCTGATGGTGGAAGGCCAGCGAATGTTCTGCCCTGGAAAAATTGTGAAAGGGTTTGACCCCAAGGAGGGACCGCCGAAATGGGGTGACATTATTTTTCCCTATGACGAACGCCCAGTAGCGTTTGTCTGTACTGACCGGATGTGTTCGGCTCCGGTCTTTCATGCAGAGGACATGAAAAAGAGTGTGGCTGACATGATGGCCGTACTCAGGGACCCTGTTCAAAAATAAGCGATGCTGCCTAATGGCCAGTCTGTCGATTTTTAGGAAATTATCGTGTGTTCAAACCTTTTAACTTTTCCGCGAACTAAAAGGCCTAAGGTTTAGCACAAAGGACCTAGTTCTTGTTGGGTTTCTTGACACGATTTTTTTATTCCTGATATATACGGAAGTGGGTGCTGTCGGACGATCCATTTCAAGATCAGCTTTTTTATACCTGGCCGGGGTAAAAGGGGTTGATCTTATCAAGTTAGGTTGTTTTCCCACGTCAACTCAATTTTATTCTTAACTAGGAGGAAGAATCATGAGGAATCGTCAGTCTTTAACTATGTCTTTTTTAGTAGGCTGCATTCTTGTTGCTGCCCCGTTAGTCGCCCAGGCTGGAGGAACTATTAAAGGGAAAGTCACGTTTACTGGAGCAGTTCCCCCACCGAAAGAATTCGCGTTTTCAAAGTTTCCCAATGTGGATTTTTGCAAAAAAAATGAGAGCAAAAGTGCAGATGGGAATACCCGGTTGTTGAAGGAAGTGGAAGTGGATGGAAGCAAGGGTTTAAAGAACGCGGTGGTAGCGGTTACTGATATTGAAGACAAAGGATTTTTAGGCAAAGCCGACAAGGAGGCCCCGCAAGTAGTGGAGGCTGAATTATGTGAGTTTATTCCCTATACGGGAGTAGCCGTAAGTAAAGGACTGTTTAAGGTCGTCAATAACGATGCAGATCCCAGCGATCCTAAATCGGCTGAAGGTGTGTTGCATAACCCGCATAGCTTCGATCAATTGGGTGCCAAGTCCAGCACGGAGTTCAATATCGGTCTGGCCAAAAAAGGTGATTCTTTAGAAAAAAGCGTCAAATTGAAGATGGCGAAAAAGGGTTCTGTATTGCGGTTACAATGTGACCAACATGAATTTATGCAAGGCTGGTATTTGCCGGTGACCAATGCGCATTATAGCGTGGCCGGTGCCGACGGAACCTTTGAAATCAAGGACGTGCCTGCCGGCAAGCACAAGGTAAAGGCCTGGCATCCCATTGCCGGGGAAGTGGAAGCCGATGTGGATGTGAAGGACGGGGGAACCGTCGAAGCCAATTTCGAGATTAAATAAGTCTCTTTCGATTGAGGCATAGCACTTCTTCAAGGGCAACTAGCCATGAGCTAGTTGCCCTTGTTTTTTGTGGAGAAGGTTAGACTATTTTTCTGATCGTTCAGCATTTGACCTCGCAAAATGACCCCGTTAAGATCGACATCGAAAATGATTTTTCATGTTGCCAGTTGAGTTTGAGGCCCCATGTGATTCGTGAATCATCTCTCGCAGATATTTTCCAGATAGGATACTACTGGGAAACCAAAATTCTCCTCACCGCTGTTAAGCTTGATCTCTTTACCGCACTCAAGGGACAGTCGCTCACAGTCAATGAGGTCGCCGATTCCCTGAAGCTCAATCCACGGGCCTTGGAGTTGGTCATGAACGCACTAGTTGCGATGCGCGTGTTAACAAAGTATGAGAAGCTATATACCAATACTCCTGTGGCTGAACGACATTTGGTGCAATCAAGCTCAGAGTATGTGGGTCATTTATTACTGTTGCATGACGCTGAGTGGAGTCATTGGGGGCAGTTGGAACAGACCGTAAAATCCGGACGGTCACCTGTGACGCAACATGTCTTTGAAACGAATCCGGAACTGGGAGCTCATGTGCTCACCGTCCTGGATCGAATCGGGCAGGGAAGTGGGCAGGGATTGGCGAAAAGTGTCCCCATTCATGGAACGGTACGGATGCTAGATATTGGTGGCGGGGCCGGAACCAATGCCATTGCCTTTTGCCTGGAGCATCCCGGATTGTCCGCCACGGTTTTTGATCTCCCGCAAACCTTGAAGGTGACCAAAGACCATATAGATCGTGCGGGATTAGGGGATCGTATACACTTACAAGGCGGCAATTTTCATGTCGATGCATTTCAGGGGTCGTATGACCTGGCCCTCATGTCGGATATTCTGCATTATCAGGATGGCAGTACCAATGAGGCACTGGTGAAGAAAGTATTTGCCTGTTTGACAGAGGGGGGGCGACTGATCATCAAAGACCGGTTCTTGGATCCGGCTAAAACGAGCCCTGCTTGGACGACAGCCTTTGCTGTTCATATTTTAGTGAACACAGAGTGTGGCGAATGTTTTACGATTCAAGACAGTCGCCAATGGATGGAGCAAGCCGGCTTTCGAATTGTGGAAGAGTTAGAACCGCGTGCCATGATTCAAGGTACGAAATAACAGAAGGGCATGGCACGACATTATGGATGAAATGGCGATATGGCTGAGAGAACCGGGATTTTTCCGGACCCATGCCACGGTTGGAGCGGATGTGAGCCAACTCATGGCAACGTTCTTTACGATATTGTTTATTGTCGGATGGGTTAAAGCGAGACAGCATAAAAATGATCAGCACCATTGGCTGATGTTTGGTGGGATGATTGCCATGCTCGCCTTCTTTATCAGTTATTATCTGTTTCGCAGTCTGGGTGTCCTGGCCTTTGAGGGAAAGGAGGGCTTTGGCGGACCTCAATGGTTATACGACCAGGTGTTTGTCCCTGTCTTGACCCTTCATATTCTCCTGGTCGTGATCGGCCTCGTGATGGCCATTTATATGATGGTGTTGGGGTTCCGGGCACAGACATTCGTGGAAGGGAAGCGGGTCTTGAAGGATGCTATTTTAAAAACGTCCGGGAGACGGATTGTGATGATCCTCGGAGGGGTGACCACCATTGTCCTCCTATTTTTCCTGTCACGGGTCATGACCTCTGGATTTTCCATGGGGAAATTCAGTGTATACCTTGGTCTTATTCTTCTCATTGCATTGGTGTTTGGCATTGAAATATCTATCCAGCGGATTTGGCCAAATGGGGCTAGACGGCATCGAGTTCTCGGACGATTCACCATGGTGATTTACTGTGTGTTGTTCGTAACGGGAACGTTCACCTACACGATGCTCTATATTCTCTATCCGGGAAAAATTGGGTAGGCCGTTCATGCAATGTGGCTGTGAATTTTCTTTACGAATGGTGGAGGTTGAAGAGTTACCGTCTGATTCTGTGTTTGCGAAATTTCATTGCGATCGATGTGGATTTTCCCTTGGAGCAGAAGGGAATGCCAAAGAATTGGATCCGATGGTTTCCCACGTCGTATGGACGGACGAGGCCTTATATCAAATGAGCCGGCTTCCACCCTATTTAGTTTCTCTCGTATGTGAGGAGGTGGAGGAGTTTGTCTCTAGCAGGGAACAAAGGATCGTGACGGTTGCGCGTGTTGGGTCGGCGCGCAATAAGGGGATGGTGGAGTGGACTCCGGACGCGGAGCGTCGTATCGACAATGTCCCGTCAGGAATCCGGGCGATGGCCAAGGTTGAGTTGGAGCGTACGGCTCTCGATCGCGGGATGCCTGCGGTCACGGTTGCTCTCATGGAAGAGGTGAAGGCCCGCTATTTTGGTATGGCGGCCGGGCGCACGTGAAACTCCTAGGGAGCGAATTGGGCGCAGAATAAATAACCGGGAATTTTTTTGAAGCGAGTAACGATATGTTGCATCGACTTTCCCTTCGTGTCCTTCCGCAATTGAATGCCTTAGTAACGGATCAACCCGTTCGCAAGCGGAAGCGTTTGGTGATGCTGGCTCCCGGCTTCGTGGCTTTTGGGATCTATCACCTTCTCAAGCCTGTCTTGCCGCTTTCCAATCCATTGGTGCTTCTGGCATTTACCGGGTGTATTTGTATGCTTACCGCCATCTGGTCCTATCGACAGGGACGTGGAGTCTCTCTCATGGAATCCTGGCGCGAAGACGGGGTCCAGCAGTGGGCATGGTTGGTGGGATGGATTGGTCTGGTCTATGGGATCCAATTATCCCTCTTGGTTTTAGCGATTCTTCAAGTATTTGTGGCCTATGATTTTTTGCTCCATCCGGAAGGGCCGGCCATGATGGCAACCATCATTTCATGTACGTCCGTGACTCGGGATGCCTTTGAAATTGGTCATGTACAACGGATGAGGCAACAAGGGGTTGTCGTCCCAACCTTTCCTGATGGAGAGGCGTTACGAAAATGGATTCCGCAGGAGATAGGAAGTATTGTGAAATGGGGAGCGTTGGCAACCATAATAGGGATAGCCGGTTCATGGCTCCTGTTCACCGTGGGGCCGATTGAACTGCAACCCATCCTTCAAGCACTGTTAGTTCCCGTTGTGATCGCCTCTATCGGAATGAAGACGTTTTTCAGGGGGGAATCATTATATGCTCAAAATACACAGGGAGGCAGGCCACGAACCTGGCTGTCATCTCTTTGGTTCTGGATGTGGCCAAATCTGACCTTTTCAGCGACGTATTTTCTCGTTCTCATGGGGATGGCCGCCTTTGTATTGCGGGTAGGGCAGATTTCTCAAGTGGGATTTATGGGGATAGCCGCCTGTACCGCCATGTTGATGGCGCTATATACCCTCTTTCTGGGTTGGCGGAAAGCCTATGAAGAGCAGCTCGTGGGCATTCCTGAATCCATACAACGTTGTCCATTTGTGATGGGGATGCTCCAAAGTTCTAAAGACTCTGCAACTCTTACTACCATCCCTGACGTCAAAGTGGGGCATGGCAATTTGGTGAATTAAATTGAGAACAATTTCCAAAACATTGGTGAGTGTGCTGCTTTTCTTTTTGCTTCAGGCCGGGTTGGCATTTGGCATGGATAATCAGGCCTTGACTTTGACCGAAGGGCTCACAAGCCAGGATATTTTCTACCAAACTCCAGGGTCTATTTCCAGTCCGTCCGTCGCGGAAAGTCCTCAGGGCTATTCCTCCTATCCTTTGGTGGATAACCGGTTGGTCGTGTGGTTTGTGACTCAGCAACACACATATTTCGGAGGCTTTGTCTTAGCTATTCCTTTGTTTGCCTTGTTATTAGAATTTTTAGGAATCACACGAAAACAACAGGCATCCCAGCAAAAATTGGATGGATTGGCCCATGATATTTTGCGTGTGGCACTATTGTCGCTTTCTATTACGGCCTTGTTAGGCTCTCTTATGCTGGCAACATTTGTGACTTTTTACCCTGGGTTTATGAGTTACATGGGAGGGACGTTTAAGCCGCTGATGCCGGTGTATGCCATGGTGTTTGTGAGTGAAGCCTTCCTCTTGGCCCTTTATTATTACACCTGGGATTTCCTCAAAACCCCGCCGTTGAAGTGGGTGCATATGACTCTTGGTGTACTCTCAAATGCAACCGGAGTCATTTTGTTGTTGTTAGCGAATTCATGGGCTTCGTTTATGATGGCCCCGGCCGGAGTTGATGACCAAGGTCATTTTTTGGGGAATGTGTGGCATCTCCTGCACTCTCCACTATGGAATCCACTGAATACGCATCGTTTTTTGGCGGATATTATGTCAGGTGGCGCAGTGGTTGTCGCCTATGCGACCTACCGGTTTTTCATGTCCAAAACCGCGGAGGACCGGGCATATTACGATTGGGTTGGACATGTTTTTCTTGTGGTGGTGGTGTGTGCGCTTCTCCCCATGCCGCTTGCCGGCTACTGGTTGATGAGGGCCGTCTTTGAGTTCAGGCAAACGATGGGCATGGCGATGATGGGAGGCATGTTGTCGTGGCTGTTTGTCCTCCAAGCGATTATGGTTGGGGTCTTGTTTCTAGGAATTAACTATTACATCTGGCAATCCCTGGCGCGCCTTCAAGGTGGTGAGCGCTTTCATCCCCACTTTAAGGCGATCCTTTTTGCGCTGATGGTGTGTTTCCTCGTGTGGTTTACGCCGCATACCATTGCCATGAGTGGCAGTGAGATGAAAGCGATGGGCGCGGCCCAGCATCCGGTCATTGGTCAATTCGGTGTGATGTCCGCGAAAAATGGTGCGGTCAACGTCATGATCTGTTTAACCGCATTGAGTTACATTCTGTATCGGCGAGCTAATCGTGTGGTGACAGTCAAGTGGGCATCAAAAGGAAATATTTTCTTATTGATGTTATTTCTCATTGGGATTGCCAATATCGTGTGGTTGGCCATTTACGGATTCTATATTCCGGCAAATGTTCGGGTGGGTCTTTCATCGCCTCAAGGGATGACGACCGCGACAGTGGTAGTTGGAGGGATATTATTGAATCGATTAATGTTGCGGGGCGCGCATATAAATGGGCCTGTGCATTGGGGACGAATTACCCCGCGTGGGATTGTGGCGCTGTTTGTGGTCGCAGCCGCGTTTACCTGGGTAATGGGATTGATGGGGTACATCAGGTCTGTGGGCCGATTGGGATGGCATATTTCTGAATTAATGCCCGATCGATCCTCGTGGGCATTTACGCCTTCCCTGGGATTTGCCGCGAAAATGGTTACCCTCAATATGATTGTTTTTTGGTCGTCAGTCTTTTTCGTGTTTTGGCTTAGCCGATGGGATCAGCGAGTGGTAGAACGGCGAACGGCTGAATTTGAAAGGCCTTCTCCGGTGATTCAGGTCATTTCAGAAGAGGAATCCGCGTAATGAGAATCTGTTCTTGGCAACACAATAGTTTAGAGGGTGTGAAGCGGAGCCGGGTAAGCGCGGCTTGTTTGACATGGTTGGTCGTGGGTCTTCTGATAAATGGAAGTAATGCCGCGTGGGCACAAGAAGTTCCGAGCTCAGAACCCTCCAGTAGTTCGATGGTGTTGGAGGATTTTCAGCATCCTGATGCTAAAGGCTTTCCTCAAGGATGGGAAGCGCAGCGGAGTACGGTCACAGCCCATGAAACTTATACGATTCAAGAAGAGGGTGGGACTATTTTTCTTTCTGCGAAAAACGCCAATCAACGGGTGTATACCAAGCATATAACGTGGGATCCGAAGCAACACCCTATTCTCACTTGGCGTTGGAGAATACAGAGTGTTCCCGATGATGCCGATTTCCTGGCCGCAATCTATCCGTCCTTGGATGTCGACCTAATGTTTATTCCCGTGAACACGAAATATGTGTGGAGTGCCACCCTTCCGGTAGGGTCAGTCAAGGAGGGTGGAATGTTTAGCTCAACAGAAATTGTCATTCGCAGTGGGACTGAATCTCTTGGGATGTGGGTTGAAGAGCGGGTTAATGTGTATGAAGATTTCCTGAAGATTCATGAACATGAACCGGCCCCACATGCCTGGGGTATTTCCTTGTTAGGGGGGCCGGGAGTCGAGGTGGATTTCGGTTCTATTCGGGTTCAATCTGAATCATCCAGCGGTAATCTTGGGCGGGAATGAAAAGTGAAACTGACTCCATCGAAAATATTTGATGTCCTCTTGGGTATCCTGGGATTAGGGACCGTGGGCCTGTTGATCGGGATCTTTATGGGAGAGGGATGGCTTCCTGTCGCGCTAGCAGCCGGCACCCTTCTTGGCGCCGGGGTAGGCTTAGTAGGCGGCCGGGGATTTTTTTTGAGCATTTTTATCGGGACCATTTTAGGCGGATTGTTGGCCTTAGGATTAAGTGGAACGGAGGCTGTGACCGTTGGTGCCGCGTCAGGGGCGGCGATGGGTGGATTTTTGGGAATTTGGATTTCGATGCTCATTGAAACCTGGCAACAACGAAATCAGAACCTTCCTGAGTCGAACGTTAAGCATCATGGGCCTTTGCAACCCTAATTTAACTGAAATCGTGCTGATTATGTCGAAGCGAGAGGCAAAATAGTAATGGAAAATCAACGGGTCCTCATGGGGGCCATTCTGTTTGTGTTTGGCTCTTTTATCATGATGATCGTGATGTTGATTGTTATGACCTATAAAGGGAAAAAAGACTTGGATGAGTTGTCGGCCGGTCAATCGGCCAATGTCCGTGTGTTGCAGCCAATGCCCACACAAGACTTTTCTATGTATAAAACGCTCGTGGGGGATGATAATCGTGAAATGGTAGAAATTCCGGAAGGACCCTTTACCATGGGCATTGCCGATGGGGACCCCGATGAAGGGCCACCCCATCCGGTATACCTCCAAACGTTTTACATCGATCTTAAGGAGGTCACGCAGGCAGATTATGAGCGATATATCAACATGACGAAACGGGACAAGCCTAAGGTGCCGGTCTTTGAAGATGATGTCGCCAAATTGATCGGGCCCGATTATCCGGTGGTGGCGGTGACCTGGAACGACGCCTTTGGGTATTGTCGTTGGGCTGGCAAGCGGTTGCCGACAGAAGCGGAGTGGGAAAAAGCGGCAAGGGGAGAAGGAAAACGTCGTTATCCCTGGGGTGATAAGTTTGACTATCAGTTTGCCAATGTGGATGGGGAAGAGGATGGTTTTCAGTTTTTAGCTCCAGTGGGATCTTATGAAGTAGGTAGAAGCCCATTTGGACTCTATGATGTCACCGGCAATGTGGCTGAGTGGGTTATGGATAGTTACGCTCCAGACTATTACCAGCAGGCTCCGTATCGGGACCCACCTGGCCCAAAAGACGAAGACGAGAATAAAGTCATTCGCGGCGGTTCTTGGCGTGAATCTCGTATAGGCGCCAGGGTGACCAAGCGTTTTGCAGCGAAAATGTGGAGGAACGATGCCAGTGTTGGATTTCGGTGCGCAAAGGATCCTCCGACTGAGACTCCCCAAGCCTCATAAACGATAATCAAACTCCTCGTCGGCGAGACCAATCGCCCATAGTTTCTCGGAATAGGCAACCTTGACGGACCAGAAATAGGGGAACATGGACGGTCGATTTAAACTTATTTTTTTGATTGCGGTATTATTCATGACCGGGTTGCCGGTGTTGGGAATATTGAGGGGAACCGATGCCCCTCCAACTCCACCGGATCGCGACCTTCAATCCCACCCTTCTTCAGCTTCAGAGAAATCATCTGAGGCATTAAGGGATGTGGCGCTTTCTGGTCGGGCAAATGAAGATGAGATGGTTGAAATTCCTGCCGGGGAATTCATTCTTGGGAGTAATCAAGGCGGATTCAATGAAAAGCCTGCGCACGGCGCTCATCTCGATGCATATTGGATTGATCGGTACGAGGTTACCTACCAGCGGTATATGGAATTTGTTGAAGCTACCGGACATCGGCAGCCTGGTCCGCCTTCCCGCTATGCCGAAAAGCTCGGTTTGCTGCGAGGCCCTCATCAGCCGATTACCTATGTGTCATGGAGTGATGCGAATGACTATTGTCGATGGAGAGGCAAGCGTCTTCCTACTGAACAGGAATGGGAAAAGGCTATGCGAGGGACAGATGGTCGCACCTGGCCGTGGGGTGAGGGTCTCAGCGGCCATCCTGCCAATTTTGCAGGAGAGGCCGATGGTTATGTTGTGTCGGCTCCGGTTGGGGCTTTTCCACTCGATCAAAGTGTCTTTGGAGTTTATGACGGCGCAGGAAATGTTATGGAATGGACGGATAATTGGTATGTCGAGGATCTCTACCTTCAAGAAAATGCTGCTACGCCGACGAGTAATCGGTCTCCTTCTACCTACAAGACAATGAGAGGTAGTGGCTACACGAGCCAAGGAGTCGATATCAGAATAACCAATAGAAGTTTTATGGTTCCTGATTTCCGAGATGAGACGATTGGTTTCAGGTGTGCACGTTCAGATTAAGAAGCCCAAAAAACCGTTAATGTTTTGTGTGGAGCTAAAGTGAAAAAATTAAAGAAAATCAAAATAGTAGAGGATGAGAAACACAGCAAGGAGAATATTGACAACCATTCCGGCCAAAACTATAATGTCGAACACTTTTGCATTTGTACGCATGAGTAATCCCTCGTTTTACGTGATCAATGAATGTTTGAATAGCACGAAAAATCATAATGTGTCAATGAAGTTTATTAGGTGAAATCGTTTAATTTTTTGAAGCGAATTAAGTATAGGGAGGAATTAAGATGGGGGATTCGACGGCTGTCATAAGGGAGTCAACGGAGTTAGAGACAAAAATAGGCAAAGCTATTTTTTACCTAACATGCGCGGTGAGTCTATGGTTCTTTTATTGGTTTGCCGGTATTCAGTGTCCCTGCTAAAAATTCATGATTTCCAATAAGGTAATCAATCATTTAATTCTTTTAGACCCAAGGAGGAGCGCATGCAGACAGTTCTGTATGTCATAGTTTCATTGGTCATTTGTTTCGTATATTTCCAGGCATTGGATTATGTCTTGATGGATGCCCAGGGCCTCGACTATTTCTACATGTTCCGCTAGTTGAAAAATTTATGAGCTTGAAATTTAAGACTAAGATTTAGACTATTTATTAGGTAATGATGGGTTTAACTCAACACGTTTTCACAAGGAGGTAGGTCAATGGGTCGCCTGTTCAATCAAATGACCCGGGGGAAGAAAAAGTTGTTCGCCGTATCGGCCTTGATGGTGATGGGCTGTTTACTGTTGTTGCCGATTTTCCTGTCAGTCACCGCCGTGGCAGGTGGGGGTGGGGCGCCCGCTGGTGGTCCGCCTGCGGATGTCGTTGCCGCGCAAAAGGCCGCAGGTGAGGAGGGCGAGGCGGAAAAAGTGGAGATGGGCCGGGACGTTTATTACAAGACCGAAGGTCCAGCCATTGGGATGCCCGCACCGGTAACGGAAGACAATGAAACTTTTTACCCTCGGTATAACTTTGAGAGTCGTGTCCTTCTCTGGGTGGCCAACCAGCAGCATCTTTATTATGGAAGTTTTGTATTGGCGGTACCAATCTTTTGCATGTGTATCGAGTTTGCCGGAATGGTCAGTAAAGATAAAGCCATGGCCAAGAAATATGATCAATTGGCTTATGATTTTATCAAGATCAGCCTGACGGCTTATTCCTTAACCGCCATTCTTGGTGGGATTCTGATCTTTACCTTCCTCACGCTCTATCCAGCATTCTTTGGATATTTATCCAGTATTTTCCGGCCGGTCATGCACATCTATGCCTTAACGTTTGTGGCGGAAAGTGCAACCCTCTACATTTATTATTACGGTTGGGACAAGATGCGTGAAGGTGTTCTGAAGTGGGTTCATCTCAGTATGTCCGTCATCTTGAATGTGATTGGAACGGTGCTGATGTTCCTCGCCAATTCATGGATTGCATTTATGATGTCACCGGCTGGAGTAGATGAGCAAGGACGTTATCTTGGGAATATTTGGCACGTGATTCATACGGCGCTGTGGAATCCTTTGAATGTCCATAGAATTCTCGGGAACATGGCCTTTGGTGGTGGTGTGGTGGCAGCCTATGCAGCCTATCGCTTCCTTTCTTCAAAAACAGATGAAGAGCGGGCTCATTATGACTGGATGGGCTACATCGCAATGAGCTTAGGTGTAGCATTTCTCATCCCATTGCCCTTTGCAGGATATTGGTTGATGCGTGAGGTGTATGCCTATCGACAACAAATGGGTATTACCTTGATGGGTGGGTTGTTGGCTTGGTTGTTTATTATTCAAGCTACCATGATCGGAATCCTGTTCCTGACCACGAATTATTACTTGTGGCAAGCTCTCGGACGGATGACCGGTGGTGAACGATTCCAGAAATATATTAAGTATCTCGTGTTTATTTTAGTTGTTGGTCTTCTGGTTTTCATTACGCCACATACGATCGTCATGACCCCGGCTGAATTAAAAGCTATGGGAGGTCAACAGCATCCGGTTCTGGGGAATTATGGTGTCATGTCGGCAAAAAATGGTGGCATTAACGCCATTATTATGACGACTGTTTTAAGCTTTATATGGTACCAGCGAGGGAACAGGGTCCCAACGGTTAGTTGGGCCAAATTTGGCAATATTTTTATGGGATGTTTTTTCATCATAGCGCAACTAAACAATGTTTGGTTGGCTTGTTATGGGTATTTTATTCCTGCCAACGTGCGAATTGGATTGTCGGTGCCTCAGGTAGCCGGAACATTGTCATGTCTGCTGTTAATGACGCCACTAAATCTTGCGATGTTGAAAAATGGAAGACAGCTGGGACCGATTAGATGGGGTCAAATTCCCCCACGTTCCCAATATGCCATCATCATGTTGGCCACAGCATTCACATGGATGATGGGATTGATGGGCTATATTCGTTCTTCAGTGAGATTGTTCTGGCACGTCAACGAGGTCATGCGGGATAACTCTCCTTGGGCTTATACCCATACAATCGGGTTTGCGGCCAACGTTATTTCGTTTAACGTGTTATTTTTCTGGATCAGTATTATGTTTGTCTTTTGGTTAGGAACACTTGGTGCGAAAAAAGTACCGGTTCCTTCGCCGGCAGGGCAGCCAGTTCCATCTCCTCAGTCTGCAACTGGTCATTGAACGAAAATACAATTACAAACAATCGTGGGGCTGCAATAGGCAGCCCCCAAGTTGGAGGATTGCACTGTGGTTGAGTTATTGGAACGGGCAATAGGGATGGGTTGGCCAGTATTGCTGATGCTGGTTGGATTGTTGCTGTATTTCCAGGCAACAATTTCTGATCCGGTAAAAAAGAAAAGAGCGAGTTTCCAGACGATAGTTGGAATTTTCTGCGCGTTTTTGGCTTTTATCGCAATTTCCAATTATACGCATAATTTTGAAGGAGAAAGTCGTTTATTGCCGGTTTCACTGGTCATGATTACGATCATGGCATTTGTGATGGGCCTTTATTTTCCCAATATTAGTGCACTGATGAAAATCGGCGGCTTTATGTTTTTTGTAGCTGCCGCACTCTCCGGTTACGGAAATTGGTTGCCTCAAGTCGAAGGAGGGTTTCCTCCTCCTGTCGTGAAGTTAGACTTCCAAAGCATGTCATCACAACAGTTGGGTGATGAGGGAGAGAAAATTATTTTCGGTGGAATTGGCCAAAGTAAAACGCAAGGGGCCATCGGCAAGGGCCAATGTCCCTTATGCCATGGATTCCAACAGGGATTTTTGAGTGAGCGTGCACCGAATCTTTATGGAATCCCGGATAGATCAACTGAGAGATTAAAAGAGCCAAATTATCACATGAACAATGCGGCTGCTCGAAATACGGAGCAAAAGGAAGCCTTTGAAGGGTCCGGCACCGCTACAAATGCTCAAGAATATATCGCCGAGTCCCATGCATGTCCAAGCTGTTTTGTGGTGACTGGTTTTGGCGTGAAGGGGTCGAACGACACGGTAAGTCCCATGCCAAAAATTCACAAGCCACCGATATCATTGACTTTGGGTGAATTGGCCGCTGTTGATACCTGGATGTATACGCGGGAAGGGAAAGAAGCCCCATCATATGATGAAATTGTCACCTCATATGAAAAATTTATTCCAGAAGCTGAACGCCCTTCGGCAGGTGGAGAGGAAGAGGGTGGGGCTGGTGGTGGAAATCTTTTAGCTGACGGAAGCGAGCCATACGACAAGCTCTTTATGAAAGCGGGTTGTCCCGCCTGTCACACGATTCCAGGAATTGAAGGGGCAACGGGAAAAGTTGGTCCTCTCCTCATGGAGGGAACAAATGCCCCAAATCGCATTAAAGATCCAGGCTATCAGGGTAAAGCCAAATCTCCAAAGGAGTACATTACTGAATCGATATTGAACCCAAGTGCCTACGTCGTGAAGGATTTTCCGGACAATCAAATGCCAAAGGATTTTGGTGTAAGATTGACAGGCGGGGCTCTCAGTAAAATGGTTGATTACTTGGCGCAATTAAAAGAAGGCCAACCTTTACCTCCAAAAGAATAAGGAATATTAATTTAGGGGATAACCCTTTATAAGGAGTAAGGAAGAATGACGTGGCTTAAACTAGTTGAAGGCTACATGCCGATGCAGATGATTTCAGAGTTGGCGGTCTGCATCCTTGTGTTTTCTATTATTAACTATTCTCTTAAAAGAGCCGGCATGGGTTTGCCAAAATTTTGGGCAGGAATCTTTGTCTGGTGTTTTGTGAATTTGTTCTATCTCAAGTATCGAATCTATCCGCCCATTCCGTTTTCTGTAAGGGCCATTTATGGGACGGTTTCCGCTTGCGGTATTTTTATGTGGGTGTCGGGCTCACAGCAGGAATGGGAGGAGTTTAAACGTCCCATCATAAATGTTTTGGACGCCAAAACGGGAATGACCAAGTTCATTCGGACAGCCTTATTGATCTTATTGCCAATTGGGCTTTGGGGATTTGCTTACAATTCTTTTCTTCCCAGCTTTGATGAACCCATTGAATTGAGAACCGTGCATCCTGCCCCACCGGCGACAACTAAAGTGCATGGGAAAACGTACGTATTGCAAACTGCCGCGAATCCCTATCGAATTAATCCAGAGGGAAAATACGATCAGGCATATAGCAACGCTCATATCGTAAGTCAGGATATGGGACGTTTAATGAAAGATGTGAAAAACCCGGAAGATAATCCCTGGGATCCGAATGCTAAAGGTTATATTAAGCATGTTCGGGAAGGGGGGGAGATCTTCTTCCAAAATTGCCATTTCTGTCATGGTGATAATTTGAACGGTCGCGGCCTCTGGGCATTTGCCTTTAATCCAATTCCTGCCAATTTTACTGATGCGGGAACCATTGCTCAGTTACAAGAAACCTTTGTTTTCTGGCGAGTGGCTAAAGGAGGAATTGGACTTCCTGGTGAAGGATTCCCTTGGGCATCCGTCATGCCACCGTGGGAACAGCATTTAACGGTTGATGAAATTTGGAAAGTCATCATGTTTGAATACTGGCACACCGGGTATTACCCGCGGACTTGGGAATAAGGAGGACGCGGACATGAATGGAATTCAATTCGATACTGGACACTTTGAAAAGAGGATGGTCATGAACGAAACGACTATAGCCGGATATGGTAGGCGTGGCCTAGGAGCCTGGCTTCTGAGTTGCGGTCTTCTTTTTGGCGGGCTAGGCTTTGCCACCACCTCCCAGGCGGAAATGGCGGAAGGATTTGCCGAGGGAAGTCGCCCTGCTCCACCATCTGCCGAACAAGTTGAAGCAGGGAAGCGAGTGTATTTCACAAAGTGTGTTTGGTGCCATGGCGTTAACGGGGCCGGAGACGGGCCGGGAGCTGACCGACTTTGGCCTAGACCACGTAATTTTAATGCAGGTACTTTTAAAATCCGTCATACGGCCAGTGGTGAATTGCCCCTCATTGACGTAGACCTTTTTCAAACTGTGACCCATGGATTGCCGGGATCCGCAATGCCCTCCTGGGAAGGTATTTTGACTGAAGACCAACGGAGGGATGTTTTAGCTTTCGTCACCACAGAATTGGTCAAGGACCGGAGTTGGCAAGATACCGAATTTGAAGAATTTCATGTGTTGCAATTGGAATCAATACAACCAGTTCCACCTACGGCAGAATCGGTGAAGCGTGGCTCTGAGCTTGTGAAAGAAATGAAGTGTATTGAATGCCATGGGCTGGAGGGTCGTGGTGATGGGAATGCGTTCAACCTCAAGGATGACTGGGGTTTTTCCATTCAACCTGCGGACTGGCATAAATGCTGGAATTTCAGGGGTAGCCGACAAGACGCCTATAATGTCAAAAACATTTTCAGGACATTTTCGACGGGGGTGAGCGGAACCCCAATGCCTTCGTTTGCAGATAATACTACCGTTGAGGATAGATGGCATATTGCTAATTATGTAAATCATTTGTGCGAACGGGATAAGGATGTAGATATTGCCGGCGGTAATGTGACCGATGAAATCGCAACGGCTTTAGTTGCAGCCAAACCTAGGGCAATCGATCCTTTAACGGATAAGCCCAAAGTCGATTTCGTGGTTCCTTCAAAGTTCGTTGAGGGAGAGTTACCAGCTGATGAGCATGATGAACGGTGGAACCTGGTTGATCGAAGGATTGTGGCAATGGGTGGACAGATCACTCACAAGCCAAGAAACTTCGTTACCAGAATTGACGATGTCTGGGTTCAGTCACTGTACAATGAAACTCATATTTCGTTTATGTTCCGGTGGGATGACCGTACAAAGAGTGTGCAAAAAGATAGTGTAGACTGGGAGCCCTACGAAGTTAATCTTGGTGATTATGGGATAGAGGAGCAGCCTCCTGGAGGATCGAAGTTCGCTGATGATCCTGAACATCCTGAATCCATTGCTGCCAAACAAACTGCCTATCAGGTGTTTAATGATGGGCTTGCCTTTCAATTACCAATAAAATGGCAAGAGTTGCCTGCACCTCGAAAACCAAGATATTTCTGGGGCGATGAGGGATTTCCTGTCGACATCACGAAATGGACGGCCGATGGAGAATTAAAGGCTTATCAGGGTGCCGGTTGGGATGTGGATTTTGAAGATCGTGATGACTTCACGGAACAATTAAAAGTGGTGAAAGCGGAATGGAGTAATGGGCGATGGACGGTTATCGTAACCCGACCGCTCAAAGGTGATTATGAAGAAGATGCCTACATTGAGTTGGGGAAATATATCCCTATCAATTTCTTTGTTTGGGATGGTCATAATGGGGATGTAGGGCGAAAGATGGCAGTCTCCGCTTTTTATTATCTGGTGTTAGAACCACCTATTGAAAAAGAGACATATATTTATCCAACGCTGGCTGCCATTGGTTTGGTTCTTGTGGAAGGGTGGATTTTGACCCGGCGGGCCAATAGGCGCAAGGGTAAAGTCTAATAAAGTTGTAAACCTCGGAATTCTCCGAAAAAATGAAGGGGGTGGGCAACCACCCCCTTTTTTTATGGTCAATATAAACAAAATTTCAAACATTTCCGCTGTGGTCCTAGCTGGCGGGAAAAGCCGGAGGATGGGAACGGATAAGCGAACCCTCGAATGGGGAGGAACTAAGTTTCTTGATAAAGTTTGTTGTACCATAGGGGAATTATTTGATGAGATAATACTGGTGACTGCAATAGAAGATTACCCTTGCGGACATCTCCCTGTTCGTTTGGTGACTGACGCGATCCCTCATAAAGGCTCATTAGGTGGAATCTTTACGGGGATCAAGCAAGCCTCTTATTCTTCTGTATTTGTTGTGGCTTGCGATATGCCTTTTTTAAATCCTTTCGTTATTTCTAGGATTTGCGCTCTGCCTGAAAATGATGTGGTAATGCCCAAGCTTTCGACAGGATATCAGCCTCTTCACGCACGATATTCCAAACGATGCTCCATCATAATGGAGAAGATGATTCAAGAAGGGAATCTTCGGATTCAAAGTTTGATTCAAGACCCATCTCTCTCCATTCAAATTGTTGAGGAAGCTCTATTCGATGACATTGATCCGCATGGGTACTCATTTTTGAATATCAATACACCCGCTGATTACGAATTTGCCAGAAAAGCTGCTTCTTATCTGAAATAAAGGCATGCCTCTTCCCACTCAAAATTTATTGATTGTCCATCCTGGAGCATTAGGTGACGGGTTGTTGGCTTTGCCCGCCATTCGGGTATTGCAGGCCACGTTTCCTGGGCACCGTCTGATTTGGTTTGGTCATAAGGAATTAGGTGATGTGCTTGTGGATGCGCAGGAAATTCATCAGTCCTATTCTTTTGATAGGCTGGAGTTTTTGACATATCGAGGGGCTAATGATTCCTCTCAGGAAAAATTCCTGTCGGTTATCCGTCGTTGCGAAAGAGCCATAGGTTGGTTGGAGGACACAGATGGTATTTGGCGAAGTTGGTTGAAGACTGCGGGAATTCAAGATTGCATTCTTCGGTCACCTCATGACAAAACATTGCATAATTATCATATGGTTGATCGGTATGTGGAAATACTCCAACCGTGGGTTCAAACGACACAGTTCCTGCGTGACAAAGAAATAAACAGGAGTCTTACGGGTCCTCTTGTTTTCCCCAAATCACACTCGGGGAGACTTACCCATCCCACCAAGGAGCCACTTATCCTTCTTCATGCTGGAAGTGGCAGTCGATACAAATGTGCCTCACCGGTATTATGGGCAAGCATTGTCCAGGGCCTGATGAAGGCGCAAACGAAATGGAATATTTGTTTTGTAGGAGGACCTGCAGATAACGACTCGCTTCGAAATGTGCAAGGCCTACTGACTTACCATGAATATGCCATTCTGACAGGAATGGATCTGCTTCAGATAGGGCAATATTTACAACATGCCAAATTGTATATTGGGCACGATTCCGGTTTGTCGCATTTAGCTGCAAGTTTTGGCGTGCCTTCGGTGTTGTTGTTTGGTCCCACTGACCCTGGAAAATGGGCGCCGCGGGGAACTCATGTAGCCGTAATACGAAAATTTTGTCATTGCCTGGGGAAGGCGGCCATTGCGCGTTGTACGGATATGCCGTGTCTTTCTTTTTCCCAAGGTGAAGTCCTCGCAAATGTTGAAGACGTGTTAAGTGGAGTTAAGGCGTCAGTGTCCTGCCCAAGCTTCGAGTGTGTTGAGGAAGCGTTCCCTGTGCCTTGCCTTAGCTAGAATGCTGTGTTACATTCGCCGCGGTTATTAAAAACCCCATATATTCTGCGTAGATAGGATATTCCAACGTGGAGAAATTTCTCCAAAACCAAGTCATTGAGGCCATCGCGGTTATCCTAGGCAAGGTCAAGGAATCGGGCGAGTTAATTCTGGACACGATTCCAACCATTGCCGTGGAACCTCCTAAGCGACCGGAATGGGGGGATTTTTCGTCTAGTGTCGCGATGACATTGGCCTCACAAGTTCGGCAATCGCCTTTGAAAGTAGCCGAACTGTTGGCGACAGGTCTTCGGGCACAGTTTTCAGATGTATTTGTCCGGGTTACCGTCGCCCCTCCAGGATTTTTGAATTTGACTCTCCATCCCCTCCGGTGGATCCAGGTTTTACGGATGATTCAGAAAAATGGTGCGTTGTATGGCACCAGCAACATCGGAAAAGGGAAACGTATTCTCCTGGAGTTCGTGAGTGCGAATCCGACCGGGCCCTTGCATGTCGGACATGGACGAGGAGCGGCATTGGGACAGGCCATGGCTAGGTTATTGGCATCTGTCGGATTTATGGTTTCCCGTGAATATTATATTAACGATGCCGGTCGTCAACTACAGTTGTTGGGCCGGTCCGTCTATGCCCGCTATCGAGAGCATTGGGGAAAACCGGCATCCTTTCCCGAGGATGGCTATCATGGAGACTATATAAAAATTGTGGCTGAGTCTGTGGCGAAGACCCATGGGCAAACCTTACTGGATGGCTCATCAGATGATGCCGAAACGCTCTGCGCTCAATTGGCCAGTCAGATGCTTTTGGATCGAATTAAAGAGGATTTGGCTACATTTGGCGTTGAATTTGACTCCTGGTTTAGCGAGACATCCCTGCATACGGCGGGCCTTATCCAACAGTCATTGGACGAACTTCGGCAAAAGAGGCTGCTCATAGAAGAAGATGGTGCCTGGTGGTTTCGTTCATCTCAGTTTGGGGATGAAAAGGATCGTGTGGCTCAAAAACAGGATGGGAGTTATACCTACTTAGCGGCCGATATGGCCTACCATCGACAAAAATTGGATCGTGGTTTTGATACCCTAATAAATATTTGGGGTGCGGACCATCATGGATATATTCCCCGGATGGAAGCGACGGTTCAAGCGTTTGGCTTTGCCAAGGAGGCCTTGCGAATCGTCCTGGTCCAAATGGTGAGCCTGCGACGTGGTGGTCAAAAAATTGAGATGTCAAAGCGAGCCGGTGAATTTGTGACCCTGCGCGAGGTGATTGATGAGGTTGGACCAGATGCCGCCAAATTCTTTTTCCTGATGAGAAGGGCCGATACGCATTTGGATTTTGATCTGGAATTGGCCAAACAACAGTCTTCCGACAATCCCGTCTATTATGTTCAGTATGCGCATGCGCGATTGGCCAGTCTCTTTCGAGTGGCGCAGGAACGCCAAGTTCCCCTTCCGACTGTCCAGGATGTCGATCAGGCCTTGTTGATCCAGGATGAAGAGTTAGGACTAATTAAAACGTTGGCACAGTATCCTTTTGTAGTCGAAAACAGTGCGATGGCGTTGGAGCCACATCGGGTCACGTTTTATCTCCAAGAGCTTGCGGCCCAATTACATGCCTACTACAACAAAAATCGGGTCCTTCCCTCATTGGATCCTGAGAGGAACACCGGGGATACGGGAGACAACATTAAATTTGGGGCAAGTGAGAACACTACAGCGTTGAGTCAGGGGCGAATCTACGAAAGTATTTCGCCGGACTTGACCGCTGCTCGCTTAGCCCTGCTGCGGCAAGTCCAGACAGTCATTGGTAATGGGCTGACAATCCTGGGAATTTCCGCGCCTGAGAAAATGTAACATGCATGAAGGTCAAGCATACGCAGAGATAATGTCTAAAGAACCATCCACTTCACAATCAGGTCCCAATCGTTTTCATCTTCAGCATACGTTGCCTTCTGGTCGTGCGAGGGTTGGACGACTTTTTACCTCCCATGGTGAGATCGATACTCCGGCCTTTATGCCGGTTGGCTCACAGGGGACGGTCAAAGGACTGGACCCGAATGAAGTCCGCGAATGCGGGTTTCATATGGTTTTGGCGAATGCCTATCATCTATTTTTGCGACCTGGGCATGAACTCATTGAATCTCTCGGAGGGCTTCATGCTTTCATGCAATGGACCGGAGCGATTTTGACCGATAGTGGTGGCTACCAGATGGTGAGCCTGGCCGATCTTTGTGAGGTGACCGAGGAGGGGGTTGGCTTTCGTTCTCATATCGACGGTGCGTGGCATTTACTCTCACCGGAAAAAAGTATGGCCATCCAGGTTGCACTTGGCTCCGATATTATGATGGTTCTTGACCATTGTCCGACTTTTCCTTGTACCGAACAGCAAGCACGTGAAGCTGTACAGCGAACGACCAGGTGGGCTCAGCGATGCGCTGCGGTACCGAGAAAAGAGCACCAGTGGGTGTTTGGAATTGTTCAGGGCGGAGTCTTTGTCCAATTGAGGCAAGAGTCGACTCAGGAGTTGGTTAATTTGAATATGGATGGCTATGCCTTGGGTGGACTATCCTTGGGAGAAGAAAAGCCCGCAATGTTGGCGATGATCGAGACGGTGATTAATCAGCTTCCACCCGGTCGTCCCCGCTACTTAATGGGAGTTGGGCTTCCTGAAGATATTGTGGAAGGGGTGGCTCGGGGATTGGATTTATTTGATTGCGTTATCCCGACCAGGCATGGGCGTACCGGTTGGCTGTTTACCTCGACAGGGAAGGTGTTGATTAAGCAGGCTCGCTATGCCCGTGATCCCAATCCCATTGATGGCGAATGTGGGTGTCCGGTCTGCCAACGGTTTTCCAGAGCCTATTTGCGGCACTTGTTTTTATCGCATGAAATGTTAGGCGTCCGTCTGAATACGATCCATAATCTTTGGTATTATGGCTCGCTCATGAAGGGGCTACGACAAGCAATCAGCGCGAATCAGTTTGACGACTACCGGAAAGATTTTTACCGCCGACGCGAGTGTGACACGAGTGAAACGCTCATTCAGGAAGTATCGACCTGATCGAATGGGTTGGCCACAGACACATTTTAATTGAGGTACTTATGAACCTAGATTCCTATGCTTGGGCCCAAGCCGGGGGAGCCGGTCCCGATTCCTCCGCCGGCTTATTATCGCTCATTCCTTTTCTTCTGATTTTTGTGGTGTTTTATTTTTTGCTAATTTTGCCGCAGCAACGTCGGCAAAAAAAACAACGGGAATTATTGGATAGCCTAAAAAAAGGCGATAAGGTCATCACGTCTTCGGGAATTTGGGGAACCGTGACCAATTTGGATAAGGAAACGGCTACCCTGCAAGTCGCGGATAATGCAAAAATTCGGCTGCAACGCGATCATATCGCGAGCATCCGTACGTCGAATGAATCATGATGGATCAAGGGGTAGATGAATGAAAAAGCTTCGTGGGAGGTTGTTTCTCCTTTTTGTGGTCACGGTGGTGTCCGTCATCCTGGCCCTTCCTTCGTTTCCAGGGCTGTTCCAGTCGTTGCCTGATGGGGTCAAGCGGGTATTGAGTCACCGTGGGCTTTCCTTGGGGCTCGATCTTCAGGGAGGCATTCACCTTGTTTTGGAAGTCGAAGAGGAACGAGCGGTGGAGATTGCCGTTGATCGAATTCGTAAGGCTGTTGAGGATCTGCTGAAGGACAAGTCGATCGTGGTGGAGGGTGTTCGTCGTGAGGGGTCGAAGCTGATAGTCATCACCCTTCAACAAGAAGCCGATGGGGAGAAAGTCCGAACGCTGCTCGATGAGGCTTTCCCGAACTTTGAATCCCAAAATCCGTCAGGAACGCGTTTGGTCTACGAACTCCGCTCTACCGAGGTGGATCGAATCAAAACTTCAGCCATCAACCAGGCACTTGAAACTCTCAGAAACCGAATTGATGAATTTGGCGTCGCCGAACCGCTTATCCAGCGGTTGGGGCTCAACCAAATTGCGATTCAATTGCCTGGAGTCAAGGACCCTCAACGGGCTAAAGATCTCATTCAAGAAACGGCTCTCTTAGAATTTAAATTGTTGGAGGAGTCCAAGGCGGCATTGGATTTACCGCCTCAAGTGGAAAAAGGCCAAGAGGATACGGTGAGGAAGACGTTAGAGGGTAAAATCCCTGAAGGGGCAGAAATTCTCTTTGAAACGGCAATTTCCGAACCGGATGGTCGGGCGTATAGTATTCCCTATCTTGTGAAAAAAGATGCCGTTCTCATCGGAGATGTGTTGCAGGATGCGCGCGTGACGATTGGTGAGTTCAATGAGCCGATTGTCAGTATTACCTTTGACAGCAAAGGGGCACGAGAATTTGATGAGCTGACGGCTGCCAACATCGGTAAACGGATGGCGGTGGTCCTGGATGGGAAGGTGTATTCGGCGCCAGTCATTCGAGATCGCATTAGCGGCGGCCGGGCGATCATTGAAGGCACCTTCACCACTGCAGAAGCGAATGATTTGGCTGTGGTGCTCCGGGCTGGTGCGTTACCGGCACCGTTGAAAACCTTGCAGGATTTAACCGTTGGCCCTTCTCTGGGACAGGATTCAATTGAGAAGGGGTTACGAACAACGATTATTGCCGGGACGCTGGTCCTCATATTTATGATTGTGTATTACCGGCTCTCCGGTCTCATCGCTAATTTGGCGGTGTTTCTCAATTTAATCTGTTTGCTGGGTGCTTTATCAGGGCTGAATGCCACCTTAACATTACCAGGCATTGCCGGAATTATTTTGACCATTGGAATGGGAGTCGACTCCAATGTGTTGATATTTGAGCGAATTAGAGAGGAGCTTCGCCAGGGCCGTCCCGTTCGTTTAGCCGTAGATAGTGGCTATAATAAGGCCTTTTTAACGATCGTCGATTCCCATGTGACGACCCTGATCACGGGGTTGGCGCTGTTTTTATTTGGAACGGGACCTATCAAAGGATTTGCGGTAACCTTGTGCTTGGGAATTGCTATTAACTTGTTTACGGCGTTGGTGGGGACGAAGGTGGTGTTTGATTTCCTGAACCGACGAAAGTTGGACTCGCTCAGTATCTAAGGGGTCGCCTGGCTTGAGACGTGATTGGTCGAACCTTGCTGGTTGGGGGAGGGGAGGCAGGCGGCATTTTCAAAAACGAGGATCAATTGAGAAAGAGCGTTATCACAAGCTCATAGACAGCGG
>CAZBQO010000017.1:0-26612 GCA_964494125.1 uncultured Nitrospira sp. | reverse complement strand
GAACCCCGGGTTGCCTCAGGGCACGTCAATTGAAGGAAATGTTCGACGGGATCCGATTGTGGAGCACAACCCTGATTCCAAACTGGAAAAGAGGCCAAAATAAAGTGATTTTCGGATATGGGCGTGAAGAATGAGTGAAATGACCAGTGCGAAAAATTTGCTTCATACGCCAAGCAAGAACGATGCGGTTGCAAATGATAATTGTATGCAAGAGAAAGCGAGAACACCATGACATCAAGTGAATTGTTACATCAACCCTTGCAACGCTCGGGAAAGAAAAAACGGGTCTTGAAAAATTACTCCCTCCAGCAGGATGGCCTTATGCATTCCTCCGGTACTTCTATGGAAATATCAGCCTCATTTCAGTCTTTTCACTCCTCTTTTGAGGAACCGGGCCGAAAGACCGGCAATAAGATAGCAGACTCCGATCCTGACGAATTCATGGAACCCACCCATCAATATCAGGAAAACCCCGTCACCGCCAACATAACGATCCCTCTCTTTTTAAAAGACATTGGTCGGGTTCCGCTGTTGACACGAGATACCGAGTTCCAGCTTGCTCAACAGATCAAAGAGGGGACCAATAACTTAGTCGTGACCCTTTTCAGTTTACCCGTCATCCTTGTTCGTCTCCTTGCGCTTCGGGATCAATTGCGCAACGGAGACCTCCGTGTCAGTGATCTGGTCATCATGAGTTCCGCAACTGGTCCGGAAGGCGAAACTCCTGCATCCGAAACCCGACACGAGGCAGGACAAAATTTCCACAAGACCCTCAAGCATCTTGATGCGATCGCCCGGTTAGCCAAACCATTTCTGTCCCATTTTGCGCAACGTCTGGCCATGCATGATTCCGCACCAGATAATTTCCGTACTTCTGCCTCCTTCAAAAAACCTATTCAACAATTGATAAAAAGAATAGATGCCTTGAACTTGCGCCCCGACGTACAGGAAACCCTGATTCAGGGAATTCACAAGATTAAAGAAGAAATTTTCACTCACCAACAGGTCTTGGAAACCAACGGCAGCAAACAACCCGGGAATGACTCCAGAAACGCTCTGGCACGTATTCGGGAGATCGAAAAGTCTCTTATTTTGATGCCGCACCTGGGATTTTTGCATTCCTGTGAAATCCTTGAACAGACCGTCGCCCAGGTTCATCAGGCAAAAGCCAAAATGGTTGAAGCCAATCTGCGATTAGTCGTGAGTGTGGCCAAGCACTACACGAACCGCGGGTTACATTTTTTGGATTTAATCCAAGAGGGCAACATTGGGTTGATGAGAGCGGTCGATAAGTTTGATTATGCACGTGGCTATAAGTTTAGCACCTATGCCACATGGTGGATTCGACAGGGCATCACCAGAGCCATTGCCGAAAAAGGGAACACTATTCGAAGGCCCGTACATATTTATGAGATTACCCAAAAAATCAAGAAGACCTCACAGCATCTTATTCAACAGTTAAGACGGACGCCGACTCTTCAAGAGCTGGCGGAAAACACCGGGCTACCGGTTGCAAAAGTGCAAGGAATCTTGGAGGGCTCCTATGATCCCGTTTCCCTGGACTCCCCGTTGGATGAACAGGGTGAGGGCACGCTCGGAGATATTCTTGAAGATCACGAAGCGCCTTCGCCGTTAAAAATTTCTGAGGAATACAGCTCGAAGGCCGCCATCTCCCGCCTCCTTAAAGTGCTGAACCCACGTGAAGAACGCATTCTTCGCATGCGGTTTGGCATCGGATACGACGAAGAATCCACATTGGAAGAAATCGGGCAAACGTTAGGGGTCACTCGAGAACGGATCCGACAGATCGAAACCAAGGCGTTAATGAAATTGCGGGAACCGGTTGTTCGGCAACAATTGGAGAGTTTACTAAACAATTGAGCGTATTGATTTCGTTTCACAGCCGGATCAATTCCTTTTATCCGCGGTAGGGAAAGACATACGCCTGTCACTCCCATAAAGAGACGAGAAACAAAATCCCCCGCTGTCTTTCATGCTTTCTTATACAACAATCTGACAGGCAACATTCTCCTTGAGTGCCCAGCAGACGTTAGAGCCTCTCAACATGATCTCTCCCACCAGGCGACAAGCTCTCCATGTCTGTTCTGTCCATAGTGGTTGGAAGCTTCGAATATCCTTCGATGTAATTTTCTTCTAAAACGCCCCACCTTCCGCGGCACCGCTTTCTGATAACTGGAAAAACACATTGAAAAAATTGCCATGCATTTCGGGGTAATTTCTTATCTTTCCTTCAGGTCCTTAACTCTTCCTTAACCGAATACCCTGCATTCAAAGATACGACGTTCTGTTTCGAGGGAAAATCGAATGCCCCATTTACTGAGACCTTTTCTCCAACAGTGTTCTCTGCAACAAATTGAAAGGTGCCTTTAATCTTACTGGCTTCTGGAGATATGCGGTCAGGAGTGAAATTATCCAAAGTAATTGTTCCCTCCGTATTCGTTTGGTAGGGAATGGATTGCCCTTGTTCTACCGCTTCTACCTGTACATCAAAATTCTGTCCCACCTTGAGAGGATCGGGTGTCATCAAGTTATAGTGGCCAGGCTGGGCTCCATCAGGTATTCGAAATATGATGACCAAATCTCTTCCTTCCATAGCATCTGTGGGTAGATTGTTAAAGAGCATATAGTAACCGGGACGATTTCCGGTCACGGGATCCCGTTCCTTCGGTGGGAGGTAGGTCACAATTCCATCTCCCGATATTTCGGCATGAACAGCCCCGTCTACATTTGCCATGAATCCGGGATGTTCACTCGTGGACTCGGGATGACTTTTATCAGTGGATGAATCGGAACACCCCCCGAGGAATCCTATCGTGAAAATGAAACTAAGTATGGTCAGCTTGAAAAAATTTATCATCATGCTTTTTTCCTCTAGGCCTTTCCCGATCATGCCGCTCTTCTACAGACCTCATTTTTTCCATGATCGAGGAATTGATGGGTAAATTACTCATTGCTGAGCTCGTTGCAGTGCAATCATAAATTCCTCCTGAAGTTCAGGCTCACTTTGGATCGTGTGGAAAATGAAATTGTAGTCTTCAACAGAAAGCCCATGATTCGTGACAGCCTGAGTCATTTTTTGGTTTGCTTCCTCCTGCAACGCGTCAGCTTGATCCGGCTCGGATTGAATAATCCGCTGTGCATAAGTGCTACTCAGCTCAGACACTTCTTTGTAAGCTCCTGCAAAAGGCTCAAGATTTTTTCGAACCATTTCCTCAGGGGCAGATTGGGAAAAACCATCAGCGGCAGGTAGAACAGCCGCTGGCATCACTAAACAAGCGACGACGAAACAAGCCATAATTCTAAGATTTTTTAAACTGGATCGTTGTGATTTCATAGTCTCCTCCTTCTGAGTTAAATAATGAATATCCTATTTTTCCATGCCGTTATATACATACTTTTCTTTTCATATCGTTCAATCAATCTATTCTGACTTATTTTTCTACGCCCAATCCGGCTCCAGTTAAGGCTCGAATAAGATCATGTCGAGACAGGGAGCCAATGACTCGTCCCTCTCTCGTGATTGGTACTATCTGTAATTCATGGTCCTGAAAAAGTGTGACGACCTCAGAGATGGGTGTCATTTCCGTTACCGTTGAAGTCCGATCTTCTGTCATGATGTCTTCAACTTTTACCTGATTAATATCTTTCCCGGAATACAAGGCATGAAGGATTTCCGACTCTCCAAGGAATCCCGCCAGATGCCCATCGTCGTCGACCACAGGAGCCACGACCGCATGGCTGGAAAGAATATCCATAATGGCAGTATTTCCCTCTGATTGAGCATGATAGATCGACATATGAGTTGGTACGATATCTCCAACCGTTGAATACCCTGTTGCCGACATTCCCGCTATAGTCATCACTCCCTCCTTTCTCTCTTTTCAAGGTTTGCTGACCTACTGTTAATTTACTTCACAGCAAAAGGTGGGCCCAAAACACACTCCTTCCGCCACATTTAAATTATTTCTTATTTTTCATAGAATTGCGAATGATCTGGCTTGACGGAATCCTCTTCAAGAAATATTTAAGAGGACTCAGTTGAAGTAAAAACTACAGCAACTCGAGTAAATCCTACAGATAGGAAGGGTGAAACAAAAATCATGTATGGTTTATTGCAATCATTGATTATTGCATTCGATGTGTCCTTCCCCTGGTTCTAACCCATGACAGAACAAGCAGCTTCAACTCGTCCCGATTTACCATCGTGAATGCGATGTAGAATGCTCAGGTACCGATTTCCATCATTCCCTACTCACATAAATCTTATTCGAAGTCGGGATTGGGACGATGAAAGACGCTCCATTTTGTCATTTTTTTCTCATTAACTTCTCATTAAAAAATTCATCTTGTCTGTTCTAAATATCCTGTCTGTATGGGGAATCTATTCCTTCTCTGTGTTCATTCCTTCTCAACGCTTCCTGGCACGCTTCAATTTAAATAACCAACTCATTTTCTCAATTGGCGAAAACCTTTTCGTTTCTATTTCACAAATTATTTCTTTTATCTCATTCGTGTAACCCTTACACGCCTTTGGTAGTTTTTACATTTTCCATTTTTATCTGATTTCACTTTTTTTGAATTTTTCTTTCATACCAAAAAAAATGCCCAAACAATCAATCACTTACCCGGGCATTTATTGAAGAGTTTTCCCGGCATCAGGCTTGCTGTAAGACGAATACAACATAAAAATTTCCCCCGATTTTTTAATTTTGTCATTTCCTCGAAAGGAGTTCCCAATGAGAATCGCCCAACTGGCTCCCTTGGCTGAAAGTGTTCCACCCAAACAATATGGAGGAACCGAACGGATTGTTTCATATTTAACCGAAGAACTTGTTCGTCAGGGGCATGAAGTCACCCTGTTTGCTTCCGGTGATTCTCAGACCAGCGCTCATCTCAAATCAATGTGTCGGGAAGGCCTTCGTAAAACTAATGGGGTTTCTAATCCCCAGGCTCCCTTCACGATGATGTTGGAAAAAACATTTTCCTCTGCAACCCAATTTGACCTCTTCCATTCTCATTTGGATTTCCTAGCCTTTCCCTTAGCGCGGCGTTGTGGGACTCCGGTCCTCACCACCCTTCATGGCCGCCTTGACCTCCCGGAATTGAAACCTATATTTGCAGAATTTTTAGATTGCCCGCTTATTTCCATTTCGAATGCTCAACGGAATCCCCTACCCTGGGCAAATTGGCAACAAACCATCCACCATGGTTTACCCGAAGACCTGTATAGCTTTCATCCTCAGTCAGGGTCTTACCTTATCTTTGTTGGTCGGTTAACTCCTGAGAAACGACCCGATCATGCCATTGAAATTGCCAAGCGTGTAGGCATGCCTCTAAAAATAGCCGCGAAAGTCGATCCGGTTGACCAGGAATATTTTCGTGCCGTCATGAAACCGCTTTTATCGGATCCCTTGGTGGAATACGTTGGTGAAGTCACGGATGCCGAAAAAAATGACTTAATCGGCAATGCCTATGCTTTGGTTGCACCTTTTGATTGGCCGGAACCTTTCGGCTTGGTCTTTATCGAAGCGTTGGCTTGCGGCACACCGGTTCTAGCCTATCGGCGAGGTTCCGTTCCCGAAATCATCGATGACGGGCATACTGGATTCATCTGCGACACCATGGAACACATGGTCAAAGCCGTTCCCTGCATCTCCTCCCTTGACCGTCAACCCTGCCGACTGGCCTTTGAACAACGGTTTACCGTTAAACGAATGGTTCAAGATTACATAAGGGCCTATGAAAACCTGTTAAACCTACCGGAGGAGACATACCAACCTTTATTTACCAGTCGTGAAACGGTTATGAATTTTTAGCTTCATAATTTTGACCGGGATTGTAGAAACCATTTCATGTAAGACCAGGAAAACCATGGCTGCTTCCAACCATTCTCACCTCTCGCCTAATAGATGGGATCTATTTAGAAATAGAAACTTCCGTATGCTGTGGGCCTCACAGGCGGTCTCACAAATTGGAGACGGCTTAACCAAAGTGGCTCTCTTATGGTTTGTGTACCAACTGACGGGATCAGCCCTAAAAATGACGATCATCGGACTGTTGCAAACGATACCCCCGCTGGTCCTGAGCCCCATCGTGGGTGTGTATTTAGACCGATTGCCTAAAAAACCCGTGATGGTGATTCTTGATGTCATTCGAGCTTTTTTAATTGTTCTCATTCCTGTCTTGTATCTTTTTGATGCCCTGACCTTGGAAGTACTGTTTATTTTGGTGTTTCTTACAGCTATCTTCTCTACAGCGTTCGGGCCGGCCCTGGCTGCATCGCTTCCCCTTCTGGTCAAACCCTCTGAACTCATGTCCGCTAATTCCCTACTTCAATCAACGACAAATGTGGGCATACTCATCGGGCCGGCCATATGCGGAGTCTTGATCGCATGGCTGGGCACCCAGAATGTTCTCTATGTAGATGCAGCCACGTTTCTGTTATCCGCCTTGTGCCTATTGCCGATCAAAGGTCATTTATTGACGACCGCTCCCAGGATGGCCAAGGTGGCGTCGAAAGTGAGTCAGGACTTGGCTGTCGGAATGCAATTTGTCTTTAGAGAAAAACCCATACTTCGCGCTCTCCTCATTACGACAGTCTTTTATACGTTGGGAGCCAGCGCCTTTATCTATGTGCTTCCACTTTTCGTCAACGATCACATTGCAGCCGATCCTCGATGGTTGGGGTGGCTGTGGTCTGCTATGGGAGCAGGAATGCTGGCTACCTCCTTTGCTCTGAGTTGCATGAAGAACCTTGGGCAAAATAATCGGATCTTTCTTATCGCCCTTTCAATGGTCGCGGGAGGAGGTGCGTTGCAATTTCTCGCTCATTCACACTCGGTCGTATGGGGTTTTATTCTCGTCACACTTATTGGGGCCAGTACGGCTGCCTTCACGCCTATTGCCTGGTCTATCATCCAAGAAACAACCCCCAACCATTTAATGGGACGAGTGTTTACCTTAATCAATACTGCGAGCATGGCCATGGCCAGCGGAGGCATGGTGGCCTTTGGAGGGGTGGCTGATAACTTTGGTTCAATGGCTGGCATTTCGATGATTGGTTTCGTGTTTTTGATTACAGGCATGGTCGTGATTTTATTGAATCGCTCCTCCTTTCAGGGAGAATGGCTTCTCTCATGGAAGAAAATGGAACTTTCTGCCCATGATGATAATCCGAAAAGAGCATGGAGTCCTGTCAGAATTTCCTGTTCCAAGCCACTCTCCATCCATAGATCAATGAGGAAGAACCACCCGTGGATGTTGGATATCTCACCATATTCTTCTAATAAAATACCGAGTATTTCCCCAAAACGTGGGTCTCGCGCACCACCATGGTCAAAAAAAATACACAGAATAAATTCACGGGCTATTCCATGAGAAGGAGAAGCTTAGGATGAAACATCACTCTCGTGACCTTCTAGTCATGAGTCTGGCTGTGACGCTAATTGCCTGGAGCCAGGTATTCGGGTCATCAACCTTCTTGGAATTGACTTCCTTTGTTCCTGCCGAGACTCTTGTGCTCCAAGTCCAAGATCATCAAGCGAAACCCACCCCGAAACTGGAATCTTCCGAGAAAGCACCGCAGAAACCATCAGACAAAGACAACATTGTCCAATCCCAGAACTTGTCATTAAAACTGGCATTTATGGAGGATCCTCGCCTCTTTCCATACGATATTGATTGCCAGGTCCAGGAAAAAACGGTGGAGTTGAGAGGGGAAGTTTCTGTGGAGGAAGAAAAGACCATAGTCACAGCCATCACCACCAATCTGATCAAGGGAAAAGAAATTATCAATCACATCGAAGTTCGCCCCTCTTTGCGCGCCGCCATACAGGCCAAAATGGACGCTCGCCTGACTGAATTGGTGAAACAACGGTTTGCCCATAGCCAAACGCTGCGGGAAGCCGATTTTAAAATCATGACGATTCGGGGGGTGGTTTCTCTGAGCGGGCGGACCCGATTTCAGGTGATTGTCTTGGAGGGGGCACAAGCGGCCCGTGAGATTCCTGGCGTCATCGCAGTCAATACTCAAAATGTTCGTCTCGAGGCAGGGAATGATTGAAGGGACCCAATCGTCACATCATGTCCAATCTTTCTCTATCTTCTTCCGATTCCGACATTCCTCAACCTCTAGCTCTCGCCACTAATCTCCCCCTTTTATTTCAAAGGAATTTTGGACTCCTTTGGTGGAGTCAGCTTATTTCTCAAATCGGGGATGGGGTGACCAAACTGGCATTGTTATGGTTTGTCTATGCGGTGACCGGTTCCGCTCTCCAAACCACAGTCATTGGAATCTTGCAAACGCTCCCTCCGATTTTACTCGGTCCCTTCATAGGGGTATTTATTGATCGATTTCCCAAAAAAATTATTCTTATCAGCACCGACCTCATACGAGCCCTGCTTATTGGACTCATTCCCTGTTTGGTCTCCCATGAGGCCTTCACGGTTGAATATTTGTATATCTTGGTGTTTTGCAATGCCGTTGCGACTTCCCTATTTGCGCCGGCCTTATTCGCCACCATTCCATTCATCGTGAAAAAATCGGCTTTAACGGCTGCCAATGCTTTACTGCAGAGCACCATGAGTTTGGGAGTGATTTTCGGCCCCCTGTTAAGCGGACTGGGGATCGCCCTATTAAATTCCCAGAACGTTCTCTGCCTCAATGTCCTGACGTATATCGGGTCGGCCATATGCCTTGTATGTATTTCCATTCCGGAAGTGCCACACGAAGCGCCATTCCCGGAGGCAACCCTGAAAACTTCCATCAGCAGCTATGTCAAAGATCTACAAGAAGGCGTTCAATTTACTTTCTTCCGTCAGCCTGTCATCCGACTGCTTATTTTGACAGCTGGATTGTATAGCTTCGTCATCAGTGCCTTTCATACGTTATTGCCGGTCCTCGGCAGGAATATGTTGAAACTGGGTCCGGTGGAGGTCGGTTATATCACTTCCGGGGTGGGTGTGGGCCTATTTTTTGCCTCCGTATTCCTTGCTAAAGTCGCCCTGGGAGCACCTTGGCAACGCATTCGCCTGCTGGTGACCACCAGCCTATTCACTGCATTCGCTCTTTGGGGGTTCACCGGGGTATCGGAGTTATCCCTCAGCCTCCTGGTCGTCGTCCTTATTGGAATGGGAAGTGGGGTCTTAACCCCTATTGAATGGGGAATAATCCAGGAAATTTCTCCTCCACAACTTATCGGACGAGTCCTGGCCCTGTATGGAACATTGGCCATGCTCGCTGCCATTGGGGGAATGACCACCTTTGGTTGGGTGACGGAACAGTTCGGAGAATTTTGGACCCTACTGGGAATGGGGATGGTGCTATTTCTGACCTCTTACATCGCCTTCCAGATTTCCCGACGAGTCCGAAATTCAGCTCAAGAGGTGCATTGCCTTGAATAATAAACTCCCTCTACTTCTTTCTTAGCCATTTCTCACATGATTGTTTTCTTGTCTGGAACTCCTGCATCCGAGGTATCTCCTTTGCTATGCTCAACGTCAAACAACGACTGGATTAATAGGAAGAGGATGGTTCTCCCTAAAATGAACGGGGAAAAGAATTTCAATGGATTTTATCGAGGAGGAACGGAGTTTCTTGGTCCTTTACCAGCCCCATAATTCGGGATGTCCCTTACCTTTAATTGGCTTTTGTCCGAGAAGTCCGAGAAGAGATCACTTAGTTGGGGCTGATTACATCTGAAGCCACATGTGTTGTTCTAAATTTATTCGGATCCTAAGCAGTTCAACTGCATTCCTAGTGCCGGAAAATTTTTCAAAAATTATTAACAGCTTCTTCAACTTTCTTCGATAAATCCGAGAGAGAACATGGTTTTTCCACAATGGCATAGACTCCTGCCTGTTCAGCTTTTTTTCGAATGGTCACATTTACATCTCCTGACACAAAAATTATGGGCATATATCTGTGGGTTTGATGCAGCCAATCGATTAATTCTAACCCATCCATCCTGGGCATGCGAAAATCAGTCACAACCATGTCGACATCCATTTTTTTGAGTTGTTCTTTGGCTTCCTCCCCATTTCCTGCTTCAATACATATCAATCCTACTCGTACTAAACGGTCACGCAAAAGTAATCGAAAGTCTTTATCATCATCAACAATCATGACGGTTTTTCCTACTGATGGTTTCTGAGATATTGTTTCCCTTGTCGTCACGGAATGATTTCGCCTGAATATGTTCAAAAGTAACTCGTTGGTCATCGCGTATCTCCCTTATATCTCTTATTTATTTTTATTCTGACAAAACAACAATTCGATTCAGCTACAGAAAGTTGATTTATACCAGAAAAAAGTTTTATTAAAATTTTCTATTTTCGAAGGATGCCATTCAATTGGGCTTCGGCAACGCGAACTCAATGCACGCCCTCCAATCAGGCATAGTTTTCAACAAGGATACTCGGACCGATATCTATCGCATTAGTTAGAGTTTGCTTCGGCTTCTCCTTTTAATTCCTGAATTTTTATCCCATACCCAGCCTCTCCTAACTGCGCAACAATTTTGCTCCCCTCTCGAATGTTTCCTTCGAGCACACTCTCGGTATCAAGATGCACTATTTCTGTGTGGTCCCCCTGTTTCACATACAAAAAATTCCCATTCCTTTTTTCTAGCATTCCTTTGATACTGCGACGAACCATTGTGTGGTGGGAATTCGGCTTAACCTGTTCAATTTTTTGGACGGTCTGAAGGGAACCATCTTTGCCGATACTTGCCCTAACCTGATCCCCTAAAAAAATGTGCCCTATTTTCAGAGTATTTTCTCCAAAATGAAGATCCCATTCTCTTCCAAATGGCGTCTCCACTATGTACCGCTGATCCTCCATTTGAGAAAAATCTTTCCCTGTAAATTCACCCTGCACCCTCGTGACTTTTCCTTCAATAATGATCTGCCCTCTTTCTGCGTGTCCTTGAATGACATCCTTCCTGTCCTCGGAAATTAATCCCATACTCATTGAAGTATTCAAACCAAAGATTCCAAACACGCCCATCAGGACAAACCCTTTCCTCACAGAAAAATGATGTTGGGTTTTTCTAGAGTTTTTTCTATACATGACACCCTCCTGCTATCTGTTCTTCCCGAAAATCGGATAATTTCAAAAAAGGAGAGACATTGCAGACCCCACATCTCTGAGCTTTCTCCGATTCCGGGAATTTCAATTCTTACTCCGGTATCACTTTCACTTCTTTGGCATGACCGCCCGGTTCTATCAAGGCGGCAATCGTGACACCCGGAAGAACATTCCCTATAGTTTCCGTATAGTTGTCAACTTGGATTTTCCATTCAGTCCCTTCAGAATCTTGTACGACGCACCAATCTCCTTGTACGTCTTTAACTTCTCCGCTCAACATGGTCATAGACAAAATTTCCCTTTCTGTATTCTCTGCCACCCCCATTTTTTCCGCAGCTTGGGCGAACGGTACGCCACAAACGAAAATGAAAAACCCCACGATGAAATAAGAAAAGGATTTCATAGGATCCTCCTTACGTTATTGGGTAATAATTGAGTACTCCGTTATTCCCTGGTGAAGATCTGGAAAACTATTCTTCTTTTAAGCGCAAACTTCAGGCCAGAACAATTTGAGCCATTTTTTCAAGTTAATTCATTGCCAAATCAGGTTATTTCAGCCGTTCGAAATATTAGGCACACGAGAGAAAATCATGAAATAAATCTTCGGATCGGGAAAAAATTACAAAAAATGATGAATTTTTTACAAAACCATGAAAGATGGAAAAGATAATGATATTGGGCACAGTCCCGATTAGAGGGGCCGCGGACATTTGGGGAGAATTAAAGAACGGAAGAAACTGGAGGAAGGGCAAAGAAGGAGCGAACAAATCCGCAGACCACTTGAAGAATTCAAACGAATTGAATCAGTCCAGTGCTTCCATGAGAGATTTAAGATGGGATGGCCGAATGGGCTTTTCCAAGCATCCGACCAAATTGAAATGTTGAGCCCGGGATTGAATGCCTTTTTCTCCGCTGACGACAATGATGTCGATACTTGGGTTATAGGATCGAAAAATCCGGATTAAATCCCACCCATTGATTTCCACGTTCAACACAGGGGGAAGGTTGATATCGATAACGGCCACTTCAAAGAATTTTTCCTTTATTTTCTTAATGGCTTGCAACCCGTCCTTGGAGGTATCGGCATTATATCCATACATTCCAAGCATGGCCTTGAGGCCTTCACGACTATTCCTATCATCCTCGACGATTAATACGTTCTTTTTAGTCATGCGACATCCATTTGAGAGGCATCCTCACCACCATAAAAGAAAAAAAGCCTTCTCTTCATTCCCAATGTTCCTCTGCCAAACCTGCACGTCATCCTCCGCAAATTTCCATCACTAATTCTCGCTACGGGTTGGTGGAATTATCGACAATTTCTTTGGCCAAGGTACGGGCTTTTTCCGATAAATTCAATGCCATTGACAGATCATTTTGTGAAAAAGCCTCTTGGGCTTTTTCCAGGAAACTATTAATTGAAACGTAGGTATCGTGCTGTTCCTTGGACAGTTGGCTTTCATTAATGGTACGCAACAAATTTTGCGTCTCATCTATTTGAGTCTTGTAGGTCACAATTTCCTGACGATTATCTTTATTAGGAATCTGGGGGACAAGGATGGCCGGTTTTTGCTCTTGAGAAGGCGGGACTTGTTGTTGAGGGATATCGGATGGTATTTCATTTTTCCCAGGGATAGCCTTAGACGGCGTAGGATCGTTCACAGAAACCGGCTTCATAGGAGATGAATTGGAGGAAAGATGAATGAATGACGGGGAAAAGGCCTCTATCCTTTGTGTGATTTGATTAGGATACCAACGATCCGTTCCTGATATAACACCATCAAATGAGCATCCACTACAGATCACAGTCATTCCCAACATTAGAAATTGACGACCACCCATGAAGGCCCTCTGCTGAAAACATGACAACAAAAATGTCACTTCAGATTTTTCTTGGCAATCGGATACTAAAGGTGGTGCCTTTTCCCATTTCCGTTTGAACATCAATAACTCCTTCATGCAATTGAATAAAGCGATAGACCAACGAAAGACCCAGACCGCTTCCATGATGTTTGGTAGTGTAATATAATTGAAAAATTTTTTCTTGCATTTCAGGAGGAATACCAGGACCTTGGTCGCTAATGGAAATCCGTATTTCATTATCTTGATGGGTCGACGTGGCAACCCGAATTTCCCCGCCTTGTTCTTCCATGGCTTGACAGGCATTCAAGATAATGTTGAGAAAAACCTGACGTAAGAGATCAGGATCTGCGGAAATGGCTGGCAGATCCGACTCACAATTCAGGATAAAGCGGATGCCCTTATCTCCCCATTCCCTTTCTAATAGGCTCAACTCTCTCTTGAGCAACCGATTGACATTCACGGAGGAAAGTTCCAGCTCTTGCGGACGCATGAATTTCAAAAAACCAAGTACGACACGATCCAAACGATGGACTTCCCCTTCCAGGACCTCTAAACTTTTCTGGAAGTCTCCATTGAGGCCTTTGGCTCCCTCCTTTAAAATTTCAAGATGAATAACCATGGCGTTCAGAGGATTTTTGACCTCATGGGCGAGCCCTGACGTCAGTTGTCCCAAAGTCGTGAGCTGAGCAGCATATCGAACCAACGATTGGAGAGTTTTCATGGATTCTATATCTCTGCATAAAATCATCGCTCCATGAAAACGTGGGGAGGATCTTAAATTGATCACCGAAATATAAAACGACTTAAATTCTCCTTTTCTGGGCAAAGAGCAGGGGACGGCCTTCAGGTCTTTCTTTTCCGCTAACGCTTGGTTGACCAATCGAATTAGTGGGGTAAAGGATTCTCCCAACGACTCCAATCGATGTCCTGGAAGATGAGGCCCAGGGATATCAACCATAAATTCCATGGCTTGATTGAGAAATAGGGCTTTTCCTTGATCATCAACGACAATCACCCCATCTTCCAAATGTTCGATCACTCCTTGAAGGTGCGTCTCCTCACTCAGGGTATTGAGACGATCCGATTTTAGTTGTTGCCCCAACAACTGAAGCTGCGAGGCCAATTCTCGAAATTCATCGGTCCGGCTTAAATCCGTTAACACATCAAAACGTCCTTGACGAAGTTGCTCCATTTGCTCGGCCAAGGCATGAATAGGACGCAAAGTTAACGTCGCCAGACCCATTGTTAACAACCAGGCAATTGGCAAGGCCACCAGAGCAAACACAACACTGGTTTTCAAAGAAGAGGTCATTCTTTCACGAAGCAGACTGGTATGGATTCCGACAATGATTTCGCCGATAGGGACATTCTCCCAGGTTATGGGAAGCGTACTGTCAAAAATGGATCCTTCCTGATAAAGCACAGTGAAACGGTCTATGGGTCCCAGGGAAAGAAGGTCTTCGAGTTTGGGCCTGGTCGGATGTGGGCGCTCAGTTTTAGCGCCTTCGGAATGCAAAAGGGTTTTCCCTTGAGGATCAACAATGAGGGCATAGAGGAGATGAGGCGAGTACCCCACGCTGGCTTCAAGAAATTTTTTGAGTTCCTGATTTGTGGCCAGCAAGACAACAGGATGGATACCGGGTGACTGAGCATTCAGCACTACCCGCTTACTGTACTCAAAAATTTGTCGTTTAATGAGAGAAACCTGCTCCGAGGTTTCCTGGACGATGACACTGCTTAACTGAGAAAGATTGAGAAATGTACTACCAACCACCACCACCAGGGTTAGGACTGTAACGCCTAATGCTTCCTTTCCCTTAACGTTCAATCGCATCGTGTAATCCGTACCGGTGAAGCTTATTGTGAAGGGTTTTCAAACTGACACCAAGAATCTCCGCTGCCCGCGTCTTATTGTTTTGATGATGTTTTAAGGTCTGAATGATAAGTTGGCGTTCAGCATCTTCGATTGTCGATCCCATGGGCAGTCGCACCGCGCCTTCCTTCTCCTCTGGACTTTCACTGTCCGCTTTTTTGGCAAATTCGGGAAGATGCGCAGTCGTAATCACATCAGCCGTACACGTCATCACGGCCCGTTCAACGGCATTTCGCAATTCACGGACATTTCCGGGCCAGGTATGATTCATTAAGCGCTCTAAGGCTTCATCATTAATCGACTGGACGGTTCTCGAATAATTGACATTAAATTCTTCAATTAAGGCCTTCACCAATAAAGGAATATCGTCTTTTCTGTCCCGGAGAGGCGGGAGATGGATGATACACACATTCAAGCGATAATAAAGATCTTCGCGCAATGATCCATCCTCAATGGCCTTCATGGGATCCTTATTCGTCGCCGCTACGACACGAACATCCACCTGGATGGGAACTGTTCCGCCAATCCTTTTGACTGAAGAGTCTTGAAGAATCCTCAGAAATTTGGCTTGAATGGAAGGACTCATTTCGGCCACTTCATCCAGAAAAAGTGTACCGCCATGTGCCAGTTCGAAACACCCCGGTTTTCTATCCAAGGCCCCTGTAAAAGCACCTTTTTCATGCCCGAAGATTTCGCTCTCCAGAAGGGTTTCAGGAATGGCTGAACAATTTACCGGAATGAAGGGCCCTTTATTTCGATCCGACAGTTCGTGGAGACTTTGCGCAACCAATTCTTTTCCTGTGCCACTCTCCCCGAGAATGAGGACCCTCGCCGGCGTCGGGGCTGCCAGTTCAATGAGACTGTAAATTTCCTGCATTGGTTTACTTTTACCCACCAATTTACCCAGTCCCCACAATCCTTTCAGTCGTTTACGCAACAGAACCATTTCTCGATGGGTCTCTCCTCTTTCCAAGGCTTTTTCCACCATAATGCGAAGCCTGGCCACATCCAGGGGTTTAGTTAAATAATCGTACGCACCCTGCTTAATAGCCGAAACGGCCGTCTCAATAGTCCCATGACCAGTCAGGACGATGACCGGACTAAATATTAATTCTTTCTGAAGAAACTGAATGAGCTCGAGCCCATTAAATCCAGGCATGACCAAATCGGTAATGACCACATCAGGATGCAAGTGGGGGATTTTAGTCAGAGCTTCCTTCCCATCCCCAGCTTGTTCCACTTCATAGCCCCATTTGGCCAAAAGAATAGCCAACCCTTCACGAGAAGCCTCTTCATCATCCACAACAAAAATCTTTTTTGCCATTATTTGTCTCGCATTAGAATGCGCCACCCATAATCCTTGGTCATTCAGACCATAAAGGCATGCACCTTAAAAAAAAAGATTTCAAAATTATACCTCTTTGGCAAGAGCATCTTCACCAAAAAAAAGAAGCTGGGGCTTAGAACGTCAAGAACCAAAAAAACAATCAGCTTCACTGTTTTATTCGGGAAGATGAGCAAGGGTACTCTCTTCCTTGAAGTTTTCCCATCCGCTCCAACTGTATGCCCCTGAATTAGACATCCAAAGTTCTGACGGAAACCAGCCATGGGAATATATGCTCAAAACCCTGCAGGGGGATTTCCCTCATGTATTGGCCCGGGTTTTGAAAATGTCCACTCAGATGAATAAAATGTTTCATATAGTTACTATTCGCTTTTCACAGGATGTTCAATGGATAATAAAATAGTCCGGATAGGAGATGAGCATTATATTCTCGCGACATCCGCTCTTGCCGATGCCCGAACACATGTTTTAAAGGATGGAGAAACCTTTGGCATTTTTAATCGGTACGGTGATATTCAACGTGTTGGGTTGGGCGAGCAGGGACTGTATCATGAAGGAACTCGGTTTCTTTCCAAATTTGAATTTAATCTTGAAGAATCCTATCCTTTTCTTCTCAGCTCCACCATCAAGGAAGACAATGCCTTACTTGCTGTGGATCTGACTAATCCTGATCGTTATCAAAATGATCTGACGTTTCTCCCTCGGGGTACCCTCCATATTTCTCGAACAAAGCTTCTTTGGCAAGCTCGGTGTTATGAACAGTTTCAGTTCACCAATTACTCATTAAATCCGTTAATCCTGAGTTATTCGATCCAATTTGAAGCGGACTTTGCGGACATCTTTGAAGTACGAGGGGAACTACGTCCTCAGCGAGGGGTGATGACCGCGACGCTCCTGAAAAGCAAAGCCGTCGTTTTTGAATATCAGGGGTTGGATCACATCAAAAGGATCACGCATCTTACCGTCGACCCTTCTCCAACAACAGCCTCCACAAAGTCGATGGTTTTTGAGGTATCACTTGCTCCGCATGAAGAAAAATTTTTTCATATCACTGTTGCCTGTTCGGTGGAGGGTCAGGTGCCGGAGCCAATGAATTTTTCCACGGCTCGAGTCCATGCCGCCCATGCCTTGCAAACGGCCAAGGCACAGTACTGTAAGATTTACACCGGGAATGAACAATTCAATGACTGGCTGAATCGGTCTCTCGATGACATCTGCATGATGACCACTGATCTTCCCCAGGGTGCCTATCCCTATGCGGGTGTGCCATGGTTTAGCACCGCGTTTGGGAGAGATGGCATTATTACGGCGCTGGAATGTTTATGGATTAATCCGGATCTCGCGCGAGGGGTGTTGACCTTTTTGGCTTCCACCCAAGCCACGGATATTATTCCGGATCAAGATGCACAACCGGGTAAAATTTTGCATGAAACCCGAAAGGGCGAAATGGCGGCCCTCAAGGAAATTCCCTTCGAGCAGTATTATGGAAGTGTCGATTCGACCCCGCTTTTTGTGCTCTTGGCCGGAGCATATTTCGATCGAACGGGAGACAAAGATTTTATTGTCTCGCTCTGGCCTCACCTGGAACGGGCGCTGGCATGGATTGATGAATATGGAGATCAAGACAAGGACGGATTCGTGGAGTATTTTCGGCAAACTCCCACCGGCCTCGCTCAGCAGGGCTGGAAGGATTCCAATGATGCGGTGTTCCATGCAGACGGCACCATCGCCGAAGGACCGATTGCCCTCTGTGAGGTTCAAGGATATGTGTATGCGGCAAAACGGGCGGCGTCTCATTTAGCGAGACTTCTTGAATACCATGATCGGGCAGAATCACTGTTACGTGAAGCTCAAACCCTCCGCCACCAATTCAATTTGCAATTTTGGTCAGACGAATTAGACACCTACATCCTCGCCCTTGATAGAAAAAAACAACCTTGTGCCATTCGATCTACCAACGCCGGGCATACGCTCTTTACTGAAATTGCCACACAGGATCGAGCCGAACGCATTGCGAAAGGATTATTAGAGGAGGATTTTTTTTCTGGTTGGGGAATTCGGACAATCCCGACCAATGAAATTCGATACAACCCCATGGCCTACCATAATGGATCGATCTGGCCACACGATAACGCTCTCATTGCCTTAGGGATGAGTCGCTATGGGTTGACACAAGGTGTCGAACGGCTCTTAGGAGGACTTTTTGATTTGAGTATTCAGGTGGACCTTCATCGACTTCCTGAGTTGATTTGCGGGTTTCCTCGAAAACCTGGAGAAGGTCCAATTCTCTACCCGGTCGCCTGCGCTCCTCAAGCATGGGCGGCAGGAGCCGTGTTTTTATTGTTACAGGCCTGTCTCGGCATTTCCTTTCACGGTACCGATCGGGAAATCCGAATCACTCATCCCTCTCTTCCCGAGTTTTTACCGGCCATCCAGATTAAAAATCTTCGCATAGGAAATGTTTCGGCAGATCTGAAATTTATACGAACAGAATCAGATGTCATGATCAATGTGACTCGAAAAGATGATCTACTGAGCATTGTGACAGTCAGATGACGCAATTGCTGTTTGGCACTCCGTTACAGCAATAGAGTTTATACTGGAACCCCTCCAGGGGACGGATCGCCACAATTTTCCTCACCCGAGACCTATCGTTTGTACACTGATATAAAATGCAATAAGAACCCTTGAAGTTACCCCTTTACAATCTGACTCCCTTAAGGACGGGGAGATTTAATACAACACTCACTTACTCTTTTCCACATTTAATTTTTAATGATTCGATATTGTCAGACATGTCTAATTCTGCTAAATCACTGCTTCGTTGATTTGCGACAAACGCCACTTCGGCTCCGGAAAAATCCGGATCCTTATAGGCGTAAACCATGGCATTGGGTCCTACAATCAGACTCTCGACTTCATTATTCCAATTCTGACCAGCCACATCCTCTAACGTGGCTGACTGGAAAGGTCCCGCTACACGGACATGGGGATCGTCAACATCAAAATCAGTATCCTCAAATAACTCTACCCAACAATTCTTATCGACAACTTGCATTTCCATATCACTCGCACCTGCGACCATGTTGTCTTGGCCGTACACCACTCCCGTGATGAAGGTCAGAGCCAATGCCCCGTTAAGCATGTATGAAAATTTCATGTAACACCTCCGTATAAGTTATAAGGTCCATTTAAAAATGAATTGTTATGGCTCATCTTATCCTTCGCCAAAACTCTTCCACATTGGATTTTAATGATTCGATAAGGTCAGAGATGTCTAATGTGTCGAAATCACAATATTCCCGCGACTCAAGCACCTCCATAGGCATGCCATCGCTTGAGTCCCGTCAAACAAGGTAGGATAGAACAAAAGGATACTGAATCATGCTGGCACAAATACGATTCCACCATGTGCTTTCCGCGCTGGCAATTTATCTGTCTGTTTTCCTGGTTGTCGGTGTATGCCAGGCCGTCACGCCGAAGCCTATCGTGTTTGTGGCTCCCATCGAGGGAGTCATCGACCTGGGACTCGCTCCCTTTGTGCAACGGGTGATAGACGAAGCCACAGCTGCCAATGCCACTGCCGTGATACTTGAGATTAATACTTTTGGCGGTCGGGTTGATGCGGCGGTTCTTATTCGAGATGCCCTTCTCGAATCAAAAGTGCTGACCGTCGCCTTCATCAACAAGCGAGCTATTTCCGCCGGCGCACTCATTAGCCTGGCTGCTGAGAGGATTCTCATGACGGAAGGCGGAACGATTGGTGCCGCCACTCCGGTGCAAGTCGGTGCTCCTGGAACGCCCGCCCAGCCCGTCGAGGAAAAGACCGTCTCGTATGTGCGAAAAGAGTTCGGGGCCACGGCCGAACAACGAAACCGCCCACAGGCCATCGCCGAGGCCATGGTCGATGCCGACGTGGAAATCCCCGATGTCGTCAAAAAGGGCAAATTATTAACGCTCACCACTCAAGAAGCGCTGAAGCTCAAGGTGGCAGACAGCCAAGCCAATGACTTACACGCTGTGCTACAGTTTCTGAAACTCTCTGATGCGGAGATTCGTCACGCTTCAGAAACGTGGGCGGAGTCCCTCGTGCGATTCCTCACCCACCCCGTTGTCAGCTCCCTATTGATGACGGTGGGAATTCTCGGAATTATGCTGGAAATGCGGGTACCCGGATTCGGGGTCCCTGGCGCCCTCGGACTCATCAGCCTTGCCCTGTTTTTCTGGGGGCACGGGCTCGTCCAGCTGGCAGGATTAGAAGAATTCCTGCTTGTCGGAATTGGTCTGATATTGGTTGGGCTGGAAATTTTTGTCATTCCCGGCTTTGGCATTGCCGGAATCTTGGGAATCATCGCGCTTATGGGAGGACTTGGACTGAGCCTCATTGGCACCGGCGCAACATGGGATTCCACGCTGTCCGCGCTAGGACAAGTGGCGTTCTCCATCCTCGTGGCTATCCTCGCCACGCTTATTCTGCTTCGATATTTTCCACGCCTCCCATTTGGAAAACGCCTGATCCTGGAAACCAACTTGCAAGCTCAAGAGGGGTACGAATCAAGTCCGGCCGCCGATCATCGCTGGCTGGGAAAGCAGGGAATCGCCGTTTCCGACCTGCACCCTTCCGGCATTGCGCGCTTTGATGGAGAGCGGGTGGATGTGGTGTCCGACGGCACTTTTATTCAGGCCGGTCAACCGCTTGAAGTCGTTCGAATCGATGGGAATCGGGTGGTGGTTCGACTCGCACCCCCTCAATAGGAAAAGGACACGGTCTGATCGAACGAGAAGGCTTGGCATTCATGGAGTTTTCTTGAACTCAGTGGCTATTACGCTGCGCACTCGTGGCTTCTCCTTTCGTATCGCGCGGTGACCGTTTCAAGTTTATTTACGCCTTCTTTTTCCATCTCCAGGAAAAAGCCGGCATAGTTCTCATTTTTCAGTTTCCTGCTGAAATATTTCCCGGAATATGATCTCTGCAGCAACGGCATGGCCCTTTTTGTTCCAATGATCATCGTCTCTGAGATATAAGAGTTCCTTGTCTCCATAGGTCGAGAGAAATGGGAGCAAATTGAGCGTTCTGAATCCCTTCTGCTCAGACAGCGTGGCGATGTAATCGATAAAATGAGGATTGTCGGATATCGGTGGGAAATTTTCATAAAAACGACCGTGAAGCCTTACAGCCGTTGGAGCAATGACCACAATGATCTTGAAAGAAAATTCCTTTCCGAGCTGTGCCATTTCTTCAAAAACTTGATCCAAACCTGGTCTGTTGTTGTGATTTAAAACATAAGAGGATGGTTTCCCTGCCCTATCGATGTGTTCTGGAATAAACAAACGCGGTCCAAGGGTAGTAGAATGATAAAGAGGAAACCACGATTGTATTCCGTCAATGACATTCGGGTTCGACCCATCTTTTTGCAAACTTGGAAGCCGAAAAACAATGTCTTGATTTCGTATTTTCGTGATCATCGCTTGCTCTTTAATGAGGAAGGGAATTTGGTACAAACTTTGAAGGACGGTTCCCTCCATCATTTGCTTCATATTATTGGGACTGTTGGGCTTAGTCCAACCTTTATCTCTTGTGCTATCTTCAAGATCATTTCCCTCGTAGATCATCCAGAGCAGCGTGCGTATTTGCATTGATTTTCCCGAAGTTCTTATCATGTATTTTAGTAATTCGAGTTCTTGTTTTGGGGAGGAATCAAGTATTCCCAGATTGTAAATCGGCCGATGTATGGCATCTTCGAGAATTCCAACCCAGGAGCGTGAGGAATCAATGGCCCATCCGAAGGTAAAAGAATCTCCAAGTGTAAAAATATCAGCTTGGTCCAATGGTATAGTATTGCGAAATCCGTGCTGATCGATGATACAAGAAAATTGTTGGAGTTCGAACACGGATTTGGCAAGAGTCGGCGATTGCATCAACTCGGGACTATACAAAAGCCCATAATGTTCCCCACTGACCGAAATATTGGCTTTATGCAATCGGAAATTGCGTTCCGTGGGATAGTAGAGAGGAGGATACAACTCCGTCCAGGTCATCGCAGAATCAAACCGTCTGGATTCTTCCAGACGAGGTTTTCCGACGGACTGTGACTTGAGGTGAATAGCATATATGATGTCCAAAATGAAGAGGCTACCCAATGACACACACACTACTAGGCTGAGGTTTACAAGCTGCTTTGAGGAGACCATCCCGCGAACCATCATTGTTCGAATGACCATGAAGAACACGCCAACAGCAAACGGAAGAGAGAGGCCTATCAGGCCCAGCCCTATGCCCTTCCCGCCGATAGACCGGCCCAGGAACATGACCAGCACAAAATATAACCACAACAACCCAAGACTGGCAGTCGCAAACACTATCGCGTAGCTTTCCCTTTTGTTCATAGGTTCCCTTTCAGGGATAAAACCTTTTCATAAAAATCAAAAAGATGAGGGTCCTGGACCAAGATCGAAATGTCCCCCTATTAACTCCACCGGGTGCCCGTTGTTTTTCATTAAATTGGAACGGCATATGAATCTAGAAGGGTATGAGGGAGAAGGGCTAAAAATTGCCCCAAAAACCTTGACCATTCTTGTTATACTTTATACTGGTTCTCTGTCAAGGCTGTATTAAAGTCTTATCCATGAAGTTCTGGAAAATTCACCAATCGGAAATCATTTCTGTGCACGTTTCCCATGTTTCCTTCTTGACGAATTTTCACAATCAGAAAAGGACCCCGCATAATGGAAATTGAGACACAGGCATTCGGATCACTCGGACTCCTCGTCTTGGTTCTGGTCCTCATGTTTGGCTTTCTCTATGTGATACCCATCCCCCTTTGGATCGCGGCATGGGCTTCAAACGCCTATGTTGGACTCTTTACGCTCATTGGCATGCGGTTGCGCCGTGTTCCGCCGGTTACCGTAATCAATGCCAGAATCAGCGGGGTCAAGGCCGGACTCGATATTCCCGTGAACGACCTGGAAGCCCACTTTCTGGCCGGAGGAAATGTGGTCAAAGTCGTTAATGCCATGATCTCAGCCGACAAGGCCAATATCCCCATGACCTTTAAACGCGCCGCCGCCATTGATCTTGCCGGACGTGACGTCTTAGAAGCCGTCAAAATGTCGGTCATTCCGAAAGTCATCGAAACTCCCCGTATCACCGCAGTCGCCAAAGATGGCATCCAGCTAATTGCCGTCTCACGAGTCACCGTTCGAGCTAATATTGACCGGTTGGTCGGCGGAGCCGGTGAAGAAACGGTCATTGCGCGGGTGGGAGAAGGCATGGTGAGCACTATTGGCTCATCTGCCACACATAAGGACGTGCTGGAGAACCCCGACCATATTTCCAAAAATATATTGGGACGGGGCCTGGACGCCGGAACAGCTTTTGAAATTCTGTCGATCGATATTGCCGATGTCGATGTGGGAGAAAATATCGGCGCAAAGCTGCAAATCGACCAGGCCAATGCGGACAAGCAAATTGCTCAAGCCAAAGCGGAAGAACGGCGGGCTATGGCGGTGGCGTTGGAGCAGGAAATGCGCGCCCGTGTCGTCGAGGCGGAAGCGGAGGTTCCCAAGGCCATGGCTGAAGCCTTTCGTCAGGGAAACTTAGGGATCATGGATTATTACCGGATGAAAAACGTGCAAGCCGATACGGCTATGCGTGGGGCCATTGCCGGAACCGAGGAGGAATCTCCGGGACCTCCAAAACCGTGAGGTGACCATGAGCATCGAAGCACTGGTATCATTTATTGTCTTTCTCTTTCTGTCGTTACTCGCCCTGGCTGTTCGATGGTTGAATGAGAGAATACGCCGGGACATCGCCCTCAGAGACCTTAAGGATCTTTTTCTTCCATCCGATGATTCCCGGGTACAGCCTGATCGTGAGACAGGTCGAACAACGCCAACTGCCCCCTCAAAACCCAAACAACTCAGACAGGAATTCAGACCGACCACTTCTCCCAAACGCCGGACCGCCAGTCGACTTCGTATACACAACAGGGCGGATCTTCGCCAAGGCATTATCATCATGACGGTTCTTGGCCCCTGCCGGGCGCTGGAACATCCTGATGAGTAGTCCATGGGAGTGTTGAAAAAGGCCGCCAGCGGCGTTCTCGCCGCTTGGCCGTGCTCACGTACTCCTCCGTACGCTCCGCTCGCCCAAGCGGCTGCGGCCTTTCCTTCGAGGGACTCAGGACAGGACTGGACGGACTTTTTTGAACACTCCATCATTTTGCCGGCATGTATTTCTTGTATGCCCACAAGCTCATACCCGAAATCCGCAGCCGCGATGTTGTGAAAGGGATAAGAACTCTTATCGACCTGAACAGATGCCCTTTACCTGTCATTGCAGTATGACATGAATACCCCTGATGCACATCGGCAGAATCCATATCGGGACGTCAGGCTGGCATTATCCTCATTGGGTGGGACCTTTTTATCCGTCCGGCATGGCGAGTGAAGAGTTTCTCCCGTTCTATGCCCGACACTTCGGCACGGTTGAAATCAATAACACATTTTATCATCTTCCGGCTCTTCACACCCTGAGAGAGTGGGAAAATGAAACACCCCACAACTTCCTGTTCAGCTGTAAGGGCAGCCGGTTTATCACCCACATGAAAAAGCTGAAAGATCCGGAACACAGCATTGCACGATTCGTTGAGACCATCACCGTGCTGCGCCACAAACTGGGACCAATCCTGTTTCAGTTGCCACCACGTTGGAGAATGAATGTGCTCAGGCTGGAAGAATTCTTGAAGGCCCTACCAAAAACATTCCGGTATGCTTTCGAATTTCGCGACGAAAGCTGGTTCGCACAACCCGTCTATGACCTGCTTACCAAATATGATACGGCCTTTTGTCTCTATCACCTTGCCGGTCGATGGTCACCGGAAATCGTCACCACGGATTTTGTGTATATCCGGCTTCATGGCCCCGGCGAAGCCTATCAAGGAAAGTATCGTGCCCCAACTCTTCGCCTTTGGGCCAACAAATGTCACAAGTGGGCCCAATCCGGCAAAGATGTCTACTGCTATTTCGACAACGACCAAGACGGGTATGCTTCGATCAACGCGCTCACCCTACAAAAAAACGTAGAAGCCTTGCTGGAGAAACCCTCGTAAGGGCACAGAATGGGCACTTGAGAAAATTCACAAGGAAGTCCGTCAAGAAACCAAAGTCGCTGAAAGGAGAGGAAGCCCATGACGGAAGAACCCTTTGTCAATTTCGAAGGAACCTGGAAAAACCAACATCAATCCATTTTAGAATTGACGGTGGTGGAAGGATTGGTCAGAGGACGATTTCAATCAGGGGTCGGAGAGGATGGTCAACTACTCTGGGCGGAGATCAATGGCCGCATTCTGGGGGATGTCATCACCTTTCATGCGGTGTTTCCACTCTATCGGACCATCGTCACCTGGATTGGGCAACATATTGTGGAAAATGGGATTGGGAGTATACACACCCAATGGTTGCACGCAACGGACATTAAGGAGCGAGAGGAACACGAATGGATGTGGTACTCCAATCGCATTGGTTCCGATGTCTTCACGAGGGCCTGAACAATCCTGTAGGAGAAAACCAGCTCATTCAAAAAACCCACGAAATCGGCTTGATCCTGGTCTGTGCTGTTTTTGGGACCATCCCGAACATCGGATCAGCACAAAAACCCCCAGGTGGTCTTGAGTTGAGCCGCGGGCGGATGGTAGGCCCGAATTTTCCGAGACCCCTCACAATCATCTTTTTCCTGTTCGGGCCAAATCTCAAAATGCTCCCTGGTTGGAGGAGTCATCGCTCGCACATAATCCCACACATCCCCATCACTAAAGACCACGATCCTCCATCCATCACTCGTCTGATATTCAACCTTGCCCTCTAAAATGTCTCCAGCGATTAATTCCACGCTGGCCTCCCCACGTTCAATACGTTGGAGTTCATTGAAGGCGGCTTCGCAAAAGTTGTCTCTGGTCATTGAACTCCCTTTATCGATAGGATAACCATGTCAACAGTATTCATGTAGTCTTGCCCTTTGGAGACGGTTCAACAACGACTGCTCCCAACCAAGGAAAGGCGTAAAGGAAAAACCCTGTCCCGCCAAGAATCCAGAATGAAATAGTACAAATTATCAGGAGGCAAGTCGATAGAACCATCCTCACAACTTTTCCTACTATCGTGATTCAAATACATCATGCCTCCCTCCACTACCTTCAGCAAATCCACCCTGTTTGCCATTTCCTATCTTCTTCTGACGGTACTTTTCTTTCAGCTCGGATCAGGGCTCCAGGGCATCCTTGTGCCCATTCGAGCTCAATTGGAAGGCTTTTCCACCCCTTCAATCGGTCTATTGGGAACCGCATTCTATTTGGGCTTCGTCATCGGCTGCCTCTTGATCCCCACCCTCATCCAGCGAGTCGGGCATATCCGGGTATTCTCAGGAT
>CAZBQO010000016.1:0-26744 GCA_964494125.1 uncultured Nitrospira sp. | reverse complement strand
CATCGTGTTTTCTTTGATTCCGGCTACCGGAGAATTTGCCATGATTGCCCGGTTAGCTCGCTTGTTGCGGGTGATTCGTCTCATCTCGACCATTCCGGAACTTCGCCTTATCGTTTCAACCCTCGTCAGATCAATTCCCAGCATGATTCATGTCATGACTCTCATGGGCGTGATCTTTTATGTCTATGCCATCATGGGCTATCAGTTGTTTCATGAGCACGATCCGACGCATTGGCGATCATTGGGGATCTCGCTGTTGACCCTATTTCGCGTCGTGACCCTGGAAGATTGGACTGATGTGATGTATACCGCCATGGATTTTCATTACCTGTCTTGGATCTATTTTGTGAGTTTTGTGGTTTTAGGGACGTTTGTCGTGATTAATCTGTTTATTGCCGTGGTGATCAATAACCTCGATGAGGCCAAAGCCGAACGCCTGGCTGAACTTCAGGGGCCGGTCACACAAAAAGAGATACTCAAGGATCTGAGGGAAACACAAATAGCCCTCAAGCGCCTGGAGGAGCGCTTGGAAAGAACGTCTGGAGAGAATGTCTTACCCCTATCGAAAGTGTTGAAGGGGTAAAATACCCGGAACCAGGGTGGTTACGTTCCAATGGCAAACGTGAAAAGGAATGATAGAGAAAGAAGGGGCGGGTAAATCCACTAGGAGTCTGTCGGACTTTGGGAATCGATAGTGAAAATGCGACCGAGCGAGGGCAAATTTTGACGACTTTGCCGGCCCATAGTGGGACTATGGGCCAAGGAGGCGGCGAAATATGGGCCGCTTAGGCACTTTTGCAGCCGATTCATCCGAAGTCCGACAGGCTCCTAGGCCAGATCCCAACACGAAAAAAATTGGGCCCGTTCCGGTCTGCCGGAACGGGCCGAATTTATGGCGATAACGTAACGGAAATCGCTACTGTTGAATACCTTGGGCCCACGCGACATTAGGGGCTACGTCGACCGGAGCCGGCTTCGTGCACTTTTTTCCGCGATTCCCATAGCTGATTGTGGAAGTTTTGATCGGGCAGGTTCCGAACGCAGTGCCAAATTCCACGATCCCCTCCACAACAGTGAGAGTCGTTTGACCATCCGGCAAGACCTTGATGTCAAATTCCGTTTCCTTCACGGCTGCTGTGGCTACGGGAGTTTCGATTTCCAATGGTTTTGGTCCTCCCATGGTTTTGACCCAAACCTCTCCATTCGCCAGACGTAAGATCCTGGTAAATCCCTTACCGTCTTCCCAGCGGGAGAGAATAAGAAAATCGGTGTCTTCGTTTAGGGCCACTTGGATGCCATTGGTGAATTCCATTAACGCCTGGCTTCCTGAGCCGGTTTTGACTCTGTCTCCTTCGTATAACGCGAGAGACCCTTTGCCCTCAAGTCGTTCCTGAATACCATCGGTTCGAAATACCGTGAAATCTCCAACGGCATTTACGGCATTCCCCACCGGTTCTTCGGCTGCTTGAACCGGAGAGAGGGAAAGAAATCCCAGACAGACAACCAGCCCACACATTCCGGAAATGAGTTGGCGGGTCAGACGTGGTCGTGCGTGGCGAAAAATTGATGCATTGGTATCGTTCATGTGAGCCTCCTATTCAGCATTTGAAAAATCATCAACTTGAATGATCATGCAGGGATTATCCCTTCCTCATGATGTGGGTTACCGGGATGCGACGACCCGAATGGGTTTTCTCCCGACTGGAAGGGTTGATAGGACCTGGCTTGTTCCGGTATCAACGACCATCACATTGTTTGATTTTGTGTGACCGACATAGATTTTGGTGCCGACGGCATTGGCCCAGATTCCGTTTGGGCCATCTCCCACATCAATTTGTTCGCGAATGGCAAGGGTTGGGGAGGTGGCATCAACCACGACCACTTTGTTAATGCCGGTGACCGTGACATAGGCATTGGGGCCGGCAGTTCCCTTTAAGGCAAACGCGATTTGTTGCGGAGCCGGGCCGACCTCGATCGTTTTGGCGATTTCATTGGTTGTCGTGTCGATGACATAAATGTCATTACTGCCGGTATTGGTTCCCCATATATTGCCATCGGGTCCCAGCGTGAGAAAGTGGGGATTTGGTCCCACCGGGACTTGCTTGATCACTTGGTGTGCGGATGTGTCAATAATGTTGACCATTTTGTCCTGTGAACTGACATACGCAAATTTCCCGTCACGGGAAAAAGCAATGCCCATCGGGCCTTTTCCGACTGGAATCGTCCCGAGAATGCGAAAGATCGTGGTATCAATGATCGAAATCGTGTTATCGGAAATATTGGCCACCCATGCATGTTTATTGTTGTTGGTGAGAGCCACGACATGGGCGCGAGTGCCGGTATAAATCGATGCAATCGTTTTACGGGATTCGGTATCAATAACCGAGACCCGTCCATTAGCCAGATTCGTCACCCAGAGCTGTCTTCCGTCACGGCTGAGAGCCAAATCGTGCGCCCCATAATTCAGCGTTTCGATATCACCGATAACTTGATACGTGTCTCCATCAAGGACCGTGACGGTATTGGAGCTTTCATTTGCCGTATAGACCCGGGTATTTAATCCTTCAGGTTTGGGGGGAGGTGCAAACGCGGAACAACCCGTCAGGAAAGCGATCAGGAAAAGCACCAGACCGGCTGAGGGGGGAACTGTCGAACGTAACCGTGGCATCATGAGCGGGTCCTCCTGCATTGGGGTGAAAATAATTTTTCTTTTAAAATTGGATCCGTCCGAGAATTAACTGTCCTTCCACCTCACCCTTTTTGACGGGGTGTTGGTTTTGGCCCGTGGCCTGGGGGACGTGGGTGGAAAGATAGGAATACGCTTCATCAACCGTCACCATGCTATCTCCATCCACATCGGCTTTTCCATTCAGCCCTTCGAGCAAATAGTAGGTAAAGACGCCATGGCCCAGCTCATCGCGTTCTTCACTGACTTCTCCCGCTCTGCTGGCGGTCAGCACTACCCGTCCTTTCCCTTTGGACAATCGGGTTAAAAATCCATCTGAAAGGTTTGCCCGGCGGGCGGCTGTGGAAAACGTCCGCCCGGCAGTGGCGCCACTATAACAAGAATCCGTAATGAAAATGACTCGTTCAGCGGACAATCGATGGAAAATTGTTTCCACTTCCCGCATCGGCAGGCCGGTGGTATACAAATCCTGCGGGTCGGCATCATAGGGAATCAGGTACTTTTCCAGGCCATCCCCGTCCGGGCTGGACGCATCAGGCTCAGGTGCTCCATGACCGGCATAATAGATGATGACGGTATCCTTCGGTCCGGCTTTTCGTTTTAATTCCGTTCCTAACGATCGTTTCAGATTAAACAGTGTGGCTTCCTCATTGATTAAGAACGTCATGTGATCGGGCAAGACTCCCACATTCTTAATGAGGTAATCCCGAAACGCTGACGCGTCTTTGTCGGCGTACTTTAATGATCTGACGGTCTTGTATTGTGAAATGCCGATAACGACAGCCCAGATTTGTCCCCTGTTAACCTCGCGGGTTACCCGAAGGGTTCGATTGGATTCCAATTGGTCGTTATCATAGGCTATGACGGTGATAATATTTTCTCCCTCGCGAAGCTGAATCGTCTCAGAAAATTCCTGAGTCGATTGTTGGGTGTCTTGCGAGGAGACGACGGCCACTCCGCGACCCTGGCGCCTGACCAACAGCTCATCATTCACACGGACTTCAATTCGGGCAATGCCACGGTCGCTGGCCGCTGCTCCCACCAGGTGAACCCGGTCGACGGTCAGAATTTGTTGATCATACGGGGTCGCTAGGGCAATGGCCGGGGGCGTTTTGGCAGAAGCCTGGGTTTGGTTCATTTTGTCCAATTTGGCCTCCAAGTGGGCCATTTCCTGCTTGAAATTCCGCAAGGCCTTCTCCGCTTGTTCGCGTTGCGCCTGTTCCTGTTGGAGGTGCTCGCGCATGGTGGATAGCTCGGAAGATTTCAAATTGGCTGAATCTTCGAGTTGGGCCCTGAGCTGCTGCGATTCCCGCTCACGATGTTGTAAGGCTTGTTCAATCTGTTCCCGTTCGGTCCGCTCCCGCTCCAATTGTTCCTGAGTGGTGGTAATCGTGGACTGTTGCGTACTGGTCATTTGCTCCAGTTTGGTCTGAAGAAGAGCCATTTCCTGTTCACGCTGTTTTAAGGTCTGTTCGATGCGAGCCCGTTCTTGTTCCGCTTGCTGAAGCTGCTCAGGCAGGTTAATAAATTGTGCCGCCTTATTGGCCTCCAGGCCTTGAATGGTTGGTATGGGCATTTCACCTTTTATCGAACTTTGGATGGTGACTTGTTGCTTGGAAATCCAGCCTGTCTCTTTTTCTGACAGTTGGATCCGGTACCAGCCGTCCAGCTCTCCGGTGGCAGAGAGGAATTGCGCTTTTTCGACGGTGGCCAGCACGGAGCTTTCCGCCCCTGCTCCGCTGAGCAAGGAGGCATGGTCCTGCGTCACCATCACGATTTTATTCGTGGCGATGATCTGTTGAGGGGGCAGGATATCCACGACCAGATCCACCTTTTCATTCAAAAATACATTTTGAGTTTTTTCCTTGATCAATAACCCGAATCCAAGTTCCTGTTTGGGGTAATCGGGCCACACGGTAAAACTGATGCGGGCCTGTTTGGTGTCATTCGGCTCTAATTGACCGAAGCGAATCACATGAGGCCGGATGTCCAAATGCTGCCCTTCCTGATTGGTCAATTCCACCCAGGTATCCTTGGCAGGCACCGCGCCAACATTTTTGATGGTCAACAACAGGTCAACCGCTTCACCTTTTTGAATTCGGCCGTCACCATTGCCCACCGATTGCCCGGTGCCGTTATCAAGAATTTGGTAATTATAGGCTAAGCGGGGCCGCAGGGGGCCGGAGAGGGTGATGAGGGCCTTGAGGGGGTCCGGCACAAACCCGTTATATTCTTCGAACTGGATGCCTAACGGAATTTCATCAGTGGTCATGTCTTTGGGAATATTCACCTTCAATATTTCCGATTTCGATTGCCCTGCCAGAATTTTTCCAAAATAAAAAGTCCGACCGTCCAGCAAAGGGTGAGAGCTACTGGTTTTGGCCAGGAATCGGTACAGCGGGCCTTTTCCGGTATTGGAGACACGGAGGTCTACGGTGAGTTCATCGCCAGGCTTCAGTTCATGAGGTTGAATCAGGAAATCCGCTTCCGCATGCGGAGGAGGGACAGGGGGTGGCCCGACATCGGCATCTCTGGGGATCACTGATGAGGCCTCGGACGACGTGTGTGCCGGAGTGATGGTGGCCGTTTGAAGATGAACGGTCCGGTCGCGGCCCCCAATGGCCATGAGCGCTTCGTTATGGGCCAGAGCCAAGGCCCATACCGGCCCTTTGAAATTGGAAAGAATGCCCAAGGACCGACTGGTTGAGCTATCCCAGAAACGGACGGTTCCATCGCTTCCGGCAGAAATTACGTCTATCCCATTGGCCATAAATCCAACCGCGTTCACGTCTCCGGAATGGCCGAGAAGGACCCCACGTTCCCGCCCAGTTTGGACTTCCCAGAGTCTGATTGTGCCATCGGCAGACCCACTGGCCAGCAAGGATCCATCCGGAGAAAACGCGACGGAGAGAACAGCTTTGGTATGTCCGGAAAAGACCGTTTGCTGTTGACCGCTGGAGGGATCCCAGATGTGCACATGAGTATCGCTGCTACCGGTCGCTAAGGTTGATCCCGAAGGTGAAAAAGCTACGGCATAGATAATGCCGAACCCGCTTTTCATGGCTTTCAATTCTTTTTTGGCTTTCCAGTCCAATAAACGAAGGCTGCCTCCATCGCCTGTACTGGCCAGCACTTCTCCATCCGGAGAAAAGGCTACCGCTCGAATATTTCCAAAAACCGAACTGAAAGAGACCGTTTCTTTTCCTGTCTGCACATCCCAGATCCGGGTGGTCTTATCGCTCGCGCCGGAAGCGAGAAAATTCCCTTTCGGGGAGAAGGCTAATGTCCTGACGGGAGCCGTATGCCCTTTCAAGACGGTTTGAAGACGGCCGGTTTCCACGTCCCACAATCTAATGCTTTGATCGCCGCTTCCCGAGGCGATGATTTGACCGGTGGGATCGAAGGCCAGTCCGAATATTTCACCTTGATGTCCACTGAGAGTACGGGCGGGCGGAGGGGCTCCATAGGAAAAAGGCGGCCATCCTTCTCCCAAGATGCCACAAAATACGAGGAGCGAGATCCACAATAATACTGGTGAAAGCTGGCGAAGGGTTGGGGGTACGATAATCATGATCGCATGTTTAAAAACTGCCTGGTTCACCTTGGTTGCTCAGTCTGTCGGATTTCAGGACTCAAGGGTTCATCTGATTACACTCTTTTCTTGGGGAAAAATGACGAGGGGCGGGCCTGTCTGCCTGTTTATTCATGAAAGAACCGGATGATTGAGAAATCCAATTAAGAATGCTCCATCTTAATGAATGACTCTTCCGAATCGCTAGGGCCCCCTCCTAATGCTGGTATTGCCAGGAGGTGAAGCTCAAAATATTTTGCTTAAGTAAGTTGGATATATGTACTTGAGGAATATGGTCGCGTGGTTTTTTCGAGGAAGTTTCACTTGAGACGAAAACTAGGTTGTCCGCTTCAACATGTAATTTGAACCCTTCTATTTTATGGCGCGACTCACGGATCGTGAACGTCATGGAAAAGAAAGACTCTTGGGATTATTAAATTTTACCGGTGTTGGTACAATCGGGGCGAGGTATTATGCGTGTGACGCCTAAGCCTGCGTTCGTCTCCAAAAGATCAGGTGGTGTCCGGGACCGGTGAAAGCCGTTTGGGTCGTATTTGCCTGTTTAATTCATTATTGTGGAAAGGAGGCAGACATGTGTAAAGCTTTTTTACCCTATTTCGTTGGAATTTTTTTCTTGTTGGGAGGGCCAGTGACGGCAATGACCGAAGGGTTGCTATCGGAGCAGATTTCGCCGGCTGGGGGAGAGCCTGAGCCCTCAAGCCTTTCCGATCAAGATGTGCAATCACGAGGGTTTTTGCCAAAATTTCCCTCTCCTCCTCCAGCACCGAAAATTCGATCTCTCTCAACTGCCGAGAAAAATCTTGCCAAGTCGGTATTTCAGAATACGATCAATTACGATCTGGTGAAAGTCACCGATACGCTGGGAGCTGGTGGACGGCCGTGGACCACCAACACTCCCCCAATGTATATGATTAACGTTGGCAGCAATTACCCGAGTCTGACTGCCAACGACGAACGAAAACTTCTTCTCATTCATGAACTGACCCACGTATGGCAAGGTCAACACCTTGTCCCTTTTATGCTCAATTCCGGCGCACATCAAACGCTTAGTGCCATCAATAACGGGGGTGACGTGGCATCTGCGTATTCTTACACCGTGGGTAAGTACTGGGGGCAGTATAACGTCGAACAGCAGGCCAGCATTGTCGAGCACTGGTTCATGCCGGCCAACCTCTGTTTTCAAAATGGTCCATGCGGGGGTGGAATGAAAACGACCGACTCACGTTATCGGTATATCCGGGACAATATCCGGAAAAATAAGACGAACTAAAAGGACTAGAGGGCGCCTGGCGATACGGTAAATGATGCTCAATGAGTTCAGGCCAAGAATTTCGGATTCGGATCACGCGAACATGGTGTCGTCCTAACCAAACTCAAATGGCTATGAGAATTGAAGGGTTATGGTGCTGTGCAAGCAGGCCATTGGTGTATGGATGAATCTCTGGCCTATGAGGGCGATGAGGAAAATGGGGATGTTATAACAAGTGGTTTTTTAAAAACCTCCCCCATTGAGAACGCAGGCAATATGAAAAGTTTGCCATGAAAACAAAAACTCCTAATCCCCTGTTTTCGAAAGTTGATCTCTCCCCACGGGACTTTATGAAGCGCACCTGTGCTGTCGGATTGGCGGCCGTCAGTGCTCCCCTGTTGATCGGTCGTTGGGCTCCGCCGGCAATCGCCGCAGTGGCGATTGAGAATATCAATGCGACGACGTTTCCTTCACCTCAGCAACCAACTTCCCCCGGATCGTTTCACCCTTCCCTGTTTCAGTCGCCTTTCGCATATGGATTTAGCCTGGGAGGGGCTCAACCTGTGGAGGTGTTCGGTTTTGAAGGGGGTGAACCGATCGGACGTCCGTCAAAAGGCATGCCTGGGACCGATGGGCGTATCGTCAAACGAATTGAGGCGATGCAATATCGCGATCTCGCGTTTCACTATCTTCCGGTTCCCGGTGCACCGGTCAATGCCTGGCTGACCAACGCCCTGAAGGAATGGAACCATGCCGTTAGCGGGAACAATTATCGTGAAAGAACGGTTATCCGGTCAGGGGAGTGAGGTGTAATTTCCCGGAGGGTTCCTTCGTTAATTCGTCTTTCCGGAGGTCGATGTCGGGGCGGCACAGCAACCGGCGTCCATGTAAATCACCATGGGGATTCAGCAATCTGAATACCATTCGAATATCATGTCGCCCCAGAAATTCGTCCAGATTCCCTTTGCCAGTGCGCCGATGAGAGGATTTTTCGATTTCTCATTCCAAAATATGGGAGTGGTCTCGAATATCGTTCGGGTGGAGTCGCCTGCCTTTACGGCCAAGTTGCTTCCGGCGCCCGACGTGTCCGGTTTGCAAGGAGCCCTTCCTATCGATTATTCGAATCTACGTTTTCAGCTTCCAGAAAAGCTGGCAGATTCCTTCTATGCGTGGCATTCGGATTGTGTACTGAAAGGCAAGAATGGTGACAAGCTTGAAACACGGGGCATGCTTCGCTGGTTGTCTCCGACAGACACGAATACCGTAATGTTTTCCCTAGCGCTCGACCAGGTTGGCATTCTGAGTGTGGTTCGACTTCCCATGAAGCCGGGGTATGTTCAGGTGGAAATGTACTGTGAGCGTGTGGTGCCGATGTTCGCTTGAAAAGCTGAATCAATGTGGGGCTCTTGCTCTCACGTGTTTTTTGCCCCTGGCGTTCCGGATTGCCCTGACAAGAGGTTTTTCTTGATTGCCTGATGATAGGTTCTCACCTTCCGTCCATGAGCTATCCCTGCCTGGGGTAATGACTTCGATCACCGCCGCAGTGAACGACTCCCTGCATGATTCCCGTTATGAATGGCCCAAAGCTGTATAACCGTTTTCGGTGCTGCTCTTCTCTCTCGCTGGTGTTGTTTCATTGCGCTTCCACCAGTCAGTGAAGCGAAACCGTTAATCCGTCCCATCGAGCCGGACCACCTCGTTTTCGCCTTATCGTGATAACGCATCTGCCTGTATGCCCCCATTGCCTTCCGGTGTCGATGAGGAAACAAGGGTGCGCAGATGGATCGTCTTTCAAAGAATCGGTGTGCGTATCTAAACCGATACCATTCGTATCTCCTCTTGTTTCCTTTTTTCGGTCAAGAGAATTTGCTCGAAGCGCTTCTGGATTGAAATATGCCCTAATTGCCTAAAATTATGGTGAATTTTCGTTAATAAAAATTGATTTCGTCAATTGAAGGTTCTGGCATTGAGGTTGCTTTAGCAGGCTGCAGAAATATTTTTTCTCATTAACTCCCAAGGAGGGTGCATGCTTAGAAAACAGGCGCACAAGATTCAGAGGCAACCCAGGAAAGGGACGCACAATGTTTTCGGTGATCCGTAAATGCAGACTGATCCGTCACGGTTCCGGCAATTTTGTATTCACGCAAAGGAAACAGAAAGGGCATTCTATGAAACTCAATGTGTTGTTCAACGTAGCGGTAATGCTTGGCATGGTGGCCATCAATTCATCAGCATGGGGACATAGTCCTAATGATGCCGGCGAAGCCGGTCTTCAATCTAAGGTTCGTGAAGCGGGTCTGATTATGTACGGCACTGTGGTTGATATCCAATATCGAAACTCAGAGCCCACGAAAGAACAGCCCCAGGGGCTTCCCCATACCTTCGTGACTTACCAGGTTCTGGAAGTTTTGAGAGGTGACGTGCCGGACAAAAAAGTCACGCTCCGAATTCCCGGTGGGGCCGATGGGCAGGGTGGTGTCTACATGGTGTCGACAGCGCCTGCGTTTGCCCTTGGACAAACCGATGTGTTGTTCGTCAAAGGAGGAGAAATCGACGATTGTCAGCTGGTGGAATGTGTTGAGGGAAGATTTCGTATACATGAGAATCAGGTGTTAAACGGTTGGGGAGTGCCGGTTGTGGAAGCCCACAAAACTTTACGCATTGGCGGAAAACCACGGTTCGATCTCAATGTGATGGAAATACCTCGCCCTTCGTTTAAAGCACTGCTGGAACGTCCTGAAATGAAGGCCTATATCGATCAAGTGAGCCGGGAGAGCCGACAGAGCCTGAAAGATCTGCAGGCCCGCTATGAGCGGGAAGCTCCAAAAGTCACGACGGTTAATTTAGGCAATCAGATTCTGCCTATCCAAAAAGATGTCACCGAAGAACCAGAGGCTATTCCAATGGAAGCCTACGGAGATCCTTTGACTCCCGAAGTATTTTTTGACGCCATACGTGAGTGGAATAAACAGGTGGGGGATCCTCAATCCCCAATAGTGATAGCTAATGTGAAAGAACGGTTTGAAGTCCCTGACCAGGGGGTCTTGGCTCTCGAGGCCAAGGATGAAGCAGTACTTAAAATAAGCGATGAAGAACGCTATGACATCCATACTAAGGAGGGGCTTCGATAATGAATATGACAAAAGTTTTGGTACCCATGATTCTCGTGGTGTTGTGTAGTTCTCCCGCATTTTCGGCATCCTGGCTGGAATGTAATGGGGACAGTGGCAAGAAATTGCGTTGGGGAGGAAACTCCACGACAGCGCGGATCAATACTGGAAGTTTCCCGGCCGGGAGTGTCCTGCAGGCAGCTCAACGGGGTGTGAATATTACGAACACGAATCCCTCGCCGTTTACGATCAACCATACGACCGAAACCGGTGGGGTGGGGAGTGGAAATGGACAAAATGAAATTTGGGCCACAAGTATTTCTCCACCGGGAGAGGCCCGCATGCGCTATCACTGCTACTGGTTATTCGGGTGGCATTATGGACTGGATGAAGTGGATATTGTGCTGGATTCCACAGGGCGGTCCTGGACGACCTCCCAAAACAAAAACGCGAATTTTACTTATACCGGCTCAAGCCGCCCCATCGATGCGGTCATCGTGCACGAGGCCGGACACTATCTTGGCCTGATGCATGTCAATTGGGAATACAATGTCATGGGTGATTCCTGGCGCCACCATCACACCAATGGGGGATCAGCTATCACGTATTTCGGGGAAGATGCTTCGCATGGGGCGCGGGTGCTGTATGGCTCGCAAAGTTCCTCCTTTAACGATGTGTCCGCCTCGCACTGGCGAAGAACCGGAGCCAGCGGTGAGTATTCAAGTCATGACCGGGTACGGGTCCGGAATAGTGCCAACACGGGGACGTTGACGGGTATTACGATCGCCGGGGAGCCCGGGTATCGGGTGAATCGGGGAAGTGTAGTACGGCCTGAATTTACCATCGAAAATAATGGGAAACAGACTCATGCCAACGTGACTTTTGGACTCTATGTTTCAACCAATGACTTTATTAGTTATAGCGATACCCGTATTGGTGGGGGAACCTTTGGCTCGATTCATCCCGCCGACGTGTTAACCACCACAATTCCGGTGATCATCCCCAATTTTCTGAATGCGGGACAAAATTACTGGCTGGGAATCATTGTTGATGAGGACAATGATATCAATGAGGTGAATGGTTCGAATAATCGTGCGTATATTCCCATCCGGGTTCAGTGATAAAGAAGAAGGTCGTAACTGATGAATCCCGGGACAACACTGCTTGTTGTTTTTGATTTACTGTAGGGGAATGGGTCTTGGCCGGATCCCCGGGCATGTTCAATGGGACGTCGATTTGGGAGCCGAGGCCGCAGGATTCGTAGAATCCTGCGGCCTCGGCTTTTCAATGATGTTCACGTGGGCTTGTCAAAAGGGATCGGTGTCAAGCATGTAGCCGAAGAACCAGGCAGTGCAGGGTGATGAGAATTAGAGGTCGGGGATAAAAGTCCGGTCAGTCAGTGAGAAAATCATGGAAGGGATAGTCTTGAAAGATCCGACGAGACGGGGTTTTCCATTTCTGAATGAAGGTGAGAAGTTCGAAAACAGTGGTATGACCTAGAACAGCACAATCCACCTTGCCGTCTTCGTTCACTCTCCACACATAATCGCCTTCACGAAATAGATACATTCCCTTTTCACATGATCGAATAATGGTCATTGTGTCGTTCATCTCTTGTCTCTCCTTTAGAAGCCGTAGGCCACAGAATTGGCTAAAAAATTGACGCAGTGAGAATTACAGACATCTTTGTTCGCAAAAGATATTCCGAATAAAATGTTCACATCCAATGGAATACAAAAATTCAGTACCATAAAATCGATTTGGATAGATGGGTGAGAAGTCATTCCATCTGCCTGGTTGAATCGGGAGCATGGAAGTCGTGAGGAAGGCATGTTGAGGGATTGGATGGACTTCTTTCCAGGGTTCATGCCTATGGTCGCCATAACCAATATAAAGAAACCAATCCCAACAGACTTACGCAACTGATGATGATGAGTAAAATACCTTCCATGGTGTTGCCTCTCTATTTGGTCAGTCGGCTGTCACCCGTTCCTGGTTCCAAATAAAAGCAACCTTGATGCCGTTGGTCGTGTTGTGGCTTCTGGCCAACCAGGAATGCAACCTAAACCATTCATTTTAATGAGAAAAGCAAAGAGAGAATACATCATAGGTCCTGGAAGCCTTCGACCGGTGTGACGTGGGGAAGTACCGAAAGGGGTACATGCCGTAAACAATGGTGGCAGATACGAATATACTGACCGTTTCCATCCCTATTAATGAAATGATGAGGAAGGGAGAGTGTTGCCGATTCGCCATTGAACCTAAATAAGTGAGGATTCTGCTGTCTTGGAAACCCATTACGAAGGCCTGTTTAAAAAGAATCTGCCTACTTCTACAAGTGAGTGGAGCAAGGCCTGCCGTTTATCATCAAGCCACCCTTCGAATTTTTCGAAGGGTGGCTAATAGCGTGGTACTTTTAAATTTCCATCCGCAGAATTTCGGCCGTCCAGGCCTTTAAATCGGGACATTAGCTACTGCACGTGAGTACTCATTCTGTTTTACAGAATCAGTAAAGACGACTTATCTATCCCAGAAATCGCAGACAAAACGGAGGTTGTCGATGTATATGCCATGCCGTCCACGGACTGCTTTACCGGCTTTTCCGGAAGGGCAGAAAAAATTACCACTGTTAGGTCCTCCGTAGGAACTCCCAAAATTCGTCGTGCATCGATCGCCTGTACAATGATTACTTGTCGAAAATACCGGACTTTTCTGTGCGGGAATCCATGGGCTACAAAGAAAGGTCCCAGATTCAATAAACTGACCCGAACGCATCCAGATCCCCTGTACCACGTTCCCTTGATTGCACCGGTGCGTGAGGGCCACTCCTCCACTCCCTCCAACCGGTCCTCTGGTAAACTCATTTCCCAAGGCCCCGGTTTGAGAATCCACTTGTTGACAGATAATCCCTATGGCATCGAGCCACATGCCGGCCTTATAAATAACTCCCACGAGGACCGATTGGTTGCCACAATCTAAGTTATACGACCTGTTCCCTCCCCCACCTCCAAACAAAGGAGTGGAAAACTCCGTAGGCATGGTGCTCTGAGAAGTGGAGCTGAGTGCTTTTAAGCGTTGAATGGATAGTAAAGAAAGAGTGCCCCTGGAACGGAGGCCGCTATAGCTTCCGATGGCTTCCAATCGTTTCCCGTCAGTCAGCAGCAAGGCAAGGTGATAGGTGTCAGGTTGGTCTCCCTCTGCGGATAGTGCCAGAGGAGCTGTCAGGGGTTCTTCATGGTTACCTGCTTGTGCTTCGAGCAAGAGGGCATCAACCGCCTTTCCGTCACTGGGCGTCACGCGGAGCCACCCTTCGGCTGGTTCGATCACATATTCTCCTGCACTCAGGACCACATCACTTCCCTCGGCGTTCGTAAAGTGGACCGGTTGCTCAAGGTTCACGGTTGTAACGGCGTAGGCTGCACCTCCCATCACCGTTAAAAAGGCAAAAAGGGTTCCAGTCATAAATGAAAAAAGGGTCGCAGTCATCGTTCGCATAAAGCCCCCTTTCAATGAAGTATTGGTGCTGGACATGCCATCAAACGGAAATATCGTGATGAAGTTCTTTCGTGTTTCTTATGCGTCTCAGGTCTCGTGCTCTCTCAAATGCAATTCGGGAGTGAGGAAAGTCCTGCCTGCTTTGTGAAAGACATAGGGTCCACCGGGCTTAACTCTTTTTTCCTTTGCCTGCCCATTGAACCTCGAAGAATGGCTGGATTTATTATTTAACAAAAACGCTCACACTCCCATTGATGACTTTCCCTCCGGAGACCGAGCTTCCGACGACTGCAAGAGGCTGGGTGCCGTCATTTAATTTTATTTGTGGAGCTTTAAGTCTTATTTTGCCGGCGCCTTCAGCCGTGACATCTTTCTGGCTTTGTAAGGACATGTCTTTTCCGGTTGTGAGGGTCAAATCATCTCCAGCGGTCAGATTGATTTTTTTTGAAGAAATCATGGCCAGATTGTTTTGGCCGTTGATGGTTAGATATGCCGCCTGTATAGTCGCCCCGTTTTGAGTAACCTGGACAACCGATCGGAGAGCGTTCACCTGGGCTTGGAGGCCGGCAACCTGTTGTTGGAGTGCCGTGATTTGTTTGTAGAGATAATCCGGTGTCAATTGAAGCTGCGGAATGGTCCCTCCCCGTTGTGGGGCTATGGAGGGCGGTTGGACCTTTCCCATGTTCGGATCAGCGGCGAGAGCGAATGTAAAATGAGAAATGAACAGAATGGTTGCAAGGGACAATAACATTTTTCGCATGAAAGACCTCCTTTGGTTTCAACAGCCTACCCTTTGAGGAAAGGCGGTGTGGTGTTTGAGGACGGGAATCTGTTTGTTGAGCTGGGGAATTGCTGCATGTGCAAGGGATGAGGCCAGGAATAGCGCCGTGAATGTCGAAAGGATCAGAAAACGCATGGAGTTTCCTTACATGATCGTCTTTTATCTCAGGTCTAGCGCTGTGGGAATTCTTGTGGGGTCGGTCGTGCCAATTAAGCTCAAGGTTCACGCCTGGCTGATTGGTTGACTCTGATGAACGGGAAAATTCTGTTGCAAAGTGTACCGATGCCAGGCAAAAAAAGTAAGGAAATGGCAGATTTTGTTTGACCGTTATGGGGAATTTTCCCGACAACCAGTTAGGATTACGTACCTTTGGTTACAGGTAAGTAACTGGAAGAAAAACAGCGAGGGAATCCAGTTTGGAAGCAAAAATCCCTCAACGCGGCACTCCTGGCTTTTTCTAGGGAGGAGGAAGGTGAGCACGATCCTGCTTGGCCGGCGGGAGGAGACCAACTTGTTCAAAAAGACTGGCTCGCTGGGTGAGAGCTCGGGTATCGGTGGGATCGTTGTGAAGGCGTTCTGATAAGGCCCAGATGGCGTCATACCAAAGCCCTGCTTCAAGTAATGGTTCCGTGGGAGTCGCATTAATGGATGGGAGATTGGCAAGATTTGCTACATTGGCCGAAGGCGAGACTCGCATAATCCACCCGTTGGTTGTATGGCTTTCTCCTGGGTTCAGACCCTGAAGAACGATTTTCCATTGGTAGGTCGTATTGAGTTGGAGCCTGATCCCATAATCCTTCAGATCCACCTTATGAATGCCGGGACGAATGGGTGGGAGCATGCGGACATCGAGCAGTATTTGTGTATTCCCTTCATCCATAATCATGACATCCACGGGTTGCGACGTCAGTTGGGCAATAAACCAAAAAAGGGCGGGCTGTTCAAACATCGTCAATCCAATATGGTCCGGGGATAAGACAGACAAGTACAACGGGTCTTTTCCCGGTTCCTCCTCATCCACGACAACCCGTGTGCCTTGGGCAGAAAGCTGAGGGGCATGATACGGCAAGAAGGTATCTAAACTCTTCGTCATGGCAGAAGAATCACCAGCGGGTGAGGCCAAGGTAGCCGGAGTATCCTCCTCTTGCGTTGATGGAGGTGACATAGGCACAGGAGGGGGTGAGACCGCGGCGATTTTCGGTGGTTTGGCAGGAGCCTTTGTTGATCCTCGTGCCTCTAGGCGGATTCCGCCCGGTAATAGGAGTTCAATTAAGACCTCCTCGTTCTTTTGGGGCCGAGTGAGAGCCATAGGAGAAAACAACTCGTATTGTTCGTGTGTGAGAGATTCTGCCTGAATGGTAAGACCGGGTTTATCCCCTTCAGGAATGACCCGCATTTTAGATGGTCCGGCTTGTTCAATGAAATATTTTCCTGGTTCTATGGTGATGGGAGTGCCATCGGGAGAAGAAAAATGGAGTGCACGACTCAAGACCACATTCGGAGGGGCAGCCCAAAGCAGAGCCGGAGGCAGACTCACCAGATACCACAGCAGGCCAAGCCTGAGAAAGGAGAGAATTTTCACAAACGTATCGTTAGAATACTGTAAAAATAGAATTTCCAGACTCTACCTTACGGGAATCGTAAAAGATTGTGCAATCCGAAGCATGCGAGAATACACTTGGAATGAAGATGTGAACGTGTAATTTCTGAGATCAGTTCCAGAAAACGGAAGGCTGGTAATCCTACATGAATTGAACAAGGCTTATAGTTATCGGCCGGGCCATATTTGACCTCGGATGATATCGTTTACCTAAAAATACGGCTGTTGTCAGTCGGCCACAGTCAGTTATTGAAGTCTCGTCAGGTTGTGACTTTTTGCTTCCAGAACAGACCTATTAAGAAAGAGCAATGTGGTCAAGGGAAGACCCGCATTGTCCGGGATAAATGATATTTTTCCAAGACTCCGAGAAAATATTATCCTGAGAGGGAGGTAGATTCTTATGATGAGGAGGGGCTTGTAGAGCGTCACTCGGGTTGAAGGCTCAAAGTTAGTTCCCCGAAACCCAGTCCATGGGGATGGCTGGATACATCATTTACGAAGAAGGTTGAGCGAGTCTTCTTGTGGTGAGGGTCCCTATTTCTTAATATTTTCCCCCTCCGTGGTCGGCTCGATTGAGTCCAGACTGGAGATGGATGAACGTCGACGGGTTTGTTGCTTTTCTTCAGGAATGGGTATTCGGGGTTCCCATTCCTCGACCAACCCTGCCGTTCCGCGTTGGCCCCAAGTGGAGAGGCTAATAGTGGAATTTTTTCTTAGACCGGTGACCATTCGTACTTTCTCCAGGTTATAAAAGGTGAATAAGCCAAATTTGCGTCTGTTAAATGACTCTTCCTGTGGGGTTTTCCCTTCAAAAATGTATCCTAAATGGAGAATTTTGAAGAAAACCCCATATAAAGAAATTAAACAGCAATTTAGATGCCATGTCAAAATCCGGTCTTTATATCAGGGCTTCTAGCAATGATTTGAGCAATGGGGGCAGGGGAGTGGGGGGCTTCTCATGTGAGGGGGACTTTGTTTATTAGGGGAAGATGCATGTATCCATTCAGATAAATGAGGGTATGGAATGGGAAAATTTCTATTATCAATGAAAGAGGGAGGTCGTCACTTAGGGGCACATCCCAACTGAATTCCGCTTGCAGTTAATGCAAACCCCGATCTAACTTGAACCGTATTATTTTAAAAATCGAGGAAGTTCGGTCCGGATTTTCGTGGGGGTTATGGGTTTAGGCCAAAACTCAGAGCCTCCAGCTGCGAAGGCCCGGTCTCGATGAGTGATTTCTGATTGCGCGCTCATGAGAATAATCGGGGTAAGCTGAAAGTTCTCCTGTGCTCGAAGTCGTTCACAGGCTTGGAATCCATCAAGCCCAGGCATTTTCACATCCATAAATATCAAGTCGGGTTGAACGCTTAGGGCGTGTTCAAGTCCCTTTTCCCTATCTTCTGCACAGACAACCTGATAGCCCATTTGTTTTAAGATATCTCCCAGGATCATCAAATTATCCGGGGAATCATCAATGAGCAGTATGGTGACAGACTTGATGTCGGATATCCTTTCTAATGTCTGTGGTGAAGATACCGTCATGTTCATCCTGCCTCCCTTCATTTCTTGTCGTATTGCTTCATCCATTTTTATTACCGATGAACTACGCAAGGAGAGTGCCGGATTGGTAGAGGATTGTAACGGATTGAAATTGAGCTATTTTTAGTTAATCTGTCTCGAGGAATCGGGCGTCGTGAGGTGTGTCATGAGACAAAGAAGATGGGACAGGAAAGGTGTTTGAGACAATGAAAAAAATCGCAAGGGCGAAGAGAAACCCGTTCGCAAATGGATGCTATCCGTCAGTTCGGATTGATCACTTCAGCAGACAATTGTGAGATCTCCTCGTCACAAATCAGAGACATCCTTGGAAGTGAATTTCCCCCAAAAAAATGAGGAGGGTTTTCTGAACGTTCATGGTAGGCTATCTGAAAGCTCTTCAGCAATTGTTTCCAGGCGGCCCCCGCTGCGGTGGAAAGAGATATGGAACAGCTTCAAGATACCATAAATCAAAAAATTCAATTGGTGAGTATTGTTATTCCGGTTTACAACGAACGAAAAACGATTGAGACGATTGTCGGTCGCGTACAAAAGGTGAAAATTCCAAAAGAACTAATCATTGTGGATGACGGGTCCACGGATGGAACTCGGGAATGGCTCTACGAGCAGTTCGGTCAGGGGTCTACAGAGGATGAAGAAAGCCAGAAGGTAATCTGTGAGTCACGTGTCGATTGTTCTCAAGTCCGGGTGTTGGCTCACCAACACAATCAAGGGAAAGGCGCAGCCCTGAAAACGGGATTTCGGCAGGTTCGAGGGAGCATTGTAATCGTGCAGGACGCCGATTTGGAATATAGTCCAGAGGATTATCATCGACTGTTGGAGCCAGTGATCACGGGTCGGGCCGATGTTGTCTACGGGTCCCGGTTTTTGGGGGGATGGAAAGGGGGTTGGCCACCGGTCTCCTATCTGGGTAACAAGATTTTCACCACGTTAACCAATGCTGCGACTGGGTTATCATTGACGGATGTATGGACCGGTTACAAAGTCTTTAAACAGGAAGTCTTGAGCGATATCTCGCTCGAAGAATCAGGGTTTGAATTGGAGTTGGAGCTCACGCTGAAAGTGGCTCAGAAGAATTGGCGCGTGACAGAGGTGCCGATTTCTTATTTACCCAGAAGTAAAGCGGACGGGAAAAAAATCCGCTGGAGAGATGGGATTCAGTCCATCAAAACGCTGTATCGGTATTTTCACACGTCATAACTCGTCGGGTTGCTTTTCCTGGTAACCACACTTTCCGCCTGCATCAAAATTTTTGAGGGTCACCACATTCTTATTGCGGGAGGCCCTCAGGGGCAACTCGCAAAGTGCCTCATTCGATCGCGATGGGGTTCGTCCCATGGGAGGTGAATGATCAAGACAATGAAACGTGAAGGTTACCAAATATTGCCTGCTCCAGGGGTATAGCTTTTGGCGATGACCGTGGTGGTCATCATGGTGTCGGCTTTGAGAATTCCATGGATGCCGGTAATTGCGGTGTTCACATCTACGGTGCTACCCGAGAGGCTCAGGTTTCCTCCGGCGACAAACTTGAGGGTGCCCGGTGCCTGAATGGTGACAGCGCCTGATGAATTGACGGAGATCACTTGTTTGAGTTGGGTAATGAGTTGCGCCTGAGCGGTGACCTGATTTTGGAGAGTTGCCACCGTTTGCTCCAAGGTCGTCAGTTTCGAAAAAATTGTCGTGAATTTTTGATCAGTGGTCGGTAGTGCTTTGGTAACAGGTTCTCGCCCTGACGGCGAAAGGATTTTTCTCGTTGAGGGGGGCGAAACGCGATCTTGAATTCTTTGGTTGGCATCGTCGGCAAGACCGGAGGTTAACAGCCCGAAAAGAACGACAACATTTAATGTTGCGACCAAAAATGAAAAATTTCTATCTTTCATGATTGACACCCCTTTCGCTTATACTAACCGGTGATTGAGAAGATTGGCCCGGCTTCCTCGCGGAAGCCAGGCCGGGATAGTCAACGAAAAGACTGATAACGTCTGTTTTACGCTATTTGCCGATTTTCCAAGCGTGGGTATAAGAAGCGGCCAGACTGCCGACCATTTTTGATCCGACACCACCACCTCCCCCGATTCCAAAGCCCTGAAATTCTTTCACACTACCATCCCACATTCCATCCATATTGAAGGTCGCAACAGCTCCGGCGGATCCTCCAATACCGGACCCCCATCCTGCAAAGGATTCCAGGTTAACCTTGGGAAAGAAAATGGCTTCCAGGGAACCACCTGCCCCGACGACGACGCCCGCCTCCGGTCCAATGAACCAGTGCCATCCGCCATTGCCTCTAAAATCAGTCACCCCTAAGAAGCCGATCTGGGCACCGCCTACATAAGCGGCATCCAATGTCACCTGGAAGCCCATGTAAAAATGATTATCGGTTGCGCCACGGGTTTTCACGGTGGCAAAACTGGGTGCCAGTCCCGCTCGAATTAATGCGTTATCGAAATCTGCAATAGAATTCTCGCAAATCATGGTGGGACTGAACAGTACATCCATAAATTTTGATCGGTTGGCAGGATTATTCAAATTGGCTTGTATGCGGTTCATTTCCGGAATGACGTATTTGTTGGCATTGATCCCAGACACCATGGTGTTCACGATTTGTTCACGATAGGCCTGGTCTTGATTGAGTCTATTTTGCAGAGCACCTTGCCGTTGCTTGGCAACTGGGAGAATGGCTGCCACTTGCTTCATCAGGCTTTCTGCTGCCTGTCCAGCTTTGAGACCGCCTCTAATGGCACTGACCTGGATTTTACAGGCCTGAACTTTTGCGAACTGGGCGGTCTGCCTGGCCAGCTCTTGGGCCTTAGCAGCCGCAGCCTGGGCGGCTTGTTCGGCGGCCTGTTTGGCTCGTAAGGCTGCGGTTCTGGCGGCGGCGGCCTTCTGGGCAGCGACTCGTCGGGCTGCTTCTGCTACCGCCTTGGCTCTGGCGGCCGCTTTCTTGGCCGAGTCAAATAGCCCTCGTGATTGAATGCCGCTATAGGTTCCAGTCGCCATCATACTTGTGCCGTCAGGATTGAGGAGTTGCACCACGTGGACATCTAATTCGTCCGGTTCACTGCCAGGGGTGGAAATCACAATAGGGATTTCAACTTTCACCTCATGGGTGCCTTGTTGCGCTTCAATCAACAAGGCATCCCGGCGTTCGGTTCCGGGAATGAGTCTAAGCCACTCTTCTGCGGGTTCCACAGAATATTCACCGGGGTCCGCGACTACATCACTGCCATCCGTGCCTAAAAAATGGACGGCTTGGTCCAGCGTGATAGTCGTCGTTTCATCAGGCACCGAAGCTTGAGCGAGGAGACCGGACTGAAAAAGAATACTGACGAGCGTCGCACAGAGAACTTGTTTGGCAAAGGACATGTTCATACCTATTTTCCCTTTTTGAACTAGAGGGTGAATTGAAAATTGAATAATCAGTCTTTACCTGCTGAGTCGAACCCAAATGGAATTCGGTTCACCAGATTTTGTAATTTGTGAAATAAAAAATTTTCTCAGGGATGACCTATACCAATAGATTAGGTCAGGAATGTCAAGAAGAATCAAGGTTTTGTAGGCGAATCGTGCCTGAACTCAACCCCTTCGGCCTGACTTTCGTAAGAAAGCAAGGCTGCTTGAAAATGCTTGCCGGCTATTCACGGTAACGGTTCATAGGGTCATGCTGCCATTGAAGACCTCTACCGCTTCTCCTGTCTTCTTGAAATTGGTGTCACCTACATGAAGTAAAAGATCATTAGAGAGGACATTCAAAACTCCCTGGAGATTTGTGAATGGATCCTCTTTTTTACACACCCGAAGCTTGCACAAGATGAGGGGCTGGGAAAGTTAAACGGATCTGCGTGTGTTCTTATTGTACTGTGGGCTGGAAGGAAAAATTCCCGGAAAAGGAAGAAGAGGTCCAGGGTGATTGTGTACCATTGGTGTCGCGTTCAACACTTTGGAGGACCAGTTTAAACACTTGTTCCACCGGCAGGCCTGGAGTGGAAATATGTTGAAGTAAATGTTGAGTATAGAGACCGTTTCGATCTTCTCCGTCACTAGCGACCTTTCCCGGGCTTGTGGCATAGGCTATTAACGTTCCCTTCACGAATGAGCTATTGACCACTGCAAGCCCACGACTGGATGAACGAAATTCCTTCGCAAAGGGGTTGTCTCGACAGGCATCCAGGATAACAATATTGAATCCATTTCGGGCTTCCCCCATTTTGCCGAGCACCTGGCCGATGTTCACAGCCTTGTAGCGGACATCGCTTTCGCTTTCAATGGCGGCATTGACGGGAATGAGATAGTTTTCCCCGCCGACCTGCACGCCATGGCCGGCGTAATAAAACAGTCCGACTCCGCCCTGGTAAAGGTGTCTGCCAAATTCACTGATGGCATGTTCCATGTTTTCTAGGTCGGCATTTAATTCGAGGGTCACATCAAATCTGAGTTTCATCAGGGCTTCAGCCATATCCTGCGCATCATTGGCTGGATTCCGAAGTCTGCCAATCTGGTATTCGCTATTACCTATGACCAGAGCAGTACGTTTCCCTGCTTCTGCTGGGATGGCGACGGCAGGATTTGCTTGAGAGGAGAGTGATGTCCTTCCTGCGGGTTGTAGATTAGCTAGGGGAAGAGAATCTTTCTGGATATACACGGTGACTTGCATGGAACCGGCATTATCCTCGATCCAGGGGAAGGGGTCATTGATGGCCAAATAAATTTCCCCTTCTCCTGTGGCTCGGAGCTCAGTTTCTGTCCCAATTTCAAAGGGTTTTCCCTGTTCACCAATTTTGCCCATGAGAGCGTTGGCGCTGATCCACGGGACTTCCTTGCCTGTGCCATCTAACCCTTCCGGGCCGCTCCAAACATTTAAGGCCGGAGCTTGACTCCACTTGCCCATAGCCAGAATTTTCACCGTGTCACCAGGGGTCACGGTGACTCCGGAGGCTTGCCAGGGTTTATTGGCCTCTATAGTGCGGGTGTGCCCGTTCAGTGGGGCCACCACTATTCCTGAGGACGCTTGATAGTTCACAATATCGGCATCGTAGGTGCGAGAGGGATTGAACTGAAGGCAGCCGGTCAGCAGGTTGCCAAACATCATGGCAAGGCAGAATGTCATGTACTGAGAAAATTTATTGGCGTTTTGTTGAAAAAACATTGAACGTATATCTCCGTCAGATGAATGCCACAGATAAATGAGCGTGAAACTGATTCTAGTCAAGCCTTTCGTCGGAATGTGTTGCAACTTCAAGAAATTTTACTGATGGATATGGGGAAGGTCAAAGAAAAACCCTCAACAATTCATCCCGGCGTTCGGTTTCGGGAATGAGCCGAAACCATTCCTGCGCCGCCTCAAGGGAATACTCCACGGGGTTTGCGACCACGTCACTGCCCTTCGTGTCGATGAAATGCACGGTTTGGTCGCGCGTGATGGTCGTGGTGGTATCAGACTCCGAGGTCTGCGCGGAAAGAACGGGATTCAGCAACACACAGATAAGCATGGTTCTCGAGAATGTGCTTGAGAGAGAGAATTTCATGAATTCCCGGTCAAAATTTTGAGGATGAAAAATTAAGACCGTACAGGGTATTGCCTGGTCAGGCGAATGCAGACTCGCTTTGGTGCGATGGTTGAGTGTAGGTATAGGAAAAAATTAGAGGCCGGAATCTTTTGTGAAAATTTTATATCGGTGATTCAATTCACTGTTCAAAAGGGTAGATTCTAACTCCAATTCCACCACGTCTAGCCGTTCGCGATATTCGTCAGGCTTGAGGTCTAGTCAGTACCGTAGGTGCTCTGATGGAGTGTGCCGCCTGCGGATGGTCCACCGACTGAAGTCACGAGAACTTTTGGTGCGGGGGCGCTAGGGGCTGTTCGTTTCTGTGGAACTGTCGAGGAAGCTCGCGATGATCGCAAATCCGGATCTCGCGTTCAATTAATTCACCTTCGTCCTCCGACGGGATTAGATTTCCCTAGACAGTTGAAGGAGAGTCCTGTGGTTCTTCCGGCTAAGTCTCTGGGAAGCCGAGGCCTTCTCCCAGTATCCAGATAAAAAGGCTCATTGCCTATACTATGCGTATGAAATGGTATGTTTTTCGTCTCTGCCCGACTTTCCCGTACCCTCATCTTTTCTACTTTGATGCAGGAGCCATTTTTTTTCTTCCCGTTCGAATCGTGCTGGTGTGACTGTTTGTTGATGCGACCCTCCTCAGTGGACTGGGTTGCGCGATAATCTTGGTAACCCGATGGTCTGAAAATCGGGGCCGATGGTAAACTGCGACGCTAGGCTGATTCCAGCCTCTCTGGTTGAGTGAAATGGATGCCTGTAGAGCGTACGATTTTTTGATATGCCGCAGCGCGTTTTTTCCATCCCTCCTAGGGGTTGTCGAACGACTTTGCCAACAACCCCCTCTCCTTTTCTTTTACTGGTCTATGTGATCAAGTCGTTTTACCCGTTCACATTCGACGCCCATGGCACGAGTTCCGTGCTCGTAATAAAGCCCAGTGAGCTTCCGTTATTGGGTCCCGCCGCCTGCTTACTTGGTCAGCTTCTCACCTTCATGCTCTTTCAGCCAGGACTCCGTTAACCATGATGGAATCGGCGTCTCCTCGCCGACTTCATCTTCGCCCTCGATTCCGCGCCTGAACACCTGGGCTTGGTTCAGGCTTTTGAGCCCACCTGACAGGGCCGCAGACCCGGCTGGTCTTCGGCAAGTTTGAATTTGATTCGTCGAGCTTATAGTGCAGCACTTCATCTGGCCACCTTCGCACACCAAGACGTGTGTATAAGAATGGCCCTGGAGAATATCCTGCTCCGCTTGGCTCACGCAGGATGATCCAAAGTTCGTGTTGAGATCCGCCGTCGTACACCCGAAGACTCTGGCCTTGGGTTTGGCTTGGACATTGAGCGGCAGGCCGAATACCCAGATAGTGATGCCAAGTGCAACAACCGTCATGGTGTGTGTAAGTCTCATATTGACCTCCTGGTTAAAGTAATTGTGTCGTGCTCTTGCTGATTCTGACTTCACGATGAAATGCTTCATGCCTCGTCATGGTTTAATGGCCGCCCTCGCGATCAGTTTCTTGTGCCCATTCAGATCTATCGCTCCCGCGACGAGTTCGGGGCCGATGATGAACCGAAGTTTGCCGAAAATGCCTGCACGAAAACTTTTTTGAATCTCGTGCAAAGGCCGGCCTCATTTTTCTTCCTTCTCCGTAGATGCCGGCTGTTCGCCCTCGATCCCGCGTCGCATGATCGGGGCTTTTTGCTTTTGGAAAATGGACGGGTTCTTCGTGCCGGGTGGTGTTCCTTGATCGAGTACAGTGGCGCGGGGACCCAACAGGTTTTTGAGCTTGCCGCTGACTCCGCTATTTGTTGGGTTCGTTCCTTTCGTGCAGTCGTACGTGCCGTTGCCATTCGGAGGGCAGCACATCCAATCGCCGCAGGTACCATCGGAGTACTTGGGTCGTATCAGCAAGTCATTCGCATTGGGACAGGAATGTCCTTGGCCATCTCCTGACGTCTGGTTGCACTGATCTCTGATGATAAGGGCCTCTGCAGGCGCAGAGAGTGTGAGTAAGGCGAGTACGGCGACCAACCGAATAAGATTTGTCTTCATCATATTCATAAATCCTCCTTGCTCAATAAGAACGTCTTCTGCGTTGATCCATCGATTACGGCTTAGTCTCCTCTGTCGGATCAAAGGGGCTCGGCTGAACGATAGTCGGCTCTCCCTCTGACTCGCCCTCGAGGCCGCGACTCATGATGACCGTGTTGGCACTGCTCAGAACTCCTGTCGATGCTGTAAGAGGTGTTCCGATTTGGCACGTGAACTCACGCGATGCGCCTGAGGGCATTGGGCCGGAAAACTGAGCCAGGTTACTCACAAACGGGAGCTGAGTTACCTGGGATGAGCCGTTTGCCATGGTCGTTCGCATGGTGAAGCCGACGATCTGAGGCGGCCCGAATCGCGTGCTGGCCTGATTGGGATCGAGCTGACATATGATTCCCTGCGCCTGACCCCCGTCGCACATGGCGCCTTCTTCGATACCCACCACGTTGAGTGGGCCAAAATACGGCGTGTTCGGGTGGCTGCAACCCAGGACCAGCTTGCCACGCGCGGCCGTTCCGCCCCACCGGACCCGGGTGTTGCCGGACAAGGTAGAGTCGTTCTTGCCCATCGTTTGCAGAATCCAATCTCTGAAAACGAATACATCCGTAAACACGGCTTCACCCGAGGGTGTCATGCAGTCCGAGACACTGCCTTGCGAGGCGACACCCCGCACAATGGCGCGGCCGTTCTCGACCGCCACGAACCCGGATCCACTGTCACCGGGACAGAGGGAAGCACCGGCGGTATTGGCAGGCACAAAAATCTTTTTGGGGGATTCAATCGCAGAAATAGGACCACGGAAGATGGCAACCTGCCCTTGAGGCAGCGGCGTTCCATCGTGTCTGCGGTACGATGCCACAGTTCCCACCCGGCCAGAGGTACGCGGAAATTTTGGCAACCCAACTGTCTGAAGAACGAAGTTGATGGAGAACGGCTGCGCCACCTTGATCAGCGCAATGTCGTTGGCGTGGTCTTTCTGTGGGTCGTATCCTGGGTGGATAAATACCCCCCGATTGTTGGCAGGGCCGACAGTTTGTGCCCGGTCACGCGTTTCTGTTTGCACGTTGCCCTTCG
>CAZBQO010000015.1:12468-27501 GCA_964494125.1 uncultured Nitrospira sp. | reverse complement strand
CTTTTCCCATGATCCCGAATCTGAAGCAGGTGTTCCAAGATTTTCTGGATCAGGATTTGAGCCACCTCCTGCGTCATGCCTCACGGTGCGGAGCCGTTTCAGGTGGGGCTGTCTCATTTTTTAAACCCAAGGCCATCGTGGCAGATCGGGTGATGCTGGTGGGTGACGCGGCCAATCAAGCCGATCCGCTCAATGGAGGAGGTATTCATAAAGCGATGGAAGGGGCGTATTTAGCTGCCGAAACCGCGCATCAGGCCGTGTTGAGTGGGGATTGTTCTGTCCGTGCTCTTCAACAATATCAAACGCAATGGGAACAACAATTTGAGTTGGACTGGCGGACGGGGGAATTATTTTTATCCGTAGCCAAAAATCCCGATTTAAAAGAATTCTGCCTGTTTGTCCTTGCCAACATTGCTCGGATGACCACGCATGACCGGCAATTTCAAGAATTCTGTAGTGGAGTGTTCAGTGGGGTCCTTTCTCAGAATATCTGTCTTGTCCCGCAAGCCTTGTTTCATGCGATGCCACGCAATCCGGCGGCCTGGATGGCTATGTTACAATTAGACGAAAAAGGACTAGTGACCGGGCCCCTGAGTCTGGCCATCGATGCATTGACCAGTAGTGCGAAAGCGTCAAGCCGCATGCTGATGAGTCCCTGGCAAAGCTTAAACTGGAGCCTTGAGGTGATGACCAAAGTTCTTCGGCTGGCCAGGGGCCATGCGGAAGGATCATTCACGTCGACAGGCCCCGCATTGGCAAAATGCCAAATTTGATCACCGGCAGGGATTCCAACCCGTCCGGAGAAAGGCACACGACATGGCCACCGTTATAGAATCCGTCAACAAACTCATCAATCAGACTTCGACACAAATTCTAGAGAATCACATCCCTCAAAAAATGGCCGACATGGTCAATACCGTGGTCAATACGGGTTTCCAGATTGTGGAAGATGTGTTGAAGATTACCCAGGATTTGACGAAAGCATCGGACTCTAACCAAGGAGATTCCTAATGCATCACCATTTACCGCATTGCTGTGTCTCGACGTCCTACCATTCGTCACCGCATTATCATATGACCGGTCATCGTAGCGTGGTTCCAGTGGGGTATCCGGTCCTGATGCCGATGCCATATTACCCGTCAGTCGGATATCCCGCATACGGCTGGGGAACTCAGGCTACCCATTCCATGCCTCTTCCTCAAGAGGTCAGTGTGGACAGCGCAGCCGGCATGAAAGAAGTGTTGATCGGAGGAACCACCAATGCCTCCTTGACACTGGAATACTCGCCGGATGCCGGGGCGACTTCGCCCTTGGTCAAGGTCACGGTGGACCTTGATGGGAGTACCTCAACCTGGCAGGAAACCTCAATGACGGACGGCTATCATGTGAAATCGCATTTGCTATCCATCGAGCCAGGGGCCAAGGTGACGTTGGAAGTGACAGAAGCGATGGCTCGATTGCGCTGGTGCGAAACAGTCTGCTGTTGATCGGATGAGGATACCTCAAGCATAGGCGTATCTTCTTTTTGAACTGCAATTCAATTTGAGGCAAGATTAAGGAAGGGCACACCAATGAATTACACTCAGCCGATGTTTTCTGGAATTCCCACTCATGCGTACCCTGGTGGCGGAGCCTTTACCGGACCACACTTTCAGCATGGGGGCACAGGATTTTGTCCTGGTTGTAGCCATCCCAGGGCTAAATGTTGCTGCGGGCATCGGGAATGCCGGAAGGAAGCCAAGGAATTGCTTGTTGAAGCGGACATCAGTGTCGACGGAAAGACGGATCCCAATTCCATGGTCCTCCAACGAGTCCGGGCAATGGCCATGTTCGCAGCTCCGGTTGAGATGTCAGCCGGCGAAACGAGTGGCAAGAACGCAGAGACGAAGGCTGTCGTGGCTCCGATTGTCGGTGAGGTGGATGTGCGAGGAAAAGCGGGAATCGGCAAGGCCTTTATCGGGGGAGGATGTTGCGTGCATCTTTCCATCGAATATACCCCGACGAATGCCGCATCGACTGCACCCGCTTTAGTTTTTGTGGTCGTACAGGACAGCGAAAAAACGACTCTAGGCTGGATGAAGCAGGCCGACCCTCAGGATGGCTATCACATTAAAGAAGGAATTATCACCACCAAGCCAGGTGCCCACTTGACGGTCCTGGTCGTCAATATGACGGCCAGGGTTCGATGGTGTGAAGTCTTTAGTTGTTAACCGGTTTAACCAGGAGATGATGATGGCGGCAACCCCAAAAGGTTCTTCAAAAGAGAAAAAGGCCGGCGCAGCGAACAAAGCTAAAGTGGAATTCCAGGAATATAAAAAGCGAATTGAACGTGCTCCGGGAATGGAACCCCGTGGCCCTCAGTTCGGCACGGGTGCGACAGGAATCCCTCACATGCCGATGGGATGGCCACTTCCCCCTATGACCGGTTTCTTACCCCAGATGCCTGGTTTAAATCCTGCCTCAGGCCAAACTGTTACCGAAACAAGTGGGGAGATCGCTAACCGGGTAGGGGAAACTTTGAAATTGGGTATGGACCTTCTGAATTCTGGGTTGGGGGTTGGATTGCGATTTCTTCAAGGGCTAGCTGGCCCTGAATATCATCACGGACACCCTGGATGCGGCCATACCCACGGGGCCGGGGACCATTTTCATGGATCTCACGGATATGAGTGCCAAATGACCTGTGGCTGCGATTGTGTAGATTGTTGTCAGTCCCTCGGGTGTGCATCCTCCTGTGGGTGTTCTCCCAGCGTAGGCTCGTGTTGTTAAACGGCAGTTTTGAAAGATTGCCGGCGGACTTCTTCCTCTTCCTCTAGCTCGGAGTGTCTTGTGACTCCGGGTTTCGTTCTTTTTCTTTGCACACCAACGTCTAGATCCTATCCGTGAACGAGTTTTTGATTGTATATCTATGAAACATCCTCAACCCGCTTCCGACATTTCCTGGACTCGTGACGCCATAATCTATCAGATCTTTCCTGACCGGTTTGCGCGAGATAGCCAACAGCCAAAGCCCTGCTCTGGTTTCGTACCCTGGGGATCCAAGCCCACAGCTCATGGATTTATGGGAGGAACTCTGCGAGGAATCACTGAACATCTCGATTATCTCCTGGACCTTGGTGTCAATCTGATTTATCTGGCCCCCATTTTTTTTGCATCGGCCAATCATCGTTACAACACCTACGATTACTATAGGATTGATCCTCGTCTTGGGACATTGGCTGACTTTCAGACTCTGATATCCAGGGCTCACGCGAATGGCATTCGCGTTTTGTTGGATGGCGTATTCAATCATTGCGGCCGGGGATTCTTTCCCTTTTATGATGTCATGGAACGTGGGCCGGCATCCCCCTTCACCTCCTGGTTTTTCATCACAGGATTTCCGGTTAATGCGTTCGGGAAATTTCGTTACCGGGGTTGGCAGGAACGGCCTCTCATGCCCATTCTCAACTTAGCCAATCCTGCCACACGACGATATTTTCTGGACGTCGCAGCCTATTGGACGAGTCAGGGTATAGATGGATGGCGGTTGGATGCCGTCGCTGATGTCCGGGGCCATCAGTTTTGGAAGGCGCTCTGGCAGAAGGTGAAGACCATAAACCCGTCGTCCTATATGGTGGCAGAAATCTGGGGTCCTGGTCGTTCCTGGATTCGGGATGGACAATTTGACGGAGGAACGAACTATGTACTCCGTCAGATCGTCCTGGACTACTTTATTCACGGTTCCATTTCAACCAGGCAATTTGTGTCCCGCGTGAACAACCTTCTTCGGATGTATCCATGGGAAACGACCTTAGGGCTGGTGAACATCTTAGGGTCCCATGACACTGAACGCCTGTATGCTTTAGCCCGGGGAAATATTTTACGGCTGAAGTTGGCCATGCTGTTTCAATTTGTTTTTCCGGGGATACCGGCAGTGTATTATGGGGATGAAATCGGGATGAGGGGAGGGAAGGACCCTGACAATCGTCGGGGCATGGAATGGAATCAGAGGAATTGGAATCACGAGTTGCGGGATTTCACCAAGCAGCTTATTGCAATCCGGAAATCTCTTCCAATGTTACGCGAAGGGGATTGGACCGTGGTTCAGGTACTCTCTGATCAACAGTGTTGTGTCTTTGCGAGAAAGACACAAACAACCTTTGCTTTTATTATTTTTCATAATGATGATCACTCCATCTCTATTCAGATTGATATCTCCCCGTGGGTAGGGAAGACTCTTCGATGGCTTGAGGACCAGCTTACTGGACACACGTTCAAGTGTGAACAAGGGAAGGTTGCCTTATCCGACCTGGGACCACGCTCAGGAATGATCCTGACTCCGGTTAAACCGGCTGTCATGTGAAAAAGGTGAGTGGTCGTCCCTGGGGAGGCTGAGGGCCGATTTTTTCTGAAATGTATCTTTTTTTAAGAGAAGGTGGAATTCGCGGACATTCAACGTCTTCCTTACCCGTGGTTTCTCCACATCCGGCCGTCCCTGGCCAACAAGGCATCGGCTTCCGGCGGTCCCCAGCTCCCTGAGCTATAGGGACGAATAGCATGCGAGCCCAGGCTCTCCCACACTTTGACAATGGGATCGACGATACTCCAGCCCACCTCGACGCTATCACTTCGCTGAAAAAGTGTTGCATCTCCAGCCATCACGTCGTGCAGGAGCGTCTCATAGCCCGTGCTCGGGGCATCACCGAAATATTCCGCATATTGGAAATCCATATCCACCGTCCCGACCTTGACTTTGGGTCCTGGAATTTTGGCTCCAAAACTTAAGGAAATGCCTTCATCCGGTTGAATGCGAATGACGAGCACATTCGGCGTGAGTCGGTCGACGGGAGTCTTACGAAATAACATCAGCGGGGCAGATTTAAATTGAATGACCACTTCGGTCACTCGGGTGTGTAACCGTTTGCCGGTCCGAAGGTAAAAGGGCACGCCTTCCCAGCGCCAACTTTCAATACCTAAGGTCATTGCGGCAAAGGTTTCCGTCAGGGAGGTTGGATCGACATCCTTTTCTGTTCGATAAGGAATTACTCTTTGACCATTAATCGATCCGGCCTCATATTGTCCGGCAACCGTTGATTGTAAGACCTCGACGGGGTTCATGGGCTGAATGGCACGGAGGACCTTGGCTTTTTCGTTCCTGACCGCTTCGGGATCAAAGGTATTCGGTGGTTCCATCGCCACGAATGCCAAAATTTGCAGGAGGTGATTGGAGACCATGTCACGGAGCGCACCGGCTTTTTCATAATAGGCCCCGCGATGCTCAACCCCTAACGTTTCAGCAACAGTGATTTGGACATGATCAATGTATTGACGGTTCCAGACTGGTTCAAAGATGCCGTTTGCAAAGCGGAAGATTAAAATATTTTGAACGGTTTCTTTTCCAAGATAATGATCGATCCGGTAAATCTGACTTTCATCCAGCACCTGCCTCAGGGCTTGATTGAGCGATCGAGCCGATGGCAAATCATGACCGAAGGGTTTTTCAATGACGATACGACGGGAGAAATCTTTTCGATGTTCGACTAATCCTTTGGCGCCCAGTTGCGCAACGATTTCCGCAAAAAAAGTTGGAGCTGTGGCCATGTAATAGAGATAATTCCCCTGGGTCCCGTGTGTGGTATTTAATTGTGTCAGCAGAGACTCAAGGCGTTCGTAGGTTTGAGGATCACGGAAATCCCCTGACAGGTAATGCAGGCGATCAAGGAGCCATTCTTTGATGGTGGCATCGATGGGGCGGGGACATAATTCATCGATGTCCTGACGGATCTTCTCCCGAAACTCATCCGTATGCATGGGAATCCCGTCTATCCCAAGGATGGCAAATTCTTGAGGGAGATGATGACTTGAGGCCAGGTTATATAACGCGGGAATCAATTTTCTCTTCGTGAGATCTCCCTGGGCTCCAAATATGATAAATAACGTGGGCGGTCGCGTTTGCCCATTACGGGGCTGTTGGAAGAGGGGAGTCTCTTTCAGTTCATCCGCGTGATCGAACACAGGATGGGGCGTTTTCACTGACTCTCTTACCTTTCCGGACGTGTTATTCGCATCGGGGGTCCATGGAAAACATAATCCAACCGAGGAATGGAACGTGATTCCTCATAATGGTCGTTGCCTGATAAAAAAGGCTGCGACAATGCGCCGCAGCCTTTATAACCGTGACCGGTATATTTATTACTATACCATTTTCAGGGATAAGCGCTATCCACACATGACTGTCCGGATATCCCATACGGGATTGATGAACACAGACTCCCGAATGGAGAGATCTCTTTCAGGTACCTTTCCAGGAAAAGCTAATCCGACTGATGAGCCATGAAAGTTTTAATGCGGTTCACAAACTGGCTGGTCAGATTCCCGGAGGAGAGACAGTTCTTTTCCTGTTGCCCGAGTAGAACGACCTGTTTGTCCGTGGGTTGCCCCATCCACTGTCACACAAGTTCCTCCAGGTAAGGGGCGGGGCGGGCAGGATAATAGGATTCAGAACGCCATACTCGACATATGACACTTATGCTATGATAATTCAAAAGAGTTTTTTTACCAAAATCTGTTTTGGCCTATGCCGCCTTTTCAGTCATTCCCTTCTCTTTCTTCCAGGACAGGTTTTTGGAAGGACGCCTGCACACACTCACCATTATTTCCAGGCTATTTGAGTGCGTTGGCCCTCGTAATTTTGCTTGGTGATTACCTGGCAGGTCCAACCATTCAGTTTCCTATTTTGTATCTTATTCCAGTGTCTCTCGCCTCCTGGTATAGGGGATTTTCCTGTGGGCTGACATTTGCCGTGACGTTGTCTCTTATCAGGTTACTTTTTAATATACAGTTTTGGTCGGTTTCCCTCACCGTATTAGATGCCTCCATTAACACGGTGATCAGAATCCTTGTTCTTGGCGGGGCGGCATTCCTTGTCAGTCGAACCGCTATGCAAACACGAGCATTAGCCAACAGAGTGAACGTATTGGAGGGTTGTCTTCCTATTTGCAGTTTTTGCAAAAAGATTCGTGACGACAACAATAACTGGCAACCGCTCGAACGATTTATTAGTGATCGATCTAATGCCCAATTTACCCATGGGTTTTGTCCGGAGTGCGGCCAACGCCATTACGGGGAATTTTTTAAAACGGGTGGTCCACCGACAATAGAATCCTGATTCGCAGGATGAGGGTATGGAATAAGGGAGAGAAGATGATCGGGATTATTTCTGACACGCACGGGCTGGTGCGCCCTCAAGTAATTGGGGCTTTGGCCGGTGCGGAATTGATTATTCACGCCGGAGACATCGGAAGCCCTGACGTCCTGAAGACACTGGAGGCCATCGCTCCGGTGATTGCTGTTCGTGGGAATAATGATCAGGACCCTTGGGCTGCGAAAATTCCCCTGACGAATGTCGTCGAACATCAATCGTATTTTTTCTATGTTGTGCATGAACTGGATCACTTGGATGTAGATCCGGTTGCCTCGGAATTATCTGCGGTCATTTTTGGGCATTCCCATCGTGCCTCTGCCGAGAGACGCAAGGGAGTTCTCTACCTCAACCCTGGCAGTGCCGGCCCTCGTCGATTCACTCTCCCGATTTCCGTGGCCCGTCTTCATGTGACGGATACCGGCCTTACTCCTGAAATTATCGAGATTCACAAATAAAGCGAGAGAGGGGATAAGCGGTGAGTCTCCTGGGAGTGGCCTGGTCGACTCTTGTAAAACCCTTGAGACTTGAGTGTTTTGCCGGTTGCTCTCTGATCAATGGGGTATCGCTTTGCCAGAACCCTTGGAGATGTGAACATGAAACCAGGATGAGACCATTGAGTTGATCAATTGGCGTAAAGCAAGAAAGTATTGAAGAAAGTAAATGCGTGATTAGGTTTCTAGATACAAACGAAGGGTATTTTCATGTCCCAACGTGACATGTCCGACTTTGCATTCACCACTCAGGGAACAGGTGCGTTTGATCGCCAGCACGACCGCCGGGCTTTCATCTGAGCGATAAATGACATCTTCAATGCGAATTTCCACCGCTTTTTCTTGATCTTCCTTGTCTAAGTATTCGGTTTCACCCATGAACAACCCCTTGTTAATTATGGACGTTTTGGCATGTGTCTGCCTTCCAATAGACCAAGAACCGTGCCAGAAATTTTTGAAATGAAATGGATAAAATGCTTGAAAATCAGGTGAGTTTTAGCTTTTTTGTGCTGTGGGGATTTTGACACCGGGCAAGGACTGCCCGGGCTAGGTAAAAAGGATTTGCTGGATTTTCCCTGGAAATCAACAAAAGGAGGGAAACAGATATTTTCTTCTTCTCTAAAAGAGAGCCAAATGAAATAGGGCGATGCGACAGCAACCTACCGGTTCATTGTTCTAGGCCTCATCATCATGGAATGCAAAATGGTTCGGTCCCAAGGGTCCTCATCACAGGGTTGTCCGTGTGCAGGTACGCAATGGAGTTCGACTTAATAGAGCAGACTGCCCTACGACTAGATCGGCTGAGGCATTGGCCCAGGAGTTTGCCAACCTATCAAACGAGGATGGGGCGGTTCGTCCGGCTGTATAGTGAAAGGCCAAGTAGGATAGTTGGATGGTTCCACCATTGGTGGAAGTCCCTCAATCGTTGACCTTGTTTCCCTCTAACCGGTGAATTGAACGTCGAAGCGGTGAAGAATTAGTGAAAGATGCAGGGCGCGCCTGACTGACTGCCCCCTTCCCTGCTGACCTTCGAGTGGAAACTTTGCGGTATTTTTTCTGGTAGGAGCCGTCTCACCTTCCTATTTTTAAGGAAGTTCATGAAGTCCCCCAGCGTCGGATTGATCCCTGCCGGGATGAGGAAATGGGTGATTCAGTTCCGAGACGGCGGTGAGAGCCGCCGACCATCAGGAATGACTCTGTCGATCATGACCTTTGAAGGTGCTATTTGAACCCCAGTCAGCATTTATGAAGGTCAGGGGACCTTATGCCTTTTGGCTACGGATGGCCGACGATTTTGCTGTGACGGGCATGAGGACGGATTTCCATTGCTGGGCCATGCCCTGTATATCGGTGAGAAAAGTCTTGGCGGAATGGTGTTCACTGATGTATCGAACCAGGGCGCTTCCAATAATCACTCCATCCGCAAATTGTCCAACCTCTCTGGCCTGCTCGGCAGAGGCAATTCCAAATCCCACTGCCACAGGTTTTCGTGAGGCTCGTTGAAGCTGTTGGACGCTTTGGCACACCAGGCTGAGATCGGTCAGCTTTGCACCGGTAATACCGGTAAGAGAGACATAATAAATAAATCCATGTGATCGCTGGATCACAGCACGTCGTCGTTCCGCCGTGCTGGTGGGAGCAAGCAGAAAAATACTCACCGGTCCTCCCGCCGCTTGAGTGGTGTGATAAAGAAAGTCAGATTCTTCCGGAGGCAAATCCGGCACGATGAGTCCATCGATGCCCGCGTCAACGGCATTGGCACAAAAATCTTTGATCCCCATGGCCATGAGGCTGTTGTAATAGGTCATCAAAATAAGGGGAATAGAGGTCTTTTTTCTCAGGTTGGCGACAGTGGCAAGAATATTTTTAAGGGTAGTCCCTGATTGGAGGGCCCGTTCTGCTGCTTGTTGAATCACCGGACCATCGGCGATAGGATCCGAAAATGGCACACCTAATTCGATCAGGTCGGCACCACCCTGTTCCAACGCTAATACAAGAGATTCGGTCATCGCTAAGGTCGGATCGCCAGCCATGATGTATGGGATAAGGGCTTTTTCACCCTTGGAGTGGAGTTGTGCAAATGTGGCTTGAACGCGATTGCTCATATCAGAACATTTCAAATGTGCCGGAAGACCTAGTGGCCTTCCTGGTCCGGTGATTCGCTGGCCACTGAGTATGCCCTCTCCTAGAGAGGAATTCCGCGCATTTTGGCTAATTGTTGAACATCTTTATCTCCGCGCCCGGAGAGATTCATGATTAAGATCTGTGACTTTTTCATTGTGGGTGCCAGCTTGACGACTTCGGCAACGGCATGGGCACTTTCTAGTGCGGGAATGATACCTTCTTCCTTGGCGAGTAAGTCGAACGCGGCTAAGGCTTCAGCATCCGTTGCGGAGGTGTACCGGATTCGTCCGGTATCATGATAGTAACTGTGTTCAGGACCGACTGCCGGATAGTCCAATCCGGCAGACACTGAATGGGTGGGATTGACTTGACCGTCCTCATTCTGGAGAAGATAGGTCATCGTGCCATGCAAAACGCCGGGTTTCCCTCCTGCAAAGCGCGCGGCATGTTTCCCGCTTTCTATCCCGTACCCGCCGGCTTCCACGCCGACCATTTTGACTTGAGTATCTTTGACGAACGGATAAAATAATCCAATGCTATTGCTGCCACCGCCGACACAGGCGACAAGACAGTGAGGCAAACGACCTTCCAGTGCAAGGATTTGCTTTCGGGTTTCTCGACCAATCACGGATTGAAAATCCCGAACCATCATGGGGTACGGATGGGGGCCCAGGACCGATCCAAGTAAATAGTGAGTCGTGCTTACATTGGTGGTCCAGTCACGCATCGCTTCACTGATGGCATCCTTGAGTGTACGGCTTCCGGAATTCACCCCCGTCACTTTTGATCCAAGTAGCCGCATTCGGAAGACATTCAATGCCTGTCGTTCCATATCCTCGGTGCCCATGTAAATTTCGGCCTCCAGACCGAACATGGCGGCCACAGTAGCCACCGCTACTCCGTGCTGGCCGGCACCAGTTTCGGCAATGACGCGTTTCTTTTTCATTCGTCTGGTGAGCAGGGCCTGCCCGACGGTATTGTTGATCTTGTGCGCACCGGTATGACAGAGGTCTTCCCTTTTGAGGTAAATCTTGGCTCCACCAAGTGTTTTGGTGAGCCGTTCGGCGAAGAAAAGTGAAGTCGGACGACCGACAAATTGTTTCAAGCAATTCAGCAATTCCTGCTGGAAAGGCCGGCTTTTCTTAGCCGCACGATACGCCTGTTCCAATTCATGGATAGCGGGCATCAGGATTTCCGGAGCATACTTGCCTCCGAATTGCCCGAAGCGCCCGTATTTATCAGGTATGTTTGCCATGCAATGTTCTACTGAAAGAGGACGTAAAAAGAAAAGAGTATAGCGATGGAATGGCTAACACACAAGACGAACCGATTGGATAAAATCACGAATTTTGGCCGGATCTTTACGCCCAGGACTTTGTTCCACACCACTACTCACATCAACCCCATAGGGTTGCACTTGGCAAATCGCTTCTTGAACATTTTCAGGAGTTAATCCTCCTGCCAACAGCATGGGAACGGCTTTGGCTACTTCGCCCGCAAGTGACCAATCGGTCGTGTGCCCGGTTCCTCCGTATGCGGTAGGAGAAAATGCATCAATGATAAATCCTCTCACGCCTATCCGTCCTTTCCATTCTGCCAATGCGAGATAGCTGCTTCTATCCCTTAGCCGAATGGCGCGTAGCACCGGACGCTGTAACGATTCACAGAAAGCTGGAGATTCGTCACCGTGAAGTTGTGCCAGACTCAATCCGCAGTCATCAAATACGCGCTTCACCATATCGAGATCGTGATTGACAAAGACACCCACCGTCACCACAAAAGGGGGAAGGCTGGCAATGATATGTTGGGCGATAGCAGGCTGGACATATCGAGGGCTTTGGGCGTAAAACACAAAACCCAACGCGTCGACCCCTTCCTGAACTGCGAATTCGGCATCTTTCTGATTCGTGATGCCGCAAATTTTTATTTTAGGGGACATGGAAATATTCGCCGTTTGTTGGGGAGGTTCGTAAGCACCACGGTATATGGCTTCAGGCTCATTTTTTTCTTGTCTAGAGAGGCTTCTTAAGAATTTGACCTGTCTTTCGCAAAAGAGAATAAGTACAGTCGAGAGTCATCCCGCCATCGAATCCTAGACCCAACGAGTGGTGGATGCTTCTTGTTTTGGAGATGGCGGGGGATGTAATAATTCATGAATTTTGGCTTGAATCGAGTCTGCGCGCAATAACGACTCACCGATCAACATGGCTTTGGCTCCGGCTTCCAGTACCCGCACAACATGCTCACGGTTATGGATCCCACTTTCACTGACAATAAGTCTGTCCGCCGGCATACGTTTGGCCAGCCGCTCGGTGACACTCAAATTAGTTTGAAAGGTTTTGAGATCCCGGTTGTTGATGCCGATCAGTCTGGCCAAGGGCACACGTTCAAGGACGGTATCTAATTCCCGTTCATTATGGATTTCAATGAGCACATCGAGCGACAACTCTTGGGCAACTGTAAAAAAGTCTTCAAGCTGGAATCGATCCAACGCGGCCGCAATCAGTAACACACAGTCCGCTCCATAGGCTCGCGCTTCATAAAATTGAATCTCCTCAACCATAAATTCTTTATTGAGCGTGGGAAGGTGAACCGCCTCTTTGACATTGTGCAAATACTCCAAGTTCCCTTGAAAGAAATCCTGATCGGTGAGGACGGATAAGGCACTTGCTCCATGCTCTCGATATTGAGAGGCGATGGTCACCGGCTCAAACTGATCGTGAAATTCCGGTCGCATCAGGCCTTGACTGGGCGAAGCTTTTTTGACTTCGGCAATTAATGCCGGAGCTGTCGACGTCAATCCTGCCTCTAGTGCTTGAATAAAACCCAGCGGTCGAGTTCGATCAACAATGCGGCCCTTGAGTTCAGCCAGGTACCCCCGACTCTGTTTTCGACGCAATTCGGCTTTTTTATGTTCGAGAATACGCGAAAGAATCATGCCGCCAACTTTTTGGTCAGGGAAATGAGTTTGTCCAACTTTTCGAATGCGGCTCCGTTGTCCACCACACGACCGGCTTCTTCATATCCTTCTTTCAACGAGGTCGCTTTCTGGCAGGCGATAAAGGCCGGTGCGGCATTCATCAACACAATATCCCGTTTGGGACCCTTTCGTCCCCGAAAAATATCGCGAATGATCTGGGCATTGTCTTCCGGGTTTCCTCCCAACAGTTCTTTGGGCGTAACCGTGTGAAGACCGAAATCTTCCGGCCCGATGGAATAGCTCAGTACTCGTCCTTTTTTTCCTTCAGCAATCCCCGTGCGACTGGTTAATGAAATTTCATCCAAACCGTCCATCCCATGAAGGACAAAGCAATGCTGTGTGCCCAACCTTACTAGAACCTGAGCCAACTTTTCGGTGAGGGTTGGATCATACACTCCCAGAATCTGAATCGTGGCTCGTGCCGGATTGGCCAGCGGTCCCATGATATTCATCAAGGTACGGATGCCCAGCTCCGACCGAGGTTTGGCGCAATGCCTCATGGCTCCGTGATAAAGCGGTGCGAAGAGAAACCCAATGCCAATTTCATTGATGCAATCGGCAACCTTTTCAGGAGACAAGTCGATATTCACGCCAAGGGCCGCCAACACGTCCGCACTCCCTGATTGAGAGGACACGGAGCGATTTCCATGCTTGGCAACCGTCATCCCCCCTCCAGCCACGACAAAGGCGGCAGCCGTCGAGATATTGAACGTGTGGCTTTTGTCCCCACCGGTTCCACACGTATCCACTACCTGAGGATCGGCAATTGGGATCCGAATCGCCCGTTCGCGCATGGCTCGGACTGATCCGGTGATTTCATCGATCGTTTCGCCTTTCATGCGTAACCCCATTAAGTAGGCTGCAATTTGGGCCTCAGTGGCTCCTCCTTGCATGATTTCCCGCATGGCTTCTTCCGCTTCGATTTCTGAGAGGTCGAGACCCTCGGCTAATTTGGCGATGTGGTCTTTGAGTAGGGGCATGTGAGCAGGCTCATGGACAGATGATTGGGAAGTCTTGGATTTAGTGGTCGGTTGAAGAGCAGACGGGTAATAATAAAAAATTCCGCAAAAGATCCATCCCTGCCGTGGTGAGAATCGATTCAGGGTGAAATTGCACGCCTTCTGCTCCGGTTGGGGTATGTCGAAGTCCCATGATTTCGCCTTCTACGGTTTCCGCTGAAATTTCAAAGTCCGTGGGCAAGGTTTCACGCTTGACGATTAAGGAATGATATCGGGTGGCTTCAAATGGATTCGGGAGGCCTTCAAAAATTGTTTTTCCGTCATGATGGACCATGGAGGTTTTCCCGTGCATCAGCCTGGGGGCTCGAATAATTTGACCTCCAAAAGCATAGGCCAGGGATTGATGCCCGAGACAGACACCAAATAGAGGAAGACGGCCGGCAAAATGCTTGATGATCGCAACAGAAATGCCCGCCTCGTTAGGCGTACAGGGGCCGGGGGAGATTAATATTCGCTCAGGTGCCAGGCGGTGAATATCATCGATAGTGAGGGCATCATTTCGAAAAACCTTGAGATCGGCTCCCAACTCTCCAAGATATTGGACAAGATTGTAGGTAAACGAATCGTAATTGTCGATGACCAGGATCATAGGGTTTTTCTCAAGCCTTTTTATGCTAGACCATGTTCGGCCATTTCAATGGCTCTCATCATGGCGCCGGCTTTTGTTCGAGTTTCTTCATATTCACGGGTAGGGTCAGAATCGGCGACAATTCCGGCACCGGCCTGAATATACGCCTTTTGTCCTTGAACGACGACCGTACGAATGTTGATACAGGTATCCATATTTCCGGAAAAACTAAAATATCCGACCGCTCCCGCATAAGGTCCCCGACGAGTGGGTTCCAACTCCTCAATGATTTGCATGGCTCGGATTTTCGGTGCACCGGACACGGTCCCGGCCGGAAAACACGCCTTCATGACATCATAGGCGGTGTATTGCGGATCTAATTCTCCCTTGACTTGAGACACAATGTGCATGACATGGGAATACCGTTCAACGTTCTTGAACCGTTCAACTTTGACTGTTCCGGCTTTGGCCACTCGCCCCACATCATTGCGGCCTAAATCCACCAACATGACATGTTCGGCTAATTCCTTGTGATCGGATAAGAGATCCTGTTCCAATGCGTTGTCAGCTTCTGGCGTTTGGCCACGCGGACGGGTTCCGGCAATGGGTCGCACCACAATATTGCCTTCTTCGCATCGCACAAGAATTTCCGGAGAAGATCCCACGAG
>CAZBQO010000015.1:0-12368 GCA_964494125.1 uncultured Nitrospira sp. | reverse complement strand
GCGACATTGTCAAAAATGAGTAAGGTGTCCGTAATGCAAAACGCAAAGAGGGGAGTTTTTATCCCGGGTTTCGCTCGAGACGGAACCGGCTCAAAAGACTTGACCATGTCATAACCCAAATAACCCACTGCACCACCAACAAATCGGGGCAAACCGGGAACGACAACCGGATGATACTCTGCCATGGTATTCTGAATATGGTCCAAGGGGTTGCTCTGCAGCGGGACGCGGTGCTGTTTCCGGCCTTTTTGGGTGACCACTTCGCCGTTTTCCTCCCACAACATGACGGAAGGGTGACTCCCCAGGAAGGAATATCGTGCCCAGTTTTCTCCCCCTTCGATACTTTCAAATAAAAAGGCATTGGCTCCCGTATTAATTTTGGAAAATGCCGACACAGGCGTCTCGAAATCCGCCAGAATTTCTCGATAAAGGGGGACGAGGTTTCCTTGTGAGGCGAATTGGCAAAATTCATCAAAACTCACTGAATAATAAGCATTTTTCATGGATTTGACGGTAGCATATGGCCTATGAGGTGTCAACGAAAGTGCCAGTGAGACACACGTCTTCTCGAGGGAAGAATAAGAAAAGGCCGGAACCGAAGGAAGCGGCCTTCCTTGGGATTCCGACCTTAACTTGAAGAATAAATAGAGGGGAAATTACTGACCGCTGACGATAAGCTTTTGTCCAACGTGAATGGTGTTATCCGTCAACTGATTCCAGGCTTTGAGATCGTTGATTGACACCCCGTACTCTTTGGAAATCCGGTAGAGGGTCTCGCCTTTCGCTACAATGTGCGACCCTTCATCATGACTTCCCATTGTATCCATACTCGGTGAATCCAAAGGAATGCTATCCCCCAAATTCAAGTCCGAATCAAGTTTCGTCATATCTGAATCTTTAAAGTCAAGATCATTCAGCCCAAATTCGGAGATCGAAGGTTCGGACAGTTTCAGATCATCCGATTTTCCCATCCCTCCCTCTCTTACACGCGAAAGTTCGTCATGGGAACGGTTCAATTGGTCGCGCAGCGCTTCTAATTCGGCATTTAAGTCCCGGTTTTGCGATTCCAATGACCCCATTTGTCGTTGCGTGTCTTGATACTTCACATTTAATTCACCAGTTCGTTTTTCTTCTTGCGCTAAAAGCCTTTGGAAATTTAACGCACGTGCCTTCTCGGCTTCGAACTTTTCCGTACTGACGCATCCGGTCAAGGCTACACTACAGACCAAGACGCCAGCTACAATTTTTAGGTATCCAAGCCAGCCCGATGATTGGGGATATTCTTGATGTCCCCCGAACAATGGTTGCACCATATTACGCATTCCTCCTCTGAGGTTCATATGTATCCCTCCCTTAGGGACAATGGTCAATAACGAGAAGGCGAAAATCTCCACCATCTGGTCACCTTTTGCTACACAATAATTCGGAATAGGGATAATGTCAAACAACTATTTTGCACACCGGCAGAAGTTACCGAACACCACGATTCATTGACCATAGAAAAATGGCTGTGATAATTTCACTTACCATTTGCCTTCGTCCTTTTCTATGACCTCTCCATTTTCACATTCTGCAAATCCTTCGGTTATCCATATCGGGCAGGTTGCGCTTCGCCTGGCCTGTCCCCTCACACACACACAAGCCTGGATGGGCGATCAAGAAATTTTACGTCAGCTTCTCGCCTGTTGGTTTATCGTTGATGAAAAAGATGTGCCTTTATCACCGAGAATTATCGGTCAACCGGGTGTGGGGAAGACCACACTTGCCATGGCGGCCACTCAGGAGCGTAAGCAGGAACTCTTCATTTATCAATGTACGGCGGATACCAGACCAGAAGACCTTCTTGTCTCCCCGGTCATTTCTGAGGGAGGCACGATTACCTATCAAGCCTCTCCCTTAGTCACAGCCATGGTGACCGGCAATGTCTGTCTTCTCGATGAAGGCAACCGGATGAATGAAAAGAGTTGGGCCTCCCTTGCCTCCTTGCTTGATCATCGACGCTCGGTCGATTCGGTCGTGGCGGGTGTTCAAATTCATGCGCATGAGAATTTTCGATGTTGTGTCACGATGAATGAAGATGCCTCGACCTATGAGGTGCCGGATTATATCCTGTCTCGCCTGCAACCAACGTTGAAAGTTGAATTCCCTAACAAGGAACATGAATTGGCCATTTTGCGGTATCACCTCCCGTTTGCATCTGCGGAATTAATCACGCTCACGGTGAATTTTCTTCAAAAAGCGCATCAACTGGATCTCCCGTTCTCCATTCGGGACGGGATGCACATGGTGCAATACGCGATGAAACGGATGGCCCAAGACCCTCACCATCCCGTGGCCCGTGACCCGGCTTGGCGGGAAGCCCTGATCAATGTTTTGGGAGAAGAAGCACAAGATCTGGAGGTGTTAGCGAAACGCCGGTCCCAAACATTGCACGGGCATGCTCTCCCGAAAGGATTGGGAGATTTCTTCTTTGAAGAGGATCATCCCCTGCACCCTGACCAGTAGGACTTCGGACCTGTAACCCTTGGTGACCCTGATGCACGGCCCATCCTCTAATTCTTGAGTGTGGAAGCCCCACAGCTTTTCCTCCAGGACGCACCATGACTCTCTCCTCGTTGACCCCAGACACGATCTTTGCCCTCTCTTCTAATATTCACGTCCTGCCGGTCGTGCATGGAAGTGGAGATATGGCTCATGTCGTCCGCGAGATTATTGTGTCCCGCCACATTGATTGTGTGGTCCTTCCTCTCCCACCATCGGTGCAAGCCCTTGTAGAAAAGGGGATTGACCAGTTGCCTGTTATCAGTCTGGTGGTTCTTCCAGAACACCATGACGATGGAACCTCGAGCTGCTCTTATGTGCCGGTTGATCCCTGCCAACCGGTGATCATGGGGATTCGATCAGCCATGTCGGAAATGATCCCGCGAGCCTATGTTGATCGTGAGGTCCGACGCTACCATCCCGTCTCCTGGGTCGGGCCTGATCCCTATACCTTAAAGGCTGTGCCTTTGGCAGCCTTCTCTGCTGCCACCATGCCTTTTTTGCCGCCTCCTCAAGACCGATCTTCTCGTTGGGAACGCATTCGTTGGATGGCCTTTCGACTTCATGAACTCGAACTGGACTTTTCGGCCATTCTTTTTCTTTGCCCAATGACGGATTGGCCCTGGTTGCGTCAGGCCTATCACGAGCGGATGCCGTATATTTCACCCGAGCAGAACATAAGTCTTCCCGAGTGGTGGAAGGTCGAGCCGTCTTCCCTTTACTTTGCGTTGAGCGAATTACCCTATGTCACCCATCTCTATGAACAACGACGGGAAGAAGCCCGAGCCGACACGCATTTGGCTATTGATGGCATCAAAGAACTGGTTCTGGAAGCTCGGGCCCGGTGGCTGGCGTCTCGTTCCACGACTATTGCGCACGAAAGTAATTGGGTCACCCCACAATTATTGCAACGCTATTTTCAATATGTGCGGAACCTGACACTCCTCGAGCATCGGCTTAAACCGGATTTGTATACCTTGGTTCTCGCTGCCAAGCAAATGGCTGGAGATGAATTTGCCCTCAGGTTATTGGAAACCGCCAAAACCTATGACTACCAAACTCAACCATCCGTATTGGATACCAGGCCTGGTGTGTTGATGGGAATCGGCGAACTTCAAGACCCTGGGGGCAACATCCTCCAGGCTGTGAATCGGCTGCAAGGAGACCCTTTGGTTTGGCGCCGTGTCACCCTCCGGCCCGATCCCTCACGGCCCAAAACACAAACTTGGGCACAACAATGGAATCCTTACCGCCAGTGTTCCTGGCCTCCGGAAGATCAGCGCATTGAATCTTTTGCGGCGCATGTTCGACAGCATAGTCGACAGGTCTTGGGGGCAGATTTAGGCAGGATTGAACGATTCAACAACTCGCTGGAAGATGGAATTGATCTGCGGGCCACCTTGCGCCAGTGGGCTATTTCCCCACAACGATCTGTGCGCGATATTCATGTCAAAGTGGTTCCTCCCATGCGAGGAACCATTGAAGCGTTGGTGTTTTTCTTTGAGGTGCCGGCTGATCCTCAGAAGTTTTCCTGGCAAACGACCTGGTATGCCGAACATCAAGAAGAGTCCACCCTCAGTTTTTACGCGACCCCCTTTTCGCCGAACATGGTCGGACCAGGAATCGGACAGGCATGCTATGGAGGCGCGCTTTTTCTGTATCCGCCTCGCCTTATTCCTGATATATGGGAAAATCCCCTCTTCGATTTTGCGACTTCGCTCGAAGAACGATTGCTTGCGGGAGCCTGCGCCCATTCACAAGAGCCCGTTGTGGCTGTCGTCTCTCCGGTTCCGCTGACGTGGGCCTGGCGAAAGATGGCCCGTCGCTTCGGCCGGAAGCTCCTGCCCATTCCCTTACATCGGTTTTCAGGGCAAACGATTGCTCGTCTACGGCAATTTCATGTGTTAAATGGGCACGAAATCCGAAGTTATGCAGCCAAATTTATTCGAGAATAATCCTGACGAGACAGGAGGAGAGGATTCTTTCAAGGCTTCTCAGTCTCGTGCTGTGCCATCCGCGAAGGTCCAACTAACGCTTGAAAAGTTGAAACACGCCATCCGTCGACATGATGAATTGTATTATGTTCGAAGCCGACCGGAAATCTCTGATGCTGAATATGACCAACTCTTTCGAGAACTGCAAGACTTAGAGAGCCAATACCCGGACCTCAAGACACCCGATTCGCCAACCCAGCGGGTGGGGGGGGCGCCACTTGCCCAATTCAGTAAAATTACACACGAATTTCCTCTTCTTAGTTTGGACTCGGAAATGGATGAAGAGCGCGTATTGGCGTTCGATCAGCGGGTTTGCCGGGAATTAGACGTGCAAAAGCCGAGCTATTCGGCTGAACCCAAATACGATGGATTATCTGTGGCCCTCACTTACGACCATGGCATATTTGTGCGAGGGGCGACGAGAGGAAATGGGGCAATAGGGGAGGACGTGACGCACAACCTTCGTACCATTCGTGCCCTGCCATTACAGTTGAGAGAAGGCGGGACTTTTCCCTCCCATGTGGTGGTGCGGGGTGAGGTGTTTATGAAGCTCCAGGATTTTCACACATTGAATCGACGCTTAACCGAACAAGGGGAAGAACCCTTTGCCAATCCGCGCAATGCGTCATCCGGAACATTACGCCAATTGGATCCGGCTATTACCGCGACCCGCCCGCTGACCATCACCTGCTACGATTTCATGAGCTCGGGGCCAAGGAGACCCAGCACTCATTTTGAAGCGGTCACGTGCCTAGAGGCCTGGGGATTGCCCATCCCTCAATTTCGCCGGCACTGCCCCTCCATCCAGGAAGCTCTGGAATTTCATCGTGAAATGTTTGAACGACGGGATGTCCTGCCGTTCGAAATTGACGGCATCGTCATCAAAATTGACCGGTTCGATTGGCAAAAGGCTCTTGGCGAAAAGTCACGCAGTCCCCGATGGGCCATTGCCTTCAAATTTCCTCCAAGAAAGGAACTGACCAAAGTTCAGGAGATTGCCATGTCGGTCGGTCGGACCGGGGCGCTCACGCCCATTGCCCTATTGGATCCGGTGGAAATCGGTGGTGTGACGGTGAGTCGGGCCTCACTGCATAACGTGGAGGAAGTCGCCCGCAAAGATGTCAGGGTGGGTGATACCGTAAAAGTCGAACGGGCAGGGGACGTCATTCCAGATGTGGTGGAACGAGTGCCCGTGCCGGGTGAAGAGCGTGGGGCTCCTTTTCAGCCGCCAACGTCCTGTCCGGTGTGTCAGTCACATACCATTCAGGAAGGGCCAATTCTGTATTGTACCGGCCAAACGGTATGTTCAGCCCAACTCAAGGGATCGCTTGAACATTTTGCGTCAAAAGGCGCCTTGAATATCGAAGGGCTTGGAAAAAAAACAGTAGCACAGTTGGTCGACAGGGGCTTCGTCAAGGATTTATCCGATCTGTATACATTAGGTGTTGACGACCTTCTTCAATTAGAAGGTTTTGCAGACAAATCCGCGAGGCAACTTTTGGGAGAAATCGAACGGAGTAGGGAGGTTCCCTTCGCGCGCCTTCTGATTGGCCTCGGTATACGTCATGTGGGGACTCATATCGCCAGAGTTTTGGCCCAACACTTTGGTTCACTCGACAATTTGAAGAAGGCTACCGAAGAGGAACTGCTGCAAATCCGTGACATCGGACCAGAGATTGCTGCGAGTGTGACTCATTTTTTTAAAGAATCCCGTAATTTGAAGGTTTGGCAACACATGGAGTCATTGGGAGTTCGGGTTCAACAGGAAGCCAGGATGTCAGAGCCGCATGCTCAACCGCTAAGGGGGAAGGTTTTTGTACTAACCGGAACGTTGAACGGTTATTCCCGTGAGGAGGCGAAACGCAAAATTGAAGAGTTAGGTGGACGTGTCACTTCCAGCGTCAGTAAACAGACAGATTACCTCGTAGCCGGCGAAGACCCCGGCTCTAAATATGACAGAGCCACCACATTAGGAGTTCAAATTTTAAATGAAAATGAATTCTCTTTATTCATTCAATCCGGGAACACTCTATTTTCATCATCCAACGAGTAATGTTTCTATCGAATAATCATTAATGAGGTTTTGTCTCATCATGAACTAGAGTGGGCTGCAAGAAAAGGACAGATCAATTTTTTTTGCTGGGAGTGAGCAGGGGAGACGATATTAAATTTACCAGCAGGACAATTTATACAACGGGAAAGTTTTTGTTAGGATTCCGAAGACACCGTAGACGGTTCGGTGGGCGGCGTTTCGGGAACAGGTTCTTCCTTGATGATTTGGACACCTTTGATAGAGCGTTCATCAGCTTCTTGGACAATTAAAAGGCAATTGTCCGTTTGAACTTTCTCACCGACAGCAGGAATGTGGCCTAATTCTTCGAGGATAAGTCCGCTAATCGTATTTTGCTCTTCGTCGAGTTCGACCTTAAGAAATTCATTGATGCGGCGGACTTCGGTTCGCCCATCCACTAATATTTGATTTTTCCCCGTCCGGCGAATCCATTCTTCACTAAGATCGCCTTCATCCAAAATCTCTCCTACCACTTCTTCCAACAGATCTTCGACGGTAATTAAACCCATCACTCCCCCAAACTCATTGACCACAATCGCAATATGTCGTTTTTCTTGTTGGAATTGCCTCAATAAATCATCAGCCGTTTTGGTAGAGGGGATGAATAATGCCGGTTTCGCCAATGATTTGAGGGTGAGGTTTGTATGACTTTGAGCCAGCTCCATCAAGGCATGATTGCGATAGAGAATGGCGGTGATATTGTCCGGATTTCCTTCGTAAATGGGAATCCGTGAATATTTCGCTTTAAATAATTCTTCCCGTGCTTCTCCAAGTGTCTGATTGCCATCGAGGGCGAACATATAGATCCTCGGCGTCATCGCATCTTCAGCCGTCACGTCATTAAAATCAAACACGTTTTTAATCATTTTCACTTCATCTGTTTCCAAGACCCCCGCTTTTCCTCCGGCATCGAGCATGATCTTGAGTTCTTCTTCCGTGATAAACGGAACGGTTAACCCCCGACCACCTGTGAGTTTTAAAATAAACGGTTCCAGGAAATAGAGGAACGGAAAAAATAATTGTTCGAGGAGATATATGGGGTATGCCAGTAATTGCACGGCCGTTTCAGAATATTTGGCACAAAGCGTTTTTGGGACGATTTCACCGAATAACAGGACCATAAAGGTTAAGAGACCCGTTGCCACAGCCACGGCCTCAGACCCAAACATGCGGATGGCAATCAAGGTTGCCATGGAGGCCGCCATAATATTGACCAAATTATTGCCAATCAGAATTGTCGAGAGAAGGCGTTGTGGATTTGACCGTAATTTCAGGGCAAGTTTTGCCCCTTTATGGCCTTCATCGGCTAGGGTTTTTAACCGGCTTTCCGTTATTGAAAAAAATGCAATCTCGGCGCCGGAGAAAAAGGCGGAAAGTCCTAGACAAATAAGGACGGCGATAAAATCCATAGAGGGCTTAACGAGCTCCGACGTGACAAAGATATGTCGTTACAGCAAGGTTAGCTGCAAGATCTGGTAGTCTGGTCTTGGAGGAAGTTGGTATCAGAAGAGTATGAGAGGGATTCATAATAAGGCCAAAAGTCTCATTGTTGATGAGAGGTTTTGAGCCCTCAGTGCTTGATTGGCTCCAAAGTACCATAGGGTATTGGTTTAAGGCAATTATACCGGATGAATTCTCAGATTAGCTCTTTTATTTCAGTCAGTTACCTTGAATCAGAAGAGAGTCAAGATCGAATTGTTTTTCCAGTTCTATCGCCACGATTTCGGCCTTTTCCTGAGAGGGAAATGTCCCAATCTGGACACGGTGCCATTGTCCGGAGGGAAGGTCCACAGTTGTCAATCGTATATTGGGATAGTGGTAGGCCAGTTGTTCATGCAAGGCGACCGCTTGGTTTAAGGTCGTGAAAGAGCCTACCTGCACCCAATACCTACCAGACCCTCCCTTCGACACATAGCTGGAACCTGGGTTTGTCGATTCGAGGATCGTTAAACTGACGTTTTCCGTTCCTCTTCCAATCATGGCCAACTCCCGGGCAGCTCCATAGGACAGATCAATGATCCGACCCCGAATAAAAGGACCACGATCATTGATGCGAACGGTCACGGATTTCCCGGTATCCAGACTTTGAACGAGGACCTGTGTTCCAAAGGGTAGCGTACGATGTGCGGCCGTGAGTGCCCACATGTCGTAGGGTTCACCGTTGGCAGTCGGATTACCATGAAAACTTGGGCCATACCAGGAAGCCACGCCTTGTTGAATTGTATCAGGGATCATTGGCTCGGTTCGGGATTGACCACCTGCACATCCAGCCATGAGCAGGAAAGTCAGGATAAGACAAATCCTTTTGACTGGCATACCACTATTCATGGCTCGTATTTCCAGCCGGAGTGTGAAGGGAAGGTGTTTTGTCGAGTTGGATAATCTTGGGAATCGCATGAGCCCATGGACTCACCTGATAGCCATGGATCCCTAGGGAGCCTGGTCCATTGTTCGGCGGTCGACAAAGCGGTAGCTCTGTCGATTGAACACCGGATATACTGAAAAAATCGGTGTTCCACAGGGGACAACTGCACTGTCAATACCACGGCTTAATTGAAGATGGAGATTTATGAAGTTAAAACTCAAGCCTTCTTGCCAGGGTTGAGATAAATTGTGCACATATGATTCAACTTTATCGGAAGCGTACGTTCTGGTCATGAGGCCCGCTCCTCCTTGCAATCCATAATCGGGGAGATCCGGCGCACCTTGGATTAGGAGTGAAACCATAGAGGCATCGAACCACACCTTGATATTGCAACTAACCTGAATAAAGGGTCCCAAACTACCGGTGTGTTCTAAGACGGCCATGGGGTAGACCAGTTCCGGTGGGAGAGAGGGGTCGGTTTGAGAGGCGTGGGTGATAAACTCTGGGTCCTTGATGCCCGATACAGAGAAAAAGATAAGATTCGGATCGCGGAGATCCACATCCAGCACTTGGCCGTCATGGTAACTGCATAATTTCCCCATCTCATAGCGCAGAGGAAATGAATATCCCATTTTTCCATAGAAAATTCGAATTCCAGCTTCCAACGGATCTTCCGGGCTTCGACTGATTTTTAAGTCAAAGGGTAAAACAATATGAAAAGCATTCGTCCGAGCATTGATAAATGGAGCGCAGGCACCGGGAAATTCTTTATGGATCGCCAGATTGTCCGGTTCAAACTTTTTCGCCGCTCCACCGAAATGCTGGGCAGTTTTTGCCTCTTTGGTCAATCGATATTTTTCTTGATAATAAGCTGAGGCCCGCTTTTGTGCGGTTTCGAGAAAATATTCAGGGATATCGGTTTCGACAATTAAGCTTTGTCGATCTGGAGATTGTGCCCGGGCAACCTTCATCGCTTCATTGTAGCGATGAAGATCACTTTGAGTTTTTCTGATTAAATGCTCAAGGTCCCGCCCTAATTCAGGATCGTGGTAGCGTGTTTGCGGTAAAAGTTGGTAGGCTTTTTGCAGTAATTCTAATTTCATGGTGTAACGTTTGGGTTCAGCAGAGAAGACCGTCGCTATGGCCATCAACAAATTAAACTGTTCCTCAGGAAGGAGGGATAATTTGTTCAGGTCGTTCTCCTTGACAAATGCTAAACCTAACGGACCAAAGGCTTCCTCCTGGCGTAGATGGAGGGTAAGGAGATAGTTGAGATAGGCGCGAGCGTCTTCTTGAGTCATATGGATCCTTATTTTACGGGAGGGCATTCTAAGGTAAGTTTGTCATTGGAGCAAGGCATCGTGTGAATTTCTATGGAATTTTTGTGGAATCCTCTGCTTTGATAACCATGAGAATCATCAAATTTGAGCAGGCGAAAAAACAGGGTTTTGGGAGGAAAGGATTCAATATGCACCAAGCCTTTTTGCTAAAAACCAGAAGTGCCGCCTCTATGCTGGGAATGGGATGGATTATGGCCTGTCTGTTCCTGGGAAGCGGAGGGGCATTTGTTTCGGCAGAAGATTCAGCTGGCAAGAAAACAGGATCGGTTGCAGCTAGAGGAGACGATTTATCCACGGAGAGTTTGAATAAACAAATTACTGATTTAGAAATACAAATTCAGAAACTCCGTGATCAAAGCATCGAGCTACAAGAAAAAACCCGAGCCAAACTTCAAGCCCAACTCGATAATTTCAAAAAGCAACAAGATACCCTCATTCCTCGTATTGAGCAACTTCGTGACAATAGTGAAACCGCTTGGCAGGACATCAAGGAAAACATTCAAAAGGCCATTGAAGATCTCAAGCTTTCCGTTGATTCTATGAAAAAATAACGTTGCGCCGGCCTCTCGGGTAGTCTTTACGTTTGCAGTAGGTTACTTGCCAGGGACTCTTTGCTTTTATATCCTTCCAGTACATTTTTTTATTCACCCTTTTTTTTGAAAATCTCACCGCTAAATCCAAGGCTTGTTCCGCTTGGAACGTCTTTTTGAACTGACACGCTAAAATAAAAGGTGTCTAGCATGATTCAACACACAGAACGGGTCTTGGAATGGCCTGTTTTGATCGATTGCCTTGCCAATGAAGCCTCCTCCACGATGGGGGCCGCTCGCTGTCGTTCGCTCGTCTTCGCAGCTGACCTTCAGACTGCCCGTATTCAACAACAAGAAACCACAGAAATGGTTGATATCCTCGAAGGCGCTCATCCTCTGCCTTCCATGGTGTTTCCCGATATCAGAAATGTGCTGGCACGGGCTGAAAAAGAAGGAGTTCTGGACGGTCCGGATCTTCGAGATATTGCTTCGGTTGTAGGCCTGGGTCATACGATCAGACACCACCTGGAGATTCATGGCTCCTCCTTTCCGATGATCAGAGCTCGTTGTGAAGAACTTCAAGATCTGATGTGGATCAAGGAAGTGATTGATTCGTGCATTGATCGCAACGGCCATCTGCGAGAATCCGCGAGTCCTGAGCTCTATCAATTAACACAGAAACGTCAGGGGCTTCGTCAAACCATGCGTCGACAGTTGGAAGGGATGTTGGCTTCTCAAGAATATGAGGATCTTCTTCAAGGACACTACTTTGCTGAACGTGAGAATCGATACGTAATTCCGATTAAAGCCGAACGACAACACGCGATTGATGGGATTGTCCATGACATTTCCGGTAGTGGAGCCACGGTGTTTATTGAACCCCGTCATCTCATCGAATTAAATAATTCCATTAAATTTGCCGACTTGCAGGTGGCTCAAGAAGAACGGCATATACTGCAGGATTTGTCCAGTCGTGTCGCAGAACATGTTTGGTCCATCCGTGAAAATTTGGACTGCTTGGCCGATCTCGATTGCCTCATGGCCAAAGCACGCTTAAGCATTAAAACGCATGGCTCTCCCATTCATCTTACCCAAGAACATTGTATTGATCTGCAACAAGCCAGGCATCCACTCCTGGCGTTGACCAAGGAACACGTCATACCCAATTCTATTCGTATTGAGGGCGATACCACCGTTCTCATCATTTCTGGACCAAATGCGGGTGGGAAGACGGTGTCATTGAAACTGGTGGGATTATTGGCAATGATGGTGAAAGTTGGGCTTCACCCGACTTGTGGCCCCGATTCTAAGATCGCACTGTTTGGACAGGTGTTTGCGGATATCGGGGATTCTCAAGATCTCAGTAAAGATGTATCCAGCTTTTCGGGCCATATTCTCAATATGATCGCCTTATTGAAAAATATCGGAACGCCAGCGAAACCAGCGAGCAGGGATATCCTTGTACTCCTGGACGAAGTCGGAAGCTCGACGGATCCTATTGAGGGCGCCGCATTAGCTGAAGCCCTC
>CAZBQO010000014.1:19287-28436 GCA_964494125.1 uncultured Nitrospira sp. | reverse complement strand
TCCGCAGACCTTCTTCCTTCTGCAATTGCCCAGACAATCAGTGACGCACCCCGCTTCGTGTCTCCGGTAGCAAACACCCCATCCACATTAGTCATGAAGTGTTCATCAACGGCGACATTCCCTCGGGGATCATATTGAAGCCCAAAAGAATCCAGCAGGCCGTTCTTCACCGGCCCGGTAAACCCCATCGCCAACAAGACCAGGTCAACATCCATCTTGATCTCGGACCCCGGCACAGGAACCACCTTCCCATTCTCAAAATTCACACGGGTCGCATGCAAACTAGTCAGATGTCCGTTTTCCCCTGAAAATTTTGTGGTGGCAATACTCCATTCACGATCACACCCTTCCTCGTGGGCATGAGACGTTCGTAATTGCATCGGCCATAAGGGCCATGGTGTCGACACAGCCCGAGTCGGTGGCGGTTGGGGTAGTAACTCGAATTGATGGACTTCCAGACACCCTTGACGATGAGCGGTACCCAGACAATCTGATCCGGTATCACCACCACCAATAATGACCACCCGTTTGCCCTGAGCCGATATGTGCTCTCCAGGAACCGTATCCCCGGCCACTCGCTTATTCTGCTGGGTCAGATAGTCCATGGCGAGATGAACGCCTTTAAGGTCTCTCCCTGGAACCGGCAATTCTCTCGGTTGCTCAGCTCCCATGGCAAGTAACACGGCATCATAGTCATGACGGAGGTCCTGAACGGTGGCGTCCACACCCACACACACGCCAGTCTGAAACGTCACACCCTCCTTTCGCATTTGCTCCAAACGACGGTCTAATACCCACTTCTCCATTTTGAAATCAGGGATTCCATAGCGAAGCAAGCCTCCAATCCGATCAGCCTTCTCCAAAACTGTCACTTCATGCCCCGTCCGGGCTAATTGTTGTGCCGCAGCCAATCCTGCCGGACCCGACCCGATAATCGCAACACGCTTCCCGGAAGAGCCAACCGGTACCACCGGTTCGACCCAACCTTCCTCAAATCCTTTATCAATAATATTCCATTCAATGACACGAATGGAGACCGGATCGCTATTAATGCCTAACACACATGCCGATTCGCATGGAGCCGGACATAGGCGCCCGGTGAACTCAGGAAAGTTATTGGTCGCATGAAGCGCTTTGAGGGCATCTTTCCAGCGCCCGCGATGCACGAGATCATTCCATTCCGGGATCAAATTCTCCACAGGACAGCCGGCGGGACTTTGGCAAAATGGCACCCCACAGTCCATACAGCGGGCCCCTTGAACTTTTAACTTTTCGTCGGGAAATGGGTCATATAATTCCTTCCAATCCAAAACCCGCTGCGCAACCGGCCGTCGTTGAGGCCCTTCCCGTTTATATTTCAAAAACCCACGAGGATCAGCCACGGCTCACCGCCTCACGTTTCCGTTGAGCATGCTCCTTGGCCAAAGCCGTTTTCCGTTCCTGCAGCACTCGCTTGTAATCACTCGGCATGACTTTGACAAACTTCGGCAACATCATATCCCACGATTCCAGCACCCGTTTGGCATTGACACTTTGGGTGTAGCGAAAATGGGCCTCAATCATCGCACGAAGGGTCTGTTGATCTTCTGATGACACGACAGGCTCTAATTCCACCATGCCCATATTGAAACGTGCAGGGAATTGTCCATCCTCATCTAAAACATAAGCGTCCCCTCCGGACATCCCTGCGGCAAAATTTCGTCCCGTCTTCCCCAGAACCACCACCACCCCCCCGGTCATATATTCACACCCATGATCGCCGGTTCCATCAATAACAGCCCGTGCGCCACTATTCCGAACAGCAAACCGTTCTCCCGCAATGCCATAAAAATACCCTTCACCACCAGTCGCCCCATATAAGGACGTGTTCCCGATCAGAATCGTGTCTTCCGGCAAATACGTCACCCCTTTCGGGGGAATTACAATAATTGTCCCTCCAGAGAGACCCTTTCCCAAATAGTCATTTGACTCACCTTCCAAAGTCAGCGTAATACCCTTCGACAAAAATGCTCCAAAGGATTGTCCGGCCGATCCGGTAAATTTAATCCGAATCGTGTCGGAAGGAAGCCCTTCCGGCCCATACCGGCGTGCAATGTGGCTTGACAGAACAGTACCGGTGGTCCGGTTCACATTTCGTATAGGCAGATCCAGCGAAACAGGTTCACCCCGGTCAATGGCAGATTGACACAATTCTACCAATTGATTATCTAAAATTTCTTTCAGACCGTGATCTTGTGCTTGCACACACGAGGTGGCCACTTCAGGGCCGACATTCGGCTTCACCAATAACGAAGATAAATTCAATCCTTTGGCTTTCCAATGATCCACAGCTTTTTGCACTTTGAGCTTATCCACCCGTCCGATCATCTCGCGCATGGTCCTGAATCCGAGCTTCGCCATCAGGGAACGGATCTCTTCTGCCACAAACATAAAGAAGTTCACAACATGCTCTGGTTTTCCCGTAAATTGTTTTCGTAACTCCCCATCTTGGGTGGCCACTCCCACCGGACAGGTATTGAGGTGGCATTTCCTCATCATGATGCATCCCTCAACAATGAGGGGGGCTGTGGAAAAACCAAACTCTTCCGCTCCCAAAAGGGTTGCAATGACCACATCACGGCCGGTTTTCATTTGGCCGTCGGTTTCCACTCGAATTCGTCCACGCAGGTTATTGAGCACGAGCGTCTGGTGGGTTTCCGCCAGACCTAATTCCCAGGGGACTCCCGCGTACTTAATGGACGATAGCGGAGACGCCCCGGTTCCTCCGGAATCTCCACTGATAAGGACCTTATCGGCATGAGCTTTTGCCACGCCTGCGGCCACGGTTCCAACTCCGACTTCGGCCACCAGTTTCACGGAAATCGCAGCTTCAGGATTGGAATTTTTGAGGTCGAAAATGAGTTGTTTCAGATCTTCGATAGAATAAATATCATGATGAGGGGGGGGAGAGATCAGTTGCACGCCCGGCGTGGAATAGCGAAGTTTGGCAATAAATTCATCGACTTTGTGTCCCGGCAATTGCCCGCCTTCGCCTGGCTTGGCACCCTGGGCCATTTTAATTTGCAACTCCTTGGCATTCACCAGGTAATGCGCTGTCACCCCAAAACGACCCGATGCCACTTGCTTAATATAAGAGTTTTTGGAATCGCCGTTCGGCAAAGGTGTAAATCGCTCCGGATCCTCTCCACCTTCGCCGGTATTGCTTTTGGCGCCTATGCGATTCATGGCAATAGCCAATGTCTCATGCGCTTCTTTACTGATTGCCCCAAACGACATGGCACCGGTCGTAAACCGCTTCACAATTTCGCTGGCAGGTTCCACGTCTTCAAGAGGGACCGGTTCGGCCGCCCAGTTAAACTCAAACAGTCCGCGAAGATTCGAGCGCCGTTGATCCTCTTTATTCACCAGGGCTGAAAAATCCGCATAGGCTTTGGCATCATTCGCACGCGAGGCATGCTGAAGTTTGTAAATAGTTTCAGGATTCCAATTATGGTGCTCACCCTGAATCCGGTAATGAATTTCGCCACCAAAATCTAGTTGCCGCATGGGGACCGGACGATAAGCCAGCGCATGTCGGCGCAAGGTCTCTTCCCCCACCTCACTGAGACCAATTCCTTCGATCCGTGAAGCCGTTCCGGTAAAGAACCGATCAATCAGTTTGCTATTCAGGCCAATGGCCTCAAAAATTTGAGCTCCACAATAGGACTGGACTGTGGAGATCCCCATCTTCGAGAATATCTTCAGCAATCCTTTATTAACGGCCTTAATGAACTTTGATTCGGCCGTGGCCGCATCCACGCTTTCAGGAAAATACCCCTCCCGTTCCATATCCACGAGGGACTCAAACACCAAATAAGGATTGATGGCCCCGGCGCCATAACCAATGAGACAGGCGAAATGATGCACATCACGCGGTTCACCTGTTTCCAGAATCAGCCCGACTTCCGTTCGGGTTTCTTCTCGAACCAGATGATGATGCACAGCCGAAACACCCAATAGACTTGGAATGGGCGCCCACTCGGCATTGACGCCTCGATCGCTCAAAATGAGAAACTTTTCGCCATCCTTTATGGCTTTTGAGGCTTCCTGGCATAATTGATCAAGAGCGGCCGCCATGCCCTCAGGCCCTTCCGCAACTTTAAAAAGCAAGGACAGTGTCTTACTTTTAAAGTGAGGATCCCCAATCATGCGAATCTTTTGCAGGTCGACATTGCTAAGGATCGGTTGCTGCAATTTGATCCTTCGGCATGCCTCTGGAATCTCTGCAATGACATTCGGTTTGGGCCCGATGTTGGTGACAAGAGACATCACCAGATGCTCACGGATCGGGTCGATAGGAGGATTCGTCACCTGCGCAAACAATTGCTTGAAGTATTTAAAAAGAAGTTGCGGCCGTTCGGACAACACGGCTAACGGGGTATCCGTTCCCATTGAAGAAATGGGCTCTTCCCCCGTGACCGCCATAGGGATCAACACCATTTTCAACTCTTCCACGGTGAACCCGAAGGCTTGTTGACGTTGGCGCAGTGTCGGGTGATCGGGTTGCGGCACATTGAGTGGCTCAGGCAGTTCATCTAAGGAAACCCGATATTGCGTTAACCATTGTCGATAGGGCTTACGTTTGGTGATATCGGCTTTAATTTCCTCGTCGTCAAGAATACGTCCTTGGACGGTATCCACAACAAACATGCGACCTGGTTGCAGACGTCCCTTCATACGAATGGTCTTAGGATCAGTCGGAAGGACTCCCGCCTCTGAAGCCAACACCACGACATCATCCTTGGTGATTTGATAGCGACAGGGACGCAGACCATTGCGATCCAAGGTGGCACCCACAAGCTTTCCATCCGTAAAGCACACAGCCGCGGGTCCATCCCACGGTTCCATCACCGCCGCGTGATATTCATAAAACCCTCGCCGGTCAAAATCCATTTGCGGATTGCCCACCCACGGTTCCGGAATCAGCATCATCATGGCATGGGGCAAGGACCGGCCGGCCATCACCAAAAATTCTATGGCGTTATCCAAACAGGCCGAATCGCTTTGCGTGGAATCATCAATGATGGGAAATAATTTTTTGAGATCATCCCCGAACAGATCAGAGGCAAGCCTGCCCTGTCGTGCCCGCATCCAATTGACATTCCCTTTCAAAGTATTAATTTCGCCATTATGGACGGAATAGCGGTAGGGATGGGCCAAGGCCCAGGTCGGAAACGTGTTTGTACTAAAGCGAGAATGCACGAGAGCCAGGGCCGACGTAAATGTGGGATCCGCAAGATCGGGGTAAAACAATGCAACCTGTTCCGGCAACAGCATCCCCTTATAGACAATCGTATTCCCGGACAGACTGGATATATAGACCCATTCCTTCCCGGGGAGAGCTGATTCGCGAATGGCACGGGTTATTCGTTTACGAATGACGTACAGTTTGCGTTCAAACTGCATGGGATTCAGTAATTCACGTGCCACAAAAAACTGTCGAATGACGGGCATCGTTTGTCGGGCTTGATCCCCGATTTGATCCTCTTTGGCCGGCACATCCCGCCACCCTAAAAAATGTTGCCCCTCTTCACGTACGATCGCTTCAAAGATGACTTCGCACTGTTGCCTGGTCCTGGCATCCTGCGGCAAAAATACCATGCCGACCCCATAGGCTCCGGCTTCAGGAAGGTCGACACCAGTTTCGGCCGCAACCCGATGAAAAAACTCGTGGGGTATCTGAGAGAGTATTCCTGCTCCATCACCGGTACATGGATCACACCCTTGTGCTCCACGATGAGTGAGATTTTTGTTGACTTCCAGGCCCTTTTCTATGATGTCATGTGACTTTTGCCCCTTTATATGGGCCACAAACCCGATTCCACAGCCATCATGCTCATTTCCGGGATGGTAGAGGCCTTGAACTAAAGGCAATCCCGGGAGATTCCACACTGGTTGATTAGTCACCTGTTTCACGTTTCACCTAAAAATATTGTTGGCCATCATTAAAAAGGAGATTAAGGCACGCTACCCCTTAATAGAGTCTCTATGGGCCATGGTGTCGTTGTGTGGTCCCGGAGAGCGACGGAAGAAAAGGGAAGTCTAAATCAAAATTGTAAACGACAAGATTAATGGATGGTCAAAAAATCTGTCAAGACGATCCATTTTCCGCTTCGCAATATTTCCCTCACATGCATGCGGGTTTCCAAAAAAATGCTGATTGATTTCCAAGCTATGGTTCAGCTTGACAATCCACAGACGACCCCCTAGTATCGCCGCCATGCATCAGGAACCAGCCCTTAGAGACCTGGAGTCCATGGAGGATGTGTGGGAAGCCTTCCGGCCTGACCTCATTGAGGTTGAAAGCCAAATTACCACACACCTTGAATCGCATGCCCCGCTCATCAATACCGTCGCTGGGCACATCTTTGCCAGCGGAGGGAAACGCATCCGCCCCCTGCTCCTGATTCTCTGTGCCCGACTCTGTGGATTTCTTCAAAAAGATTTTTTGTTGCTGGGCAGTCTCGTCGAATTTATCCATACGGCCACGTTATTACATGACGATGTGTTAGACGAAGCCGATCTGAGACGGGGACAACCCACTGCAAGAAAAATCTGGGGCAATCAAGCCAGTATTCTGGTGGGGGATTATTTATATTCCCAGGCCATGGCCCTGATTGCCACCTTTCACAACCATGGTATCAACGAAGCCTTAGCGGATGCCTGCCGAAAGATGGCAGAAGGGGAGGTCCTTCAACTCTGCGCCAACAGTCAACCGCACCTGTCTGAGGCCGCCTATCTCAAAATTGTTGAATATAAAACGGCTGCCCTGGTCGCTGCCTCCTGTAAGGTCGGGGCGATCGTGGGAGGTGCCTCGATAGAAGAACAAGCCGCCCTCTATCGGTTTGGCTACCATCTTGGAATGGCATTCCAATTGGCTGACGATCGCTTGGATTATTCCGCAGACCGTGCCAAGCTCGGCAAAGCCCTTGGTCAGGATATTCGCCAGGGCATGATTACCATTCCCCTACTTCACCTTCTCCAGACTTGTTCTCCTCAAGACAACCAATGGATCACCGAAAAGATCTTGGCACATGCCATTGAGGATGAGGACGTCGCGAGAATCATCCAATTAATGCAAAAACAAGGTTCTCTGTCCTACTCCACTGCCAGAGCTCGGGAATACGTTGAAGCCGCGGCCCTGGACCTTGAGCCGTTCCCCGCCTGCATGGCCAAACGCTCTCTCTCCATCACCGCTTGCTACATGGTCAACCGCGACCAATAACACTCCAAAAATTCTTCGTAATTGCTTTTTCGTAGGCCCTAAGAAATAGGGCATTACCTCCTTCATTCATTCAAGCTAATTCTTTTTTCCGCCCGGTCATTCCCGAAGGTTTTAATCGGGAATCCATCTTGGCCTTTGTGAAAGCGCAACATCCGTTGATTTAGGTGGGACATGTCATGCTCATTGGCCAAGCGATTTTCGATGTTGCCGGGTTTCGCCACGGCAGGCGAGCTACTTTTCTTCCGGGCAAAGTAGCCAAAACCATTGACGCCCAGTCCGACCTCATCAGATAGGACGGCCGCAGGATACGAGAGGGCGGTCCAACTCGCGGAGCTTGGCCTGAGTCTTCTCGAAGGGCTCAAACAAGGCCCGCCAAGAAAAAAGAGCGCCCGTCCCCCTAGTCGGACAGCAGGCGTCGGAACCAAAGTCCCCATCACATCATGGTAAAAGTGGATGAAATTCGTTATACCGAAGGCCTGGGGCAAACGGAGAGTTCAGTTTTTGTTTAAATAGTGTGGCAGGAAGGACTCCAAATCCCAATCCACATATCAGAATGGGGTATTCGGTTACATTCTTTTCTAGCCACCACCGCACAGCTCAACTCGCATCGCTACGTGAAGGCCGCCGAACAGGTTTACGCACTCTTCTAGCGTCCTATTGAAGTCAGCGAGTGGTTCTCCCTCATAGTAGTAGGCTCCTGTGACATTTCTGTGATCATCCTCCATCAGCAAAATGAATTGTTTGGGGCCCTCGCTACTTGTCTCCAATCGCTTGGCAATCTCGTTCTCGTTCGCCGGATGCATTGATGCCTTCTTGATGTCTTGATCAGGCGATCGCAGCGTTGGATAACGGAAAAACGTGCTTATAGGATCGCGATGTTCAATTTCCTCGATCCACGTGTCCATCTCGGGAGGGAACGTCCACAAGTCTTTGGGTCCAATGGAATCGAAAAAGGCCTTGTGTTCATGGAATAAACTTGCCAAGTATTTCCAAAGGCGCTTTACGCTGTGAATATGATGGATCTGCACCCATTTGCCCCCATCAAAGGCGTGAGGAGCACCGCTATGTGGCAACTCACCATACGGCAGTTTGAGCTTTCGGTGAATTATCACGATTCCAGATTTCAGGAATAGTTCAAGGGCATGACGTCTCAGAAAGTTGATAGGTAAGTGCTGGTTTCCGACCCCTGGACGAGGTGAACCCTCACTTTCCAGTTTCGTAGCCGCAGTTAAGAAGGCATCTCCTGTCGCACCGAAGCCGAAGTCGATATGCGTATGCAGTGGGGTCAAAAGATAATGCATCGCGTCAATGTATCCATCCATCAAGGTTCATCTCCAACATTAAGACCACCTTGCTTTGATGAATCCATGTAACAGAATACCGTATTCGGTTACATTTCCGTGACTCTTCAAGCTCTTGTCCGAGGTTAAAATCCTGGCCTATCAACCCTTGCAACCCCCTGTGTTTATTGGAGATGGTCAAAAACTTAACAGTTCTCCAAGGGGAGTGTTGCATTTTCAGTATTTTTTGTCATCTCACTTGTCCATCCTTTTTAAGCAATTGCTTCATATCCCAAATCTTCCGCTACGACTTAAACTTTCTTGGCAGCATTTGACCACAAGCACTAATTAACAACGACGCCTGCTGTCCGGCTTTTGGGATGAACGCTCCTATCATTCGGCGGGCCTTGTCTGAGCGCAGCGAGTTGGTCCGCCCCCCTCCTTGCGTTCATCCCTCCTAATCTGGCCGGACTGGGCGTCAATGGTTTTGGCCACTTTTGCCGAAACAAAAGTGGCTCGGCTGTCGGGCCGAAACCCGGCACTTCCAGATTTTAATTGAAAATTAATGTGCTAGTTACCGAAAGGCCCCTTGGCGATAGAGACGC
>CAZBQO010000014.1:0-19277 GCA_964494125.1 uncultured Nitrospira sp. | reverse complement strand
GCATTGAAATAGTGAATGCCAATCATTTTTGGACAGCAAGGAGTGTAAAGTACCACCCACTGCACATTATTTACTTATCGAAAGGCCCCTTGGCGATAGAGACGCCAGAATGTCGTGAGCCCGGCCAAAATGGGATGCCGCCGCTGGGCTGGAGTCAATTCGATTTTCACCCCGGAATGCCGCTCGATTTTCCAAATCAGGTAGTCCGCCCCCCCTTGGAACGTAAAGGCGGCTTTCATGAGCCGCAAAACAGATAACACCTTTCCCTGCACTTTTCGAACAATCCAGGCTATTCGATTCTTGATGTGATCCCACCTGGAATATTCCCTCTCATACATAGTTATGTCATCACGCTGAATGACCTTGATCTTTGGAAAATGTGCTAAAAACGTTGCATGGGCGACCTGTTCATAATGGGCCTGGTTACTGTCCCACAATGTTGCAATCCGCCCTTTTGATTCGGCACGCAATTCGGCGCCATAACTGAGGGCCAAACCAATACTCCATACATCTTTGGCAGAAAATTGTTGGGGCATTCGCGGAACCACGTTCCCCAAAAAGGTTAAAACCGCTCTGCCCAGCCCTAAGATAATCCGTTGACTCATCGCTTGGCTGGTACAGGCCATCACGGCCGTCGGCTGTGCGAAGCGCCCCCAAAAGTATGAATGAAACCACTTTGGCGTCACACTTCGCTCAAAATCCTCTAACGAGAGCACGGCATACTTCATACGAACAATTCGCTCTTCCAGGTTCACTTCTCCATAGAACACATTAGGTGGGAGCCAACGATTGAGGAGGGCTAACCAAATAGACGGGTAGACCGAGGTATACTGATCCACAATGACATAACAATCCACTAATCCGTCTTGATCCGTTCCCGCCCGCAAGCACGAGCCATACAATAAGATTCCTTGAACCGCCTGCCCGTATTTTTGAGCCAGAAAATTTCCCGCTGCTTGAATGGACGCAGGAATGGGGCGAGCGCTCGGTTGGCTAACGATTTTAAGGACTGATAGAGAACCGTCCATAACAGTTATTCAGTCTTCAACCGGACAAATGACAGCTCGCCGGGAGAATCCAGGGTTAGAGGTTCTTCAGGCATGGAAGAGGCGTACACTTCGCCATCCAAGACGAATCCACTGTTAAACACCAAGCGAAGCTCGGAGAGGTTTTCACTGTCATAGCCATGTTCTGTCGTTGCTAAAGGATGCGTCGTTCCACGAAACAAGGTTGGTAAGGCACGCCACAAATAGCGGTACGGCACTCGAAGACTCGTATAGTGTAAAGGCCAGGATTGCTTGCCCCAAAACGGCTTCATCCCTAAAAATAAGCGGTTCAAGGTGGTAACCAGCAAGACTAAATACTCATGCTGGAGAGGTGCTGATTCTCCAGTTGCCACACCCACCGAGATCGGATTCAAACCTTTTCGGGACCCGGTGGCCAACGCCAATAAAAATTTCAACAGAATCAGCCCTGCTCCCCATTCCCCTAACCGGCCTATCGACTGTTTGGTTTCGAGACCTAGTCGGGTCCCATGATAAATCGCTCCAGCCCCGAAAAACATTCCATGCAGGGGTTCGCGGTTTTCTGGAAATCGAATACGAAGAACCGGTCGCGTTTCAAAAGATAATCTCGGAGTCATGGATTCGGCCCGAACCAACAATTGGTCAAGCGTGTTTGATGCAAATTTCCCTAAACCCACATCCCCCGCAATCAGATTGGCCGTCCCTGCTGGCAACACAGCCAACCGGGGCATGACAGCAAAAGGACGATGATGAAACAAAGCCCCCATGGTGGCTTGAATGGTCCCATCCCCTCCATTGACGACCACACAATCAACCTGACGGTGAGCAAACGTCTTCAGAGATTCGAGGATATCCGCAGGCGTGTTGACCTCAGCCCGCTCTACTTCTGGATATTTGTTGTAAATTTCTTGAAAAAGGTCCGGCTTCCGCCTATTACGACCACTCAACGGATTATGAAGGATCCCCACATGCATCGTAGACCAGTCCAACCGACCTCAAGCGACGGCAAAGATGAAATAGGAATCCTTGACACTGGGGAATACGGGCAAGACGAAAAGATGTGTAAAGTCCGCATGAAAGATCATTTGATCGTGACCGGAGGATTGGTAAACATTCTGACTGCCAGGGAATTTCGATTAACTGGATCGATCTCAGCCAACCAGGAAGTGAGGGAACCCATCCTGGCTTTCCTCCAACCCGCCATAAGAAGTCTCGCGATAAGAATCAGGGTTGAGCCCACCGTCCAAATGGCCACAGCCTCCAAACCCAAATCGGGACGTCACAAGCCTGAAATAGGAATCCAACGGCTTCCAACAAAAGATGACAAATCCCCCCAACCACCATTGAAAAATTCCTTCAACCATCCGTCCCAATACATATCCGATCAAAATGATTCCAATGGTGGTTTCCACCGTCAACCAGGAGAGCAAAGGGGCAAATGCGGTAAGACCCACTCCCCAAGCTAGATACCAAAGTGGAGGGTGAATTAAATCAATGCCATGATCGAAAATATTCCCCCATTTACTGGAGGTCACCGTTACTCGAGCTAATTTTCCGTCCACCGTATCGAGAAATGTCATGATCCAGCCCAGGACAAGTCCCCAGAAAAACTGCCCAAAAGTGAACAAGACTCCCGCTGCAATAACAAGTAATAGGCTCAGCGATGTCACCTGATTAGGCGAAATCCCCCAAAGCGCACAAAGCCGGGTGGCCCATTTAGCCGGAACAGGCCAAAGAAACTTCGTCACCAGATCAGTGACGCCTTTATACGATCCCGTGAATAAATGTTCTTCCAAAGCCACCCGGTTATTTTCGCGAATGGGGAACACATAGGGATGATCAGTTTTTCGCAATTCGTTGGAAAAGGACGTTGAAAGATCCTGCAATGTCACAGATCGTAGGTTTGCAACATTTCGTGTGTGTTCTCGTTGTATCCCATCACACGTTGCGAAAGCCAAGGAGGAATCCACATGAGCCACAACCGGGCATAATCCGGTTTGAGCCTCAACTTCCAAAACAACATTGGTTTGCTTCAAGAGAAAGGAGAATATTCGCGCATCAAATAAATAATCCCCTCTAATAATCAGAAGCGAATGATCGGATGGGAGTTCGTTGAGATTATTGAGAAAACTCCCAACCCCCAATCGACTTAACATGCGTTGATACCGGATACGGGAAGTCAAATTCCACAAACGGATATTCGGATCATTGATAATATATGCGGACACAGTCATTGAACTACCACGCCTTATTCCCCTTACACATTAAAGAATAATAGAGTCGACCGACTCTCCCATAATAACTGACGGAAACAAATATGATTGCGACCATAATCCCGTCTATGCCTGCAATCGGCATTCATTCCAACAAATCCCTCTGGCATATGCCTAAATTTGTATGCAACATGGCTTATACCTCATCAAAGGGATACTCATACATATCATCGACTATTACCAGACACACAGAGAACGAAATAGCCGTTGATCATGCACGATCTCTATGCCGACTTTCCACTATTTTTCAATTGAGATAACGCCGCCACAACACAAACGTGACAAGAGACAACAGGAGGAAGGGAGCGGCCGTGGTTAATAGAGGAGAGGCTCCGAACAGAATGCCAATATGTTTAGAAATTTCCGTCATCAAATAATACCCCAGACCGACCAGGGATCCAATGAATACCCTCTTTCCCGCTGCAGACATCCGCAAGGGACCGAAAACAAACGGGATGGCCACTAGGATCATAAGCCCGGTATTCAAGGGCATAAAAATTTTGTCCCAAAAGCTTAACTCATATCTCAGAAAATTTTGTTTTTTTCGTTTTAAGATTTCCATGTATTGGTAAAGCTCGGAAGGGGCCAATGTGGAAGAAGGAAGAGTCAATAACCGGACTTCATTCTGTTTAAGCGGAGAGTCCCATTCCAGACTCTCCATCTGCTCCTGGGAAACACTATATCCGTGAATGACCTGCTTTTTAATATTTCTCAGAATCCATTTCTGAGAATTGACAATTTCTGCCTCTTGAGCATGCATATAGAAATCCAATTGTCCGGCATCATTAAATTCAAAAATATCAAGGCCTTGTGGACTCTCTCCGTAACGAATCTGATGAATTCTAATAAAGCGTCTTCCCTCACGAAACCAGAAACCCTGCTTTCCCTTATAGGCCCCAGAATCCGACAATGCCATTGATCGCTTAAAATAGGCCTCCTGGTCCAAGGGGGGATTGACCACCTCTTCAAGAAAGCCCACGAGTAAAATAAAACATGCCCCAACCTTCATCACTGCCCCGGCTATTTGGTAGGGAGAAACTCCGGCGGCCTGAATCGCGATGAGTTCCCGGCCATTGGCTAGGCTTCCTAAGGCCATAATACTCCCTAACAACGCCACAAACGGGGCTAGAAACACCAACCGGGTTGGCAGAGTCAGCAACAAAAACTCACCAGCACTCCAAAAGGTATAGCGACCCTTACCCACGTCATCCAGCTCTTCAACAAAGACGATTAAACTGAAGACCGCCAAAAATATTGCCAGCACAGGGAAATACCCTTTCAGTAAACTGACTGCCAGATACCGATTGAGAATTTTCATGAAATTATGGTGAAACCCGTCAGATACGCCATTGACGACTTGCTGCCTCTGTTCAGAAAATATCGTGTGAGAGTATGAAACCGAGATTTTTTAGGACATGCCTCGAGTGAATCGCGAGGGCGCCAACCAATATGCCAATAAGGCTCCCAAGACAATAACAATCGACCAAAGCCCCGGAATAATGGGGACTATGCCCTGCTCAACAAGATTTCTCAGCATCAGCCCTGTAAAGTAATAGACTGAAAATATCACCGTCGCTGTGAAAATTTTGGCGTATTTGCCCTGCCTCGGTGAAGCGCGACTCAACGGCACTCCAAGCAGCCCCATGAAAATAGCCGAAAAAGGGGCTAAAAACCTCCATTGCAGTTCTGTGATATCCTTGCGAGAATCAGATTTTAGTAAATTTTGGGTGGATTCGGCCTTGCGTTTATACTCCGCCACAAGCTCCCGAGGATAAATCGCCATTCGTGAAAAACTAGAAATGTGCTTGATCTCCCCCTCCCTTGTCAGTTTATATTCGAATCCATCAAAGAGAACAGGAATCGAGATGCCACTTTGGGGATCAAGTTGCTCTTGAGCTGTCTTTGCTGAAAAGACTTGCAAGGTCTCTCCATGTTCACTTTGAACAAACACCTCACTTAATTTTTGGTGACGTTCATCAATTTCCTCTGCGAAAAAAACCAAGGATCCATTACGTCGTTCATAAAAATGCCCGGCATCCAAATTGCTCAAACGAAATCCAGCCTCTCCTTCATCTTTTAATCGATAGATTTCTTCATAGGCCAATGGACGCAGATATAAAGAAAAGATGCTGACAAGGACAGCCACCAAACAGGAAAGGGAAAAAACCGTAAGGAGGATCCGATATGGATTAACACCACACGCCATAAAGGCTTTCATTTCAGAGTCGGTGTATAATCGGCCAAACCCCAAAATTACGCCGAAATACAACGAAATTGGAATGAGGACTTCAAGCGCGATTCCCACTTTTAACGCAATTAACGTGAGAATCATATTTGCCGGCAACAGGGCATTGACGGCTTTGGCTAAAAATGTGACCCAACTATATCCGGCAAATAACGCCACTAAAAGTACACAGACCACGGCTGATGGCTTCAGGACTTCGCGAATTAAATATTTGACTAACATCAAACGACCCTCAGCCCAACGGGACACATGGAATATCTCATATTAGGAGACTTGCAACGATGAAAGCCGTAATTTTAAGTGCTGGACAGGGAAAACGGTTACTCCCGTACACAGCCGATACACCCAAATGCACCGTTCCTGTCAATGGACTACCCATTGTGAAACGGCAAATCCAAGCACTCCTTCGCGCGGGAATCGATTCCATTCACATTGTGGTCGGGTTTGGAGCGGAAAAGGTTGAAGCTCTTCTGACCGACGAAATTGCCTCTGGCTCTGTCCGAACCATCTATAATCCATTTTTTGCGATGGCAGATAATTTGATGAGCTGTTGGGCGGCTCGGAACGACATGAGCCAGGATTTTCTATTAATAAATGGGGATACCCTATTTGAATCAGGCGTTCTTGATGGTCTGTTGCAGGCCCCCTCTTCTCCCATCACCTTAGTGACCGATGAGAAAATTCGCTACGATGCTGACGACATGAAAGTCATTGTGCGTGGCTCACAACTGGATCGAATTGGCAAAACCCTTCCCATCGAACAAGTGAACGGAGAGTCCATCGGCATGATACGATTTCAGGGCAATGGACCTAAAATCTTTCTTTCCACGTTAGACCAACGAATTCGCAAACCGGAGGCGCTCAAGCAATGGTACTTATCACTCATCGACGAATTAGCCCAACAGGGTCATGTGTCGACCTTTTGCATCAAAGGGTTGAAGTGGGCTGAGATCGACAATCCTTCTGATTTAGAACAAGCGGAGCGTCTGTTCAAAAATTAACAATCACGAAAAACCCTCATTGATTGCTCACCCTAGCTGATTGTTGCGTAATTCGGATCTGCCAACGCCACCAGAAGTACCATACAGCCATTTCCTCCTAGAAGGTTACTTGCCGTTTGGCCAAGATTTCTTCCGCTAAGGCAAGATCTTCAGGAGTATCCACATCGATGGCCGCTTCAGGAAACGGAAGCAGCACTTCTTGCACATGAAGATTGAGCTTTTGCCCCAGCCGTCTTAGAGCTTCTGCAAGGGATAACCAACCAAGCACATAGCGGACTAGGGCCAGCCCTCCAAGCGTTCGAATCAGGCGAAGGGGATGCTTGCGCTCACGCTCAATCCGGCTCCAAAACTCCACCATTCGCCTTGCTTTTGGTGTACAGAGAACAAATAAATTGCATCCGCAGAACCCTCCCCCCGTCAGGCGAGTGACCGTTCGCTTTGATTGAGGATAAGACGCCACAACCAAGGAATACGGCACCAGGCCTACGGCCACATCCATTTGCTTTTCCTGGGCTTCACGCAGAAAATAATTCACCATCTCTGGTGTTAACAGGGCATGGTCCGCCGTCGTGACCAGGACAGGGAATTCCTGAGGATGTTCATTTAGAAACCTCGCAACGCTGAGACTCGGACCTTGTGCAGGTTCTACCCACTGGACCGCTCCTGACGCAATCAATGTCCCTAAAAACGAATTATCTTGCACCGTTTCCCAGGAAGGCCCGCATAAAATTCTTTTTCCCACTCGATCCGAGTGGGCTAATGTCTCTAATACACGGGAGATCATAGGTTCCCCACCAACCTGAGCCAGAACCTTATTGGCTACCCCTGCCATCCGAGCCACTGGGTCACGACCGGTTCTGGCACCAGCCAATACCAGAGCCGTGACAGATTGGTGTTCAAGCCCCATATGTCCTCACGAAACAGATATCTGAGATCATTGAAGATGCTTCTCATAGATTCTATATGTCTTGTATGGTTCGGCTCCGAGTGATTCCAGGATGTGACGCATGCGTTTGTTCCCATCCAAAATCCAGGAGGTTTCGATCTGCTGGATATTTTTACGAAGGCCAGCTTCCCTCACAGCTTCAATCAACCCATAGGCCATCGCCGCCCCCATGGGACTGGATTGGAATCGTTTACGCACTCCCATTAAGGCAACCCGCGCAGACCGGGGATAGGAGGCTTTCAACCGCCACAAGATTTTCAGCCACCCCCATGGGAACAGCTGACCATTTAGATCTCGAATGACCTCATGTATATTGGGAAAGGCAACCAACATCGCTGTGGGCTCTCCATCGATTTCAGCGATCTGCACAAAATCATCTTCAACCAAAAGCTTAAGCTGCTGACCGATCTCGGCAAATTCGGCATCGGTAAAAGGAAGAAACCCCCAATTGTCTGACCAGGCATCTTCGAAAATATCCTTGATAATCGCCAAATCCTCTTTCAGATGCTTCCGCCGTAACGGCCGAATGCGCATCGAGGTTTTCGCTTTTTTGAGAAACAGGGATACTCCAGGTGGAAAACTAAAATGTATTCCAATCCGATAGGCTAGAAGGTCTTGGGCCTTTTCATAGGCATTTCGTTCAACCAATTGCCCGTAGTAAGGTCTGGCATGGCCCATCATAATCATGGGCGGTGAATCAAATCCATCGACCAACAAACCACATTCCTGATTGATGGACAAATTAAACGGCCCCCGAACATTCGTCATCCCATGAGTCTGAAGCCAGGCTTCGGCAGTCTGGAACAGCGCCTGAAAGACACTGTTTTCCTCCTCTGCTTCAAGCAGGCCAAAAAACCCCGTCTGATCCTGATACTTGCCGAGATGCAGGTCGTCGATCTGGGCACAGATTCGCCCAACAGGTTCCCGCCCGCAATAGGCTAGCCAACATTGCCAACGAGCATGCTGAAAATACGGATTTTTCGCGGAAAAAGTATGAAACCGCTCAATCCATAGAGGTGGAACCCAATGAGAATCTGAGGCGTACAACTTCCAGGGAAGACGAATAAATTCTTTGAAGGCGGCGCGGTCGTTGACCGGTTCAACACGAATCAAAACGCCTTTCCCCACCCATCTTGGCGCACTACTTGAGTCAAGGGAATCAGGATTCGTGAGGTGAAATAGGGGTCACTATTCTGAATGGCCATGCGTCTCTTATGGCTTTTGTTCGGATAGTTGGGCCACCCAGGGATAATGAGATCGTTCCTGATCCGCATAGCCCAGGTTGGAAACAGTCTGACTGAACGGCACGTCTTCGGCATTCCCATATTCACTTCCAAATATCCGATCACAGAACAGACTCGTGATGCCAAAGTTTCCTTTTTCATTATGAAAATGATGCAGTAAATGGTGTCGCTTGACCCGCCGTAAAAATTTATTCTTAGGACTCACGCGTAAATGCTGCATGCAATGGCAGAATTCATACATCATAAAACACGCCAATCCTGTCGCAAAAGAAAGAGCAGCCCCTACCCAGCCCCCAAGACTCATTCCAATGGGGAAGGTAGCCACAACAATCGTCGGCAGGGTGGTTGAACCTGCTCCGAACAACACCCGCAAATCATTGGGATCTTGGTGATGATCAAAGTGAATCCGTTTCCACAAAGCTGCCGTCCATGGCGACCGATAAAGATATCGCCCATGTAAAATAAACCGATGTACAGCATATTCCACGAATGGGTAAGCCAACAGAGTCCCCACGATACTTCCTGCCACACGCAATGGAGAAACAGGGAAATAAGGGAAAATCACAAAGGCCCCGATAATACTACAAGCCAATAACACCGCATATATCTGAATACTCGGGTATAGAACGTACGCCCTCCTTAAATCGCGAAATGTCATGCGATCAAGGAGATACTTTTCACGATACCATTGACTGGTTAACACTCTAGAGCCTCCATCCCTTTTTGCATTTGTCCACTGCCATCAATCCACTATCACCTGACTTGCCAGGGAATTACTCATGCACCAATTATAGAAACCTTCAGAAGAAGCCACAAGAATACCCGATCCTGAAACGATACCTCCAATTGGAAGCCTGCAGAGAACGTGAAGGAAAGCCATAATTTCCCTCAGCACCACACAAACACCTGACTCACTCCCTTTTGGGTTCAATGCCTAACCTTGCCACCTGATAATATTGAAACCCGGTTCTGACACAAAAGCTGTGCTATATTTCGACGTGCCGCGCAGGACGACCACCTAGGCCTATGGGAACGGGGGGCTCCATTGCCTCATAGACACGAGAATAACTCTTTGGGTATAAGTGCGTGCTCATGAACACCACGATGAAAAAATTCGGGTATCCTAACGCCTGCCTCAAAGAGTTTTCCCATTGGGTGGTGCTCTTACGTCCCCAACAGGTAACTCTTGGCTCACTGGTCTTAATTTGTCGAGAGGAAGCTACCGCATTTTCCAAAATTAGTGCGGAGGCATTTACAGAGCTGCCAAAGATCATACGTGAGATTGAGATAAGTGTCTCAAGCACTTTTTCCTATAGCAAAATAAATTACCTTATGTTGATGATGGTTGACCCGGAGGTTCATTTTCATGTCATTCCCCGATATGACACACCTCGATCATTTTCTCAACAGCAATTCCTTGACCACGGATGGCCTGGGCCGCCACTTCTTAAAAATTCGAATGACATATCGGAAGAGGTATACCAAAACATTTTAATTCATCTCAAAAATTGCTGGATCCATGAGTTCGAAAACTAATTGTAAATACTTAAAAAAAGAAAAAGGCGTGTTGCAAAATAGACTCAATTTGCGGTTTTTTTGCTACAACTTAATGTGAATAGAAAATTTTATTTTCACTTTTCCTTCGTTCTTAGCAATTAACCGACAAAAAATAATGGCATTACAATTGCTTACTTAGTTAAATGCTTTTTAGCAACCCATTAGGAATAATGCTGCCTTTAATCCTTGAGATAGAATGAACGCTACACCGACTCATCACCAACTCAGACTAAAACATGGGAACTTCTCCACCCTTTCAGAGGCCCTTGACTATGCGGCTGCAGGAGAAACCGGCTGCAATTTCTATTCAGGAAGGGGCAAACTCACCCACGTCCTGAAATATGCCGATCTGAAACAACAGGCGCAAAAACTTGCTAGAAGATTGAACGGATTGGAATTAATACGAGGGGCTCGTGTAGCTCTCATTGCTGATACCACCCCAGATTTCATTCGATTCTTTTTTGCCTGTCAGTATGCGGGACTAATTCCGGTTCCTCTCCCGATTTCATTGCACTTAGGGGGGCATCAGGCATACGTCACCCAACTTAGACGGCTGCTCGATAGCTGCCAAGCCTCTATTGCCATGGCACCTGAAGGCTTCTTGCCATTTTTGGAGGAAGCAGCAAGCGGGTTGAACCTGGTCCTCATTGGAGGTCCGGAAACGTTTGCCTCGCTAGAAGAAATACAAGTTCCCCTCAGCCCACTTGAACCACAAGAATTAGCTTATATTCAATACACTTCCGGCAGCACCCGTTGGCCTAGAGGTGTCGAGGTCACTCAAGCGGCCGTGATGACCAATCTCTCTGGAATCATTCAGCACGGCTTACAAGTTCAACCTGGCGATCGTTGCGTCTCCTGGCTTCCCTTCTACCATGATATGGGACTGGTCGGATTCGTTCTTGGTCCAATCGCTTCCCAGCTTTCTGTTGATTATCTGAGCACACGCGATTTTGCCATGCGACCGCGCCAGTGGCTGGAGTTAATGACGAAGAGTCGGGCGACAATTTCATTCAGCCCATCTTTTGGATACGAGCTCTGCGTGCGAAGACTGGGCGAAGACTTTAATGAACACTATGATCTCAGCTCCTGGCGAATTGCCGGTGCTGGAGCAGAAACTATTCGTGCCGATAGCCTCTCACGTTTTGCTAAAACTCTGAAGACTAGCGGGTTTAAACCTGAAGCATTTCTGGCCTGCTATGGGATGGCTGAATGCTCTTTGGCAATTAGCTTTGCTCCCTTGGACAAAGGCCTCGAGGTAGACAGAGTTGACGCAAATCAGCTTTCCAATAACAGACTAGCCATGCCCTTTGCTCCAATCTCGACTGATGAGGAGCAGGCTCGATGCAGCAAATTTGTAAATTGCGGAGTTCCTCTCCCCGGATATGAAGTCGAAATTCGAAATATGACTGGAGAGGTGGTTAAAGAACGAGAAAGTGGAATTATTTTTGTTCGCGGGGCAAGCACCATGACGGGATACTTCAATGATCCCGTCTTGACCCAGGAGGTTCTTTCCGCCGATGGCTGGCTCAATACGGGCGACATCGGCTATTGGGTCGAAAACAGCCTCGTCATTATTGGTCGTTCCAAAGATATGATTATCATTAATGGACGAAATATCTGGCCTCAGGACCTAGAATTCATGGCAGAGCAACAGGCGGAAGTCCGACCTGGTGATTCATCTGCTTTTTCCGTTTCCACACCGGACGGCCATGAGATCGCGATCATGGTGGTTCAATGTCGTGAAATGGATAACAAAAAACGAGAAGACTTAGTTCAGCGGCTACGATCCTTAGTGCACAAAGAGTTGTCTATTCCTTGCTACATTGAACTCATCCCACCGCGGACACTTCCGCGGACGTCATCTGGAAAACTATCTCGATCTCGAGCCAAAGCGGACTTTCTCACTCGCATTCAGTGGGAAGAGGTGACCACACACTTGTCTACCACCGCTAGGTCTGCCTAAGACCGGGCACCTTCCATACACGTCCTCCACGGTCCATGCGCACTACCGTTGCCCTAACCGGGGCTTCCGGTTTCATTGGGGGAGTCATCGCACAACATTTAAGGAAAGGCGGATGGCATGTGCGTGGACTCGCGCGCTCCCCCCGCCAGGCTCAACAGCTCGAGGACCTGGGAATCACACCGGTCCAAGGCCAATTGGAAGATCCTGCCAGCCTGTTACCCCTGGTCAAAGACTCGGTTGGTGTCATTCACTGCGCAGGAGCGATTCGCGGTGTGAGTCGAGAAGACTTCTATCCGACCAACGTGATGGGAGTTTCTAACCTGATTCAAGCCTGTCTTGCACAGTCCTTTCTTCCACGGTTTGTTCTTCTCTCATCCCTCGCCGCTCGTGAGCCATTACTCTCACCATATGCATGGAGTAAATATGAAGGCGAATCTGTTTTAATCCGTGAGGCGGGGTTACTGAAGTGGAGTATTTTTCGTCCACCTGCCGTCTATGGACCGAAGGACCGTGCACTGCTCCCCCTCTTTACTTTGTTACGCAAAGGGATTGGGGTTCAACTCGGGCCCTCCCAAGCCAAATTCTCCTTAATTCATGTCGAGGATCTCGCCAACGCTATTCTTCATTGGCTAAAAACCGGAGACCCGCCATTTCAGACATTTGAGATTGATGATGGCTTCCCTGGGGGATATTCCTGGGAGGATATTTTTCGCCTTTCCAACCCCCGCCTCCGCCTGTGCTTGCGCATTCCACCAAGCTTGTTACAAATAGGAGGGAAAAGTAATGAAATATGTTCCCGCCTCTTTGGGTATACTCCCCTTTTCACCCGCGGGAAGGTTGCTGAACTCCTCCACCCAAATTGGGTCTGTAATAGTTCTCACGCGACGCAGACCCTTGGCTGGACGCCACAAATCAGCCTCAAAGAAGGCTTGCGTCGATTGTTCACATCGGATAGGCTCATGCCATTCCATAGGAATTAGCACAGGTCCGTTCTCTTCATCCATCAAGAAGGCTATTATATGATGAGTTATTCCGACATCCTTCCCCAACTGTTCGACACTCTCAAGCCTTTTACCAAACAGGGCTTTCGGTTAAAAGAATCAACCGAGCTGGTCGCAGAACTGGGATTGGATTCCTTACAAGTCATGCAAGTCCTTTTAAAAATAGAAGATCACTTTGATATTTCCATCCCTCTGAACAATCTTCCCAATATCCGAACAGTCAAGGACCTTGGTGAAGAGATTGAGAAGTTGCTGAAAGGGTAATCATGTCACTATTTGACAAATTTCTTCCCATTCAAGAAGCCAGAAACGAGTTACTGAAAAGTGGGGTCAACCCCTTTCACGTCACCGTCGAAAAGATCATTTCTCCGACAGAAGCCATCATCAACGGTCGCAAGACCATCCTGGTCGGTACCAATAATTACTTAGGATTGACCTTTCATCCTGACTCCATTCTGGCCGGCCAACAGGCGCTTGCCCAGGAAGGAACAGGCACCACCGGATCAAGGATGGCCAATGGATCTTTTGCGAGCCACAAGGCGCTGGAACACGCCATCGCGGATTTCTATGGTGCGCCCTATGCGATTGTCTTTTCCACAGGCTACCAGGCCAATCTTGGAGTGCTTTCTGCTCTTGCAGGCCCCGGGGACACTATTTTGATAGATGGGGATTCCCATGCCAGTATTTATGATGGATGCCGACTTGGAGGCGCAGAGATTATCCGGTTTAAGCATAACGACGTGGCAGATTTGGAAAAACGGCTCCGTCGATTGGGGGACCGAAGTTACCGGACCTTAATTGTCGTTGAGGGAATTTATAGCATGCTGGGAGATCGGGCTCCCTTAGCTGAAATCGTCGAAGTGAAGAAAAAATATGGGGCCACTTTGATCGTTGATGAAGCGCATTCATTGGGGGTACTCGGACAACATGGCCGTGGCTTAGCCGAAGAAACAGGAGTCGAACAGGACGTCGATTGTATTGTCGGGACATTCAGCAAAAGCCTGGGCTCGACGGGGGGGTTCGGCGTAAGCTTCCATCCCGAATTCGAATTAATCCGATACACCAGTCGACCCTATATTTTCACCGCTTCCCCATGCCCCTCAGTTGTCGCTTCGACACGAGCAACCATTCGCATCATCCAGGCTCATCCAGAACTCCGTCAGAATCTGTGGGACAATTCCCGGCATTTGTATGAGGGGTTGACGAAGAGTGGGTACAGGCTTGGGGCTGAGGTAGGACCTATTATTGCCGCAATGGTCCCCAATAAAGAATTGGCTCTCGGCATGTGGCAACAACTTTTGGAAAATGGGATTTATGTCAACCTCATGATTCCTCCTGCCACTCCAAATGGCGAATGCCTTTTGCGCTGCAGTGTGAGCGCCGCTCATACACATAACCAAATTGAAACAATTATTTCGGCATTTGCTGATTTATCTCATGGAACTCAAACCCATATCAGCCCTGCTCACCTACAACCAGGTGCGACTCTCAATTAAAAAATGCTAGCGTTTCGATTACCTGTCAAAACAACGATTTTGATCATTCCCCAAATGTCCAATGTCACGTCACCGCTCTAGACCCAACGGCATCAGGGTAATACCCGAAAAAATCATCTTGGAGGTCAGAGAAGGCATAGCTTCCTCTGGAAAAACTCCCGTTCGCATTTTCGTTGGAAGCGAATCAGCCCAAGGCCGAGCCGAACGCATCCTCATCTGGTCGATTGAACAGGTTCGGGATCCAGGACGAGTATACGAAATTTATCTCATGAAGGAATTAAAGGGATTTGACCGGCGCAAATGGCTCACGGGGTTCACAAATTATCGTTTTGCGATCCCGGCATTTGCGGGCCAGGCAGGGCGAGCGATTTACAACGATGTCGATCAAATCTACCTGGCGGATCCTGGAACATTATTCGACCACGATTTGAACGATCATGGCTTTCTCTCCATTGCACGGAATGATACTTCGGTGATGGTCATGGATTGCCAAAAAATGGCCGCCGTTTGGTCCCTTGAGGCGGCAAAATTCGAGAAAAAAAACGCGATGGTGCAGCGCGCCTTGGAAGTGCCCAACCTCTGGGGTCCATTGGAACCTGAATGGAATGCCCGTGATGAAGAATATCGGGCAGAACAATCTAAAGTCCTCCATTATACCGCTCTCCATACGCAACCTTGGCAGCCCTTTCCTCAGGAATTTGTGTACCAAAAAAGTCTCGAGGGCGATGTTTGGTTTAATTTGGAGCACAGTGCCAATCAAAGGGGATTCCTGGTATTTTCTCGGAAACATCCCTCCTCCCTATTTACAGAATTTGCTAAACAGACGAGAGATCTCCGGAACATTGCCCCGACGAAACTATCTCCTTTCCAGGACGTCGAGACCATTCACGAACTTCAAGAAGCGATGGGCACCCTCCAGGCCAAGTCGCTTCTGTATTGTCATTTTGGGCAACTGTTCGAACGTGTTCCCGAACACCTTCGGGCTACAGACCTTTCCGCATTAACCATGACCACAATGGATCTTTGTCAGGAAGACTCTGGCCCTCTGGCTTCCCGACAATTCGACCTGGTCCTGTCACCGGGAGGGCTTCATCTCGTCCCAGATGAAGATATCCCGTGGGTTATCGAAGAAATGTTTAACCGTGCACATGGCATGGTCTATATAGCGATAGAAATCACCAACCCCGACCAATCCTATGCTGCTGAATCTGCTCACGCCTGCTTGAAACAAACTATTAACCGGTGGATGAGTCACCTTGAATCAATTGGCGCCCGCTATCCGGCTATTCACTGGAAGCTTGTGTTCCACACAAAAACACCTAAGGGAATTCCGCAGAGGTTTATACGTTGTGGAGGCCATTGGATCGGTTCTCCCCCACGAACCTGGATACTCTCAGACGGCAAAGTTGGACATACCACTCAATCAGAAGTACTCGCAAAGTCGTTGGGATGGCCTTATGAAATTAAACAGTTGCGATTCTATGGATGGCATAAAATCCAAAAACTCGTTTGGGGATTATTCCCTCCAAATTTGATAGGCGTAGATAGAGTTCACTCTTCCCCTCTCTGCCCCCCATGGCCAGAGCTCGTGATTTCTACCGGATGGCGACCGGCACCAATTGCCAGATGGATTCGTGAACAAAGCCAGGGGAAAACACGTATCATTCAATTGGGGCGAAAAGGAGGGTGTTCGGCTGACTTATTTGATGTGGTCATTACTCCGTCCTATTACGGCTTCCCTCCACATCCACACCGCATCGAGACGGTGGCCCCCTTGAACGAATTATCGCAGGACAGTTTGGATAGGGTGAAGCAGCGATGGCCAAATCTTTTCGACCACGCTCCCCATCCTCGCATCGTCTTTGTCGTGGGAGGTGCCACGGCACGGTTCAAATTTACCCCGGATATGGCTCGCACAATTGGAGATCAACTCAAACACCTTGCGCAAAAATGCCATGGAAAAATATTTGCCGTCACGTCACCCAGAACGGGCAAAGACCTGAGTCACGCTCTTGAGTCAACATTGCTCCCTGACCATTGTGTGCATAAATGGAAGCCAAACCAGCCTGACAATCCTTATTTCGCCTATTTGGCCGGTGCCGATGTCATTATCGTCACAGGAGAAAGCGAATCCATGTTGGCTGAGGCGGCTTCTCTAGGCAAGCCGGTATATATTGTCCCACTTCCGGAAAATTCCCCAACATGGAAAGTACGGCTCAGTGAGAAGATTATTCAACGAGCCCAATCCCAGCCCTTGAATAAACGGGGAACGGCTCGTCCACAGCAGGGATTGGAAAGGTTTTGCGCTCGGTTGATTCGTGCGGGTTTGGTGCAACCACGTCGAAATCTCACCATGCTGCATGATTCCCTTATCAAGAATGGGATAGCCCGGCCGTTCGGAGAACCCATTACAAACGGAACACGCCCACAATTAAAGGAAACGGAAACAGTCGCCCGAAAAGTCAAAGCCACTCTTGGAATCTTTGATCACCTATAACAAAGTCACCATCAGCACAGCCGGAGCAAAACGCTGTCCGAAACGTGTTGGGATATTTATGAAATGACAAAACCGCGACGCCGTCTGACCATTCCCGTGGAAATCTTTAATAGGGAATTTGACGCCAAAGTTCTGCTTTCCTGCTTCGCCGCAGAGCGGGGATTTACGGTCATTTTAGGGGAAAAACACGAAATTCAACTCAATCTGGCCGCTTTACCCAAATCCATCTACCTGCCCACCAATCTTCATAACCGGAATGCCATCGTCTTCTCCCTTCTGGCCCAATTGGGGCACTCATTGGTAGGAACGGACGAGGAAGCCATTGTGTATTGTTCGCCAGAAGTGTATGTGAAAGAAAAACTAGGCTCGACAGAATTTTCCCGGCCAAATCTCTTTTTAGCATGGGGACCAGAAAATGCCAGAATCTGGAAATCACAGCCCAAATACAATGGAATGCCTGTGCACATAACCGGGAATTCCCGGGTAGATTTACTACGGCCGGAAATGCGCCAATATTGGAAACCGCAAGTCGAAGCAATCCATAAAAAATTTGGGAAGATCATTCTGATCAACACCAATTTTGGTAAATTGAACCACTTTAGACCCAACAAGGGTGCTGAAAAAGAGGCGCTTGAACGGGCGACGGTTTCACCATCGGACGTGGACGAATTTGATCTTGGAATGGCCAGGCACCGTCTGGCGCTATTCCAGTATTTTCAGGAAATGGTTGGCCAAACGGCCGCAGCCTTTCCCGCTCATACCATCTTGATCCGTCCGCATCCCTCAGAAAACCACGAGACATGGAGGCAGGCCGCAAACGGATATGCGAACGTCCAAGTGCATATAGAGGGACATGTCATTCCCTGGCTATTGGCAGCCGATGCCATCATTCATAATAGTTGCACCACCGGTTTGGAAGGGTATGTCCTGAAACGTCCCGTTTTTTCCTATCAGCCGATCATCTCCGACCGTTTTGACAAACAACTTCCGAATGCCGTGAGCCGCCAAGCAACATCCTCACGGGAATTAATTGAACTCATCAAAACAACCCTTTCAGGTGATCAGTCTCCACAGGAAAATGGCTCTGGAGCCAAAACCCGGTTAATTGAACAATATCTTGCAGCCCTCCAAGGGCCGTTTGCCTCAGAAAACATCGTGAGTACTTTAGAAACATTCGACGCCACCTATTCACCCTCGACCCCGAAATGGGGAACGGTATTCGGCGCAAAATCTCAGGCCCTCGGCAGAAAATTACGACGCCGATTCAATGCTCAATTTCGCATGGGGGATCAAAACCGATCACAACGCTACAATTATTTAAACCATATTTTCCCTGATATCACCCTGGCGCATATCGAAGAACGCATTGAGCGCTTGCAACACGCGTTAGGAAGATTTCACCACACACAAGTCAGGCCCCTGCACGACAATATTTTTGAAATATTCCGCAACTAACGACTCCATCATGAAGAATGCCTTTAACTGCAATCATGCTGAGCACACTTGGGCATCCATATACCGAATCCAGTGAACACTCTAAGGAGGATACATGTATAACGTAAAAATTTTTGGAGCCGGGTCTATCGGCAACCATCTGGCTCATGCATCCCGTTCTCTGGGCTGGAACGTCACGATATGCGATGTGGACCAAGCGGCATTGGATCGAACCAAACAGACCATTTATCCGACTCGTTATGGAAAATGGGACGAGGCCATCAAGCTTTCGCTGGTCAAAGACGCCCCGAGAGGAGGATTTGATCTCGTGGTTATTGGAACTCCTCCAGACTCCCACCTCTCCCTGGCACTTGGGGCTCTTGAGGAAAAACCCAAAGCCATTCTTGTGGAAAAACCTCTCTGCCCCCCGAACTTGGAACAGGCCCAAACATTACACAAGATGGTGATCGAGTCTGGCACATTCGCCTTTGTGGGATATGACCACGTCGTGGGAAAGGCCGCGCAGGAAACGCTCCAAGCCGGTCGCCAATTATCCACCATTGAAACCATCGACGTGGAATTTCGTGAACATTGG
>CAZBQO010000013.1:22955-28456 GCA_964494125.1 uncultured Nitrospira sp. | reverse complement strand
TGGTGGCATTGGTCGATAATGGGTTTGGTATTAATAGGGCTGGAAATCCTCACCCTGGGAGGCCTGGGCAATTTTTATTTTCTGTTTTTCGGCGTGGCCGCTTTGATGGTGAGTACCCTCACCTGGTTAAGCTTGACTGAAGCCGCCTGGCTGCAATGGTTGTGTTTCGTGTTCTTCGGCATCCTCTCTCTCTTTGCCATGAGGAAACCCCTTCAAGGAACAGGCTTCATAAGGGAAAAGGATGAGGTTCCTGTGGATTCCATGGTTGGAGAGTTTGCCACTGTTCTGGAAAATCTTGACGCCCAACGAATAGGAAAGGTGGAACTCCATGGAACAAGCTGGACTGCCCGCAATGCCGGAACATCAACCCTAGGGAAAGGATCCCAGGCCAAAGTTATCCGGGTTGAAGGGTTGACACTCTGGATTCAGGCGGATCCGATTACACAGGAGGAATCTCATGTCGGGTGAATTACTGGTCATGCTTGTCCTCGCCTTACTGGCGTTTATTATTCTGTCAAAAACGGCCATCGTGGTTCCTCAACAAAGCGCCTATGTCGTTGAACGGTTAGGAAAGTATTCGTCAACCTTAAACGCCGGACTTCACATTCTTATCCCGTTTTTAGATGTGATTCGATACAAACATACCCTAAAAGAAATGGCCGTGGACGTCCCCGAACAAATTTGTATTACCCGGGATAATGTGCAGGTCGGAGTGGACGGAGTCTTGTATATCAAAGTCTTAGATGCCGAACGAGCGTCCTATGGCATTACCGATTACCGGTTCGCCATTTCTCAGCTCGCCCAAACTACGCTTCGTAGTGAGATCGGAAAAATTGACCTGGATAAGACCTTCGAAGAACGGACCACGATCAACATTTCCGTCGTGAACGAATTGGACAAAGCTTCCTCTCCCTGGGGTGCCAAAGTCCTTCGATACGAAATTCGTAATATCAACCCGCCCAAAGATGTGCTCAGCGCAATGGAAAAACAAATGCGGGCTGAACGGGAAAAACGCGCGGTGGTACTGGCGTCCGAAGGTCAACGGGATGCGGCCATTAACGAAGCCGAGGGAGACAAGCAGCAGGTCATCAAAGCCTCTGAAGCGAAACGACAGCAACAAATCAACGAAGCCGAAGGAGAAGCCTCAGCCATTCTCGCGATTGCAACAGCCACGTCCGAAGGTATTCGAAAGGTTGCCGAAGCGATTCAACTCCCGGGCGGATTCGAGGCAGTTCAGCTTCGTGTGGCAGAACAATATATCGGAGAATTTGGGGAATTGGCGAAAGCCAGTAACACCCTCGTGCTCCCAGCCTCCGTGTCCGATGTGGGCTCGATGATTGCGCTGGCCATGAATGTGATCAATCAAAAACCAGCGGCTGCCCCAAAGCTTTCATAACTGACCACAGACAGCAGTAGTCGGCCTCACCTCAAGGGGCAATTCGTTATCGTAAGGCTAAATAGCTTCTCTGATAGGTTCATGAAATTCCCTTCCACCTCACGACTCAAGCCGCCGAATTTCTGTGCCTCCTCCTAGTTGACTGCACAGCTTGCTTACGTCATGATTCCACCTTTTGTGTGCCGAACATGCCAATTTTCTCAATCCCAAACGATGCAAGGAGTCAAGGCATGAAGAAGTCTTATTTGCTGAGTTTCGTATCTCTGTTCCTATTCCCGACACTCGCCCACGCAGGCTCCTATGCTCCCCTGGCCGATTTTTCCGCCGTGAGCAAGAACCCGCAATGCCGCCTCACCGCCATGCAGGAATCATTTCTCAATAGCTGGACGCCTCCGGCACAATTTTTCTTGGTCCCTCCATATCCGAATGCCGTCCTGGCCAGTGCCATGCCCAGCGGGAATGCACAAATTCATGGACACGCCTACCAGACCATTCCTTCAGCCGTGCTCCTAACTCCCGATCCGCCTGAAAAAATTCTGGAATTTTACAAGAGAAGTTTAGGCGCAACCTGGTTTCAAGCAGAAGATATCGACACGATCTATCTCTATCGCCTGCCACGCCCTGTGGCATCGGGCGAGGCACTCACCCGACAATTGATGAGCAAGCCGGGCTCCATTCCCAATATTGCCATCGATACGCAACTCAGCCCCTGCGATCAAGCGATTGGACGAGGGGCGCGGACTCGCATTACGGTGGTTTCTCCACCCCGGTAACCGCATTCGGTTGCAGCTTCCTATGTGCTTGGGTTCCCGTTACTCCAAGATAAACTCCCGGAATGCCAGAGGAGTCCCATACACGGGATCGGTCCGATGGCGCACCACCTTCACCTGGGGATCACTTCCATCAAGAATGATTCGTTCCCCCACCTTTGAGTTCTTTCCCTGCTCGATCAAATAGTCGGCAACCCTGAGGACGGTGTCTTTCACCTCCCGACTCGATAAGCCCATGGGTTGAAAGGTCTCGATTTCATCCAGGCTAAATTTCGTGAGGCCCCTGGTATGGAGCCACATGCCCGCCCGCTGAACGTCTTCACGATGTTCCACCTGAATGTGATCGGTGATTCGAAAGACCTCCAAAGCCCTATCACGCCAATCCGAAGGATTGAGATACGTGCCAGTCGCCACGTCATAGGTCGTTCCGTCGGTGAGCAGAGTTACTCCCCTCGCCATTCTCGCCACATGCAGCAGGGCATCCCGACGATCGGTCGCCGTATTGGTCGGAGGAAACAGGATTGCCAATTGGGTCTGTTCCCACTGTAAGCGACTCTGCCACTGTTCCACGATTGCCGTTGAGGGTTCAATATTGACTTCGGCAGTCCAAGTGGTGTGCGCCGCCTCGAAATGATGGTGTCCGTTCGAGGTGAGAAAACGTATGCGCAGTGGCCCGCCATACGCTTCATCGAACCAGGCCGCGATATAGCCTGGCGGAGGTGGATTTCCATGGGTCCACCCAACAAGAAAAGCCGGCACGACTTGAGAAGCCGACTTCTTTTTTTTAATTTTTTTCATGAGTTCGACAACAGATGAGTTTGACAGGAATAACAGGGCATGGGGAACAATGCAAGTGGGCACTGAGGGGAAATCTCAGGCACCGGCACACTTCCAAGGATTATCGCTTTGCTTCCTCAGGTGGCCAATCCAATTCCTCCTGCCGCCCACAGAAAAAACACGTGATGCGATAGCGAGCCCGACGACGTGGATTCGGCAGCGAATGAAAATCCACCGGTGCCTGATCATAGGGGCAAACCGGTTCTAAATGCAGAAGATGCTCCTCGGTAATTTCCATCAGGGACCCCTCGTCCCACGGCGGATCGACTTGTTCATCACCCGTTATCGTGTCGTGCCAATCACATTGCTCACAATGCAATCTAAACGATTTCACACGATCGGTGGACCGGGAACACTCTTCCACAGCCACCGAACCGGAACAATCCGGTGTGGGACATGTCATGGGTTTTTTGTGGAGGGCGTGAATAAATGCTTCAGGCGCCTTAACCATTTTCATGGGACCTCTCCTTCTTCACACACGTGACGTCTTTGATTCTCTTTTCAAGAGACCAGCCGCATCCTGATTGACCAACCATACCATGTGACCTGTCGGAGGATTCACGACTTGGGCGGGATAGCGAGCAGGATCTGCCGGCCCTTCCAACACGATCTGTAACGCCGTCGCTTTATCCACTCCACTAACCAAAAAAACCACGTGCTTCGCCGCATTAAGGACCGGTGGGGTCAACGTCACCCGGTGTGTCTGTAATTTTTCGACCCACGGCGCCGACACCAGTTTTTCGGACTCCGCCACAGCCGAGGTTCCAGGAAACAATGACGCCGTATGCCCATCCGGACCCATGCCCAATAAGATCAGATCGAACTCTGGAATTTTTCCTGATGACAGATTGAATTGTTTCTGCAGGACGGTTTCATACCGCGCCGCGGCTTCATCGGCGGGTACTTCTCCTTCAATTCGAAATACATGCTTGGAGGGGATTGGCACATGAGATAATAACGCCTCTTTGGCCATGCGGAAATTACTGTCTTGATGATCCGGAGGGACTGTGCGCTCATCTCCCCAAAAAACGCGAAGGTGGTCCCAAGCAATCTGAGTTCGGTAGGGGGCACCCGTCAAGAGCCGGTACAATCCTCGAGGTGTGGACCCACCCGCCAAAGCCACACGACAATCGCGACCGGCTTTCCGACAGTCCAGCACCACCTGCACCACTTCCTTGGCGGCAGCCACAAACAACTCGTCGATGGTTGGGGTAATGATAATCGTCCGAGACAATCCAGACTCCTACGTCCAAAGGGCGAGCAGACGGCCTAAAGAAGGAAAACCCTTTTGGAATGGCATATTTAGCAGAACAATCTCCTCAACCCGGGCAGATTGAACGAGCAGGAGAGTCCTTAGCAATCCGTATAATCATAATCTTCCAGCTTGCCTTCTTTGTCAAAATCTAAATTAATGCGACATTGATTCGGGGAAAAATTAAAGTAGGGAAATCGGGACTCACCCCCGGAAATACGTGAATACACCCAGGTTTCTCCTCCAAAGAATCGAGCGGACTTCCCGCTAGGCTTTCCCCAGTTTTCTTCGAACCAGGCCTTGTCTTTTCCTTCAAATTTGGCGGGATCAAGGGAGGCATCCAAATACGGATTCCCTCCACAACCGGCACACAGCAACCCCAACAGTCCTATCAGCAAATATTTGTAGACCACACCCGTCTCCTTCCCCGACAATGGCTGAAACGCGGACACGCTCTCTACTCTGTGAAAATTCTAGCCTTCGATCCTCTACCAGTCAAACGACGTGATCCATCAAAATAAAGGAGGACTCCGCCTTCTTCATCCCCGAATGATGGGCCCGCACGAGGGTCCTGTACTCCTAGCATCATGACACTCCCTCCAAGGGGACGACATGTCAGGCAGGCTTATTAGATACATTTTCCTTCCCGACAATGGGTAAGAAAATTTGTACAAGACAGGGGCGTGGATTACAATGGGACACGAGACCACTCAGACAACACCAGCTCAAACAAAAAAAGGGGATTCGATATGAAGCTCTATCTCGATACCGGAAGTGTCAAAGAAATCCGTGAAGCGGCCAGTTATGGTCTGGTAGACGGCATCACCACCAACCCTTCGCTTGTCTCAAAGGAAGGGCGTGACTTCAAAGATCTCCTCCTGGAAATTTGCGGAATTGTGGATGGACCCATCAGCGCCGAAGTGGTCAGTGTTGAAGCTGCGGCCATGGTCAAAGAAGGCAAAGAATTAGCGAAGATTCACAAAAATATCGTGGTGAAATGTCCACTTATTCCGGAAGGGCTCAAGGCCACGAAGCAATTGTCCAGCGAAGGAATCCGGGTCAACGTCACATTATGTTTCTCTCCAACTCAAGCCCTATTGGCCGCCAAAGCGGGGGCATGGTGCGTCTCGCCGTTCATAGGCCGATTGGACGACATCAGTTCCAATGGCATGGAGCTCATTCGACAAATCCTGACGATCTACGAAAACTATAATTTCACCACACAGGTTCTCGTCGCCAGCGTTCG
>CAZBQO010000013.1:0-22855 GCA_964494125.1 uncultured Nitrospira sp. | reverse complement strand
TGACGATCTACGAAAACTATAATTTCACCACACAGGTTCTCGTCGCCAGCGTTCGCCACCCCCAACATGTCGTCGAAGCGGCTCTCACCGGCGGACATATTTGCACGATGCCCTTTGGCGTATTTCAACAGCTCGTCAAACATCCGTTGACAGATAATGGTTTACAAAAATTTCTCTCAGATTGGGAAGCCAGACCCTCCAACAAGGCCTAACCGGACCATCATCTCAGAGGAGCCCGCAAAGGTCAGGATGGTGTAAGCAGCTTGCGGACGGTGCTAAATATCCCGTGAAACATCGGGCGGGTGAGTGTCCCCGTAAAGGTATTTTGCTGACTGGGATGGTACGACCCGACCAAGGTCACACCCCAGGATAAGGCATATTGGGCCCCATGGCTGAATTTCGGTCGGGGAGAAGGCACCTGCCAGCCCATGGTCTGGCAGGTCCGCAAGTATTCATCAAAGGCGATCTTTCCAAGCGCCACAACAACTTTGACCCGCCGCAATAATCGTAATTCTTCCTGTAAATAGGGACGGCAGGCAGCAAATTCGGCTTTGGTGGGCTTATTGGCTGGGGGAGCACAGCGTACCACCGCCGCGACATAACAATCGTTCAGCGTGAGCCCATCCTCCCGATGGGTCGAGTCCGGCTGATTGGCAAACCCGAAGGCATGCAGCGCTTCATACAACCAGTCTCCGCTTCGATCACCGGTAAACACCCGTCCCGTGCGGTTTCCTCCATGGGCCGCAGGGGCCAAGCCCACCACGAAGACCCGAGCCTTGTGATCGCCGAACCCGGAAATGGGCCGTCCCCAATATTTCCAATCCCGAAACCGTTTGACCTTTTCCTTAGCAATGGCTTGACGATAGGTCGTCAAACGTTGACAGGTCGTACAGTCCGTAATGGTCTTCTCAAGAAGCGTGAACGATTTCATCCTATGGTGATCGTATCATAGACAGACATCAATCAGCCCGAACCGGGGAAATCTTGATTAAGGCTCTTTGCACCAATTGGAACTCCCTTCCCATCCGCTTTCCCTATGTTCCTTTCTTTATCCCGACACCTCAATCGTCTTGACATAGTCCTTGATGAAAGGCAGGCTATATACAAAAGAAGGGGTGGTTCCGTCCCGAGTATCCCTTCTTCATCAGGTTGACGGTATGAACGGTCCATGCCGGGGTGCTGTCTATGCCTGGACTCCTTACATATTGGAATAGCATTGATGCTCACTCGGCCGGATCCGACCCCCATGAGATCCTCAGGAATCCCTTCCTCTTCTCACTCCTTCATCGAACTTCGTCGCCAACAGGTTCATCAACTGTTTTCCTTAGTCCCGATGGCCATTCTGGCCTCCATCATTAATTGTGGACTGGTCGCATTTATTCTCATGGATGTCATTCCGACCAAGATTGTGTCGGGATGGATCATCGGTATTGTGGGGATTAACGTTCTCTGGTCAGGTTTGGTCCTGGCCTATCGCCACGCATCGAAACCCCTGTTACACCCAAGTACATGGTTGGCCTGGTTTGTTGCCGGCAATGGTGCCTCCGGACTGATCTGGGGCATGGCCGGCATTGCACTCTACCCCCCTTCTTCACCAAGCCACCAAATGTTTTTAGCCCTGGTGTTGGGAGGAATGGCGGCGGGCTCGACCGCCGTCCATGCAGCCTATTTCCCTGCTTTTTTGGCCTATAGTCTTCCCACTACCTTGCCTCTCACATACCAATTTTTCGCACAGGGTGACCCTCCCCATCATGCCGTGGGGGTCATGGGTTTCACCTTTCTCGCTGTGATAACGGTCACCGCCTACCGAAATTTTTTCATGATAAAAAATACTCTCACCTTGGAAAAAGAGAATTTTCAATTAATCCACCAATTGGAACAGGCCCACTCTCAAGCCGAAGCGCTCAATCGTTCATTAAGTCAGGAAATCCAAACCCGCATAGACATCGAAAAGGAACTCCTTCATCACAAAGACCATCTTGAATCGCTTGTAGGAATCCGGACTGCCGATTTGCAAAAATCCGAAGCCCGGTATCGAATGGTGGTCGAAAGAATATCCGATGTCATTTGGGTCATGGACCTGGAGGGATCGAGGTTTTCCTACATCAGCCCCTCTCTGGAACGGTTATTGGGGTATTCGGGTTATGCCCTTGACACGCTTTCGCCCGAGACCATTCTGACACCGGCTTCTATGGTCACTCTGAGGGAGGCCATTCAACAAGAACGCGCTCATTACCAATCCCACACTCATGAGCCAAATCAGTCGTTCTTGCTAATCTTGGAACATCAACATCACAATGGATCCTCAGTCTGGGCGGAAGTGCGAGGAAGCCTCCTGCTCGACAAAAGCAATCTCCCCATAGGCATTACGGGAGTCACAAGAGATGTGACGGAACGCAAAAAAATTGAAGAGGAAAAACAGCGCCTGGAAGCCCAATTGCTTCGTTCCCAAAAATTGGAATCGGTGGGGAATCTCGCCGGGGGCATCGCCCATGATTTCAACAATTTCCTGACGACGATCCTGGGGAATATTACTCTGACCAAACAAATCCTGCCTTTTTCCAAGGAACACCAGTCCTACTTAGAACGAGCTGAACGTGCGGCTTTTCACGCCAAACACCTCACGCACCAATTGCTCACCTTCTCGAAGGGCGGCGATCCCATTAAACAACCGGTGGCCTTATCCGAGTTGATCAAGGAATCTTCCGAACTGGCTCTTTCCGGGTCATCGCTTATTTGCCAAACATTTGCTGATCCAAACCTATGGATCGTTGAAGCCGACCCGGGGCAAATCAATCAGGTGATGCAAAATCTCCTCATGAATGCCATCCATGCGATGCCCCATGGAGGATCAATCACCATTCGTGCCGAAAACATCCAATTGTCCGATCCGGACGTCAGAAGTCCTCTGCCAATTTCTGCCGGCCCGTATGTGAAAGTCACCATCACCGACGAAGGGATCGGGATCGCCGAAGATCATTTGCCAAAAATCTTTGAGCCCTACTTTACGACAAAGTCGGCGGGACAGGGATTAGGCTTGGCTTCCACCTATGCCATTATAAAAAAACATGCCGGTCATGTGACCGTGGAATCCCAAGTCGGCGGAGGCACCACCTTCACACTCTACTTTCCTGCCTCTCCCCAGGCTACCTCATCGCCCAAGTCCTTGAATCTGGGCATTCGTCGGGGACAAGGAAAAATTTTAGTCATGGATGATGAAGAATCTATTCGAGTCATGGCACGGGAAATGTTATCGCATTGTGGATACGAAGTGATGATAGCGAAGGATGGAGAGGAAGCAGTAGCCCTCTATCAACAAGCCATGGAGACTCATACACCTTTCCTCTTAGTGATCTTAGACTTAACAGTGCCGGGGAAACTTGGCGGTATGGGAACCTTGACACGGTTGCAACAACTTGACCCACAGGTCAAGGCACTCGTCTCCAGCGGATATTCAAATGATCCCATCATGGCCAATTATGCCTCCCATGGATTCGTCGGGGTGATTACCAAGCCTTATTCGCTGATCGAACTGAGCAATATGGTTCACCAAAGACTCTGGCGTCAGTCTCCACTCGCAACCGGACAAACCCCTTCCGACCCACCAGGGCGGATGTCCTCTATCTCCCCTTCCTCTCATTAATTTGTGTTCCGGGCAATTCCTTCATACACTCGGTGAACGAACCAACGACCTCTCATTTCTTTGGAAAGACTCCTTGTTTTGACTAAGGGTGGAGAAGTTCGCCTTGCATTTCTCAACTCATTTCTATTGAGAGTATGCTACATTGCAGACAACGTTCCCCAAAAAGCCAACACGCTCTTCACCATCAATTCTTGATCAACCACCTCCATGTCAGTATCACACCTCAAAAAAACACGTGTCATCGTCCAGCAGGCCAATCCGGCCGCGAAGCAAATATTGAAATCCCTTATTAATGCAGGCCTGGAGGCGTGCGATCCTGCCCTCGCCATCGCAAAAACCCTCCATCTCACCAGGAACCGACTTCAGGTTCATGATCTCCACTACGATCTGACTCACTATAGTCGCATCGTTTGCGTCGGAGCGGGAAAAGCCTCTGCACGCATGGCCAAAGCCCTGGAACAGATGCTCGGAGATCGACTTGAAGGCGGAATAGTCATTGTCCCGGACGGACATGGTGTCCCCTGCGACAAGATTCGCATGTTTGAAGCCGCACATCCGACGCCGGACGGACGAGGGGTAAAGGCCACAAAACAACTCCTGGCCCTGACTCAATCGCTTTCGCAACATGACTTGTTGATTGTTCTACTTTCAGGTGGAGCCTCAAGCCTGCTCTGCGCGCCATCAATCGGCCTCCCCTTAGCTGCCAAACGACGGACCACCCAGTTACTCCTGCGATCCGGAGCCACAATTCATGAGATAAATGTGGTCCGAAAACATTTGTCGGCCATCAAAGGCGGACAATTAGCCCAAGCCACCCCGGCAACGATCCTGACCTTAATCATGTCCGATGTTTTAGGAGATGACCTATCCACTATTGGATCCGGTCCGACAGTCACAGATCCCCCCACGTTCCAGGATGCCATAGACATTCTTCAACAGTATTCGATTTGGCGCAAAGTGCCTGAAGCCATACAACACCACTTACAACAAGGTCTTACCATGGCCCTTCGGGCACCCAAGAAACGAACCAAAAGGCAGTCGTTACGAAATCGGCATATTGTTCTTGCCAACAACCGCCAGGCCCTCGAAGGCGTGGCCAAAACTGCCAAGCGGTTAAGCCTCAAACCCTTCATTCTCCCCTACCCCTTGCAAGGGGAGGCCAAGGAGATCGGCAGTATCCTGGGAGGTTTAGCCAGGGATCTGATCGAATTCGGCAACCCGGTTCATCCACCCGCCTGTCTTATCGCCGGAGGAGAACCGACGGTCACTGTGAAGGGAAAAGGCCGAGGTGGGCGGGCACAGGAATGCGTCCTGGCCGCAGCTCAGGAACTGGCTGGACTCACGAATGTATTTGTGGCAGGGTTTGGCACTGACGGGACCGATGGACCAACCGATGCGGCCGGTGCGGTCGTCGATGGGAAGACAATTCAGCGGGCCAAGAAGAAAGGGCTCTCCATTGAGCACGCGTTACATGAACATGACAGCTATACCTTCTTCCAACAGATCCGCGGCCACATCATGACCGGCCCAACCGGCACAAACGTGAACGACATTTATCTGATCGTCGCCATGTAATAGATTATTTTTCATTTCTGCGCCTTTATAAGTAAGAGCCAGAGGAGGTCAAGAACATTGAACGACGCGCAACGCATGGTCCAAGAATTCCACGAGCAATTCGAAATCCACGTGTCTCCTACTCCCTCTATCCCGGATGAACCGACCCAACTTCTTCGAAAACGGCTCATCCAGGAAGAATTCGATGAACTGCAGGAAGCCATGCAGGAAAAAGACTTACCGTCTATTGCGAAGGAACTAGCGGATTTATTGTATGTCGTCTATGGCACCGCCGTATCCCTTGGCATTGACATGGAACCGGTCTTCCAGGAAGTCCATCGGTCGAACATGAGTAAAGTCGGCGGACACAAACGGGAAGACGGCAAATGGGTCAAACCCCCAACCTACTCCCCAGCCCAGCTTGATGATCTGTTAGCCGCACAAATGAGTTCCGGTGAATCCCTTTAACCTTGCGGTCATTACCAACATGACATACTTCAATCTGGCCGTATACGCCTGGGCTTCTCACAGAAATCCAATCCCAGCGAAAACCTTCCTGTTAACTGGATTGTTCGTTTCCTTGTTTCCAAGAATTTGATGTCTATCTCTTTGGTGGCGATATATTTTGCTGAATTCCAGCTTGCTGGTAAAGGAGAAATGGACGATGGAAAGAATTCTCAAGAGCATTGTGCTTGGATTGCTCGTTTTGACTTTCTTCCTGAGCGGATGCGGCTATAATGACCTCCAAGGATTGGACGAAGAAACGAATGCCGCCTGGAGCGAGGTCTTAAACCAATATCAGCGCCGGGCCGATTTAATTCCCAATCTTGTGGCGACAGTTAAAGGGTATGCGGCTCACGAAAAAGAGACGCTAGAGGGGGTGACCCAAGCCCGCTCTCAAGTCACCGGCCTGACACTGACACCGGAAGCCTTACAAGACCCGGGTATGTTTCAGAAATTTCAGGAAGCCCAGCAAGGACTTTCATCCGCCCTTTCCCGCCTAATGGTCGTCGTGGAAAAATATCCTGATCTCAAAGCCAACGAAAATTTTCGTGATCTCCAAAGCCAACTGGAAGGCACGGAAAATCGCATCACGGTCGCCCGTAAGCGCTACATCGACAAGGTCGCGGAGTTCAATAAGGGCGTTCGATTTTTTCCGACCAATCTGACCGCCAAATACCTCCTGGGCCTTGAGGTGAAACCAAGCTTTACCGTCGCTGATGAAAAGGCCGTTTCGACGCCTCCCGAGGTGAAGTTCTAACCTGACATCGGTACACCCAGACATCATGAACATGATGAGGCCGAGACCAGGAGGGGTGAGCCTTCACCGGTTAGGTTGGTTGGGACTCCTGAGTATCTTCTTTCTGGCTTCGGCAGGATGGTGTCTGGATGTTCCTCCCCTCACCGGTCGGGTGGTAGACCAAGCTCATCTGCTTTCCCCTTCTGCCATTTCCGATCTGAACGCTGCACTGGCTGCCCATGAATCCAAAACCTCGAATCAGGTGGCCATTCTCACAATTGCGTCGCTGGAAGGTCATCCCCTGGAAGAGTTTTCTCATCAGGTGGCAACCGCCTGGGCACTTGGCCAAAAGGGTACGGACAACGGCGTCCTGTTCCTGATTGCCGTGCAAGAAAAAAAGGTTCGCATTGAGGTAGGGTATGGGTTGGAAGGCACGTTGACCGATGCCAAAAGTTCCCGAATCATACGACATGAGGTGGTTCCACGTTTTCGGGCGGGGGATTTCTCCGGGGGCATCATTGCCGGCACTCACGCCATCCTCGGAACCATTGAAGGGACGTACACCAGCCTTACCTCTTCGGCAGAAAATCATGCTGAACCTGTTGGACGTTGGGAGATTTTTGGCTTAGCAGTCGTCTTAGGAACCCTGGTGGGTTTGTTGTTCGGTTCACGACGACGTGTGAATGGAAGTGTCATAGGCATGCTCCTTTCGTTTTTAGTTGCCTTTCCTGCGGCTCTCTGGCTGGGTATGCTCGCCAGTGTTGCAACCTCTCTTCTTGTTGGTTTGTTCAATAGCGTCGGTGGTCCATCGACTCGACACCCTTTGGGATATAGCTCCAACGTTGGATGGCCGGGACAGTCTTGGCCAATGGGAGGATCGGGAGGGTTTGGCGGCGGAAGCGGTGGATTTGGTGGAGGCGGAGGCAGCTTTGGTGGCGGGGGTGCCTCGGGAAGCTGGTAAATGACGATGGCTTTTTCAGACCAGGATCAGGAACGTATCCGACAAAGCATCCGGGAGGCTGAACGCCATACCCGTGGAGAAATCGTGCCGATGATCGTTGAACGATCAGCCCGATACCGGGAGACGCAATATCGGGCCGGAGCAGGCTGTGCCTTATTCACGCTGAGTGCCCTCATAACCATTGAATGGGAATGGACGTCCTGGGGGTGGCATGCCACCAATGCCGGTTGGCTCCTACTGACAGTTATTGCGGCCTATGGACTCGGATTCTGGTTGGGAACATTCGACCCGGTGATTCGGGTCCTCACCTCACACGAACGAATGGCCTATAAAGCAAACCTTCGCGCCCATCAGGCATTTCTGGAACATGGTCTGCATCGCACAGAACTCGGAACAGGCGTGCTGATTCTTATATCGTTACTCGAACACCGGATTGAGATTCTGACAGACCGCGCTATCCTGGATCGGGTTCCCCCGGAGACCTGGAAGAATATGCTGGCCTTGATTCAGGATGGCTTCCACAAAGGGAACCCCGTGGAGTCGTTGTGTCAGGCCATTACTTTATGCGGGGAGGTCTTAGGTGAATATTTCCCGGCAGGTCCCACCGGTCCCAATCCCAATGAGCTCCCGAACGACCTGATTTCAGGTTAACTGTGTGATGGGGGACAGCGGACCAGCAGATTATCAATCAACCGAATGTTCCCCAGTCTGACGGCTCCTAAGATGACAACCATTCCACCCACCTGAGTCAGTGGTTCCAGATTCCTGGAATTGCAAATTGCCAGGTACTCCGGATGCACATCGGGGTCGCTGCGTAAAAATTTTTCCATCCGGGATTGGATGGTCCGAACCTTCAGGACTCCCGTCTTAATGGCATGGCCCCCTTCGCGTAAGGCCTTCGATAAGAGCCCGGCTTGCAATCGTTGGTTGGCTGAAAGGTACCGATTGCGTGAACTGACGGCTAACCCGTCGGATTCCCGCACCGTTGGACAGAGGACCATTCGCATATCCCAGTTGAGATCATGTATGAGCTGGTTCACCACCAGAGATTGCTGATAATCCTTTTGTCCAAAATAGGCGCGGTGGGGACGAACCAGACAGAATAATTTCGTCACTACCGTCGTCACGCCCTGAAAATGTGTCGGCCGGGCTTCACCCTCCCAGCGTCGCGTGAGACGATTCACCGCGACAGTTGTTTGAAAATTTTCCGGATAGAATTCTTCTGGAGGAGGAGCAAAGAGGAGATCGACACCCGCCTCCCGGCACAAACGCCGGTCGGCATGAAAACTCCGGGGATATCGGCCTAAATCTTCAGCCTCCCCAAACTGGAGTGGATTGACAAACACACTGACCACGACGGTCCCACAGTGTTTTCGGGCGCGCTGTATTAACGAGAGATGGCCATTATGCAAGGCGCCCATCGTGGGGACAAGGCCGATTGGGCCGTCCAACGACTCCTCTTTTCTTCTCCAGCTATGCAGATTTCGAACAGAATGGATGACGCGCATGGATCAAGTGGAAGGCCCGGAGCAGGCCTGTCGGGAGCCATACTTCGCCCCGGGGATGACATCCAACTTGTTGACCTGACTGGTATCTGTCAGAGACTCTAACAACTCTTTCGCCGAATGATGAAACACCGGATGAGTCCAATCAGGATCTACTTCCACAAGCGGTTCCAGCACAAATCGTCGCTGGTGGAGCCGCGGATGGGGAACGGTGAGTCCTGGTTGTTCGATCACCTGTTGTCCAAAAAATATAATGTCAAAATCCATCGTGCGTGGACCGCGACGGTTGTCTTCATCACGGCCCAACGCTCGTTCGGTTTCTTGCAGAATATCCAGGAGGCGTTGAGCACTGAGTGTGGTTTCCAGCCTCACCACACCATTATAAAACCAGGTGGGTCCCAAAATTCCCTGAGGATCGACCGGTTCAGATTCGTAATAGGAGGACACTCCGGTGACACGAGAAAGAGGGAGCAGATTCATCAGGGCCACCGCCCGGTCGCACAATTCCTGGCGATCTCCTGCATTGGAGCCAAAGGCGATAAACACGATTTCTTGAGCCATTTCGTTTGTTCGCAGATCCGCCAAAATAAATAGCTACCAGCCGATCTTTTTCATTCGTTCCACCGCTTCTGCTAATTTTTCTTTTGTGGTCGTGACCGTCATCCGGATATAGCCTTCTCCCGGATCCCCAAATCCATTGCCAGGCGTGGTCACAATTCCGGCTTTCTCAATAAGATGTGCCGTGAAAGACGCCGAGGTAAAGCCTTTTGGCACACCAATCCAGACGTAAAACGCCGCCGGAGGCGAATCCAGTTCCAATCCCATGCTTTTCAAGCCGGGCACCAGGACATCCCGCCGTTCCTGATAAATCGTTCGCAAACCTTCCGTCACCGAATCATCCAGTTGCAATGCGGTAATGCCTGCTTCCTGAATCGCTTGAAACACGCCGGAATCAATATTGGTTTTGACCTTCCCCAAACCCGCGATGACTTCCTTTCGCCCCACGGCGAACCCGATGCGCCAACCAGTCATATTGTACGTTTTGGACAGCGAGTGGAATTCCACCCCCACGTCTTTTGCGCCCGCTGCTTCCAGAAAGCTCGCCGGCCGTTTGCCGTCATAATAAATTTCGGAATAGGCCGCGTCATGGCAGACAATAATCTGATGCTCTTGCGCAAAGTCCGCCACTTGTTGAAAAAATTCCTTGCTCGCCACCACCGACGTAGGATTATTCGGGGAGTTGAGAAACATCATTTTGGCTTTTTGGGCAATATCCTTGGGGATGCCAGACAGGTCCGGCAAAAACCCATTCTCTTTCGTCAACGGCATGGTGTAGGAAATCCCCCCGGCAAAACTGGTTGCGACGGGATATACCGGATATCCGGGGCTCGGAACCAACACGATATCTCCCGGGTCGATAAAGGCCAATGGAATATGGCCGATGCCTTCTTTTGACCCGATCAGTGTCACGACTTCTGTTTTGGGGTCCAGGGTCACGCCAAACCGACGTTGATACCAATCGGCGACCGCAGTCCGAAATGACAACATGCCATCATACGAAGGGTACTGATGGTGCTTGGGATTCCCCGCCTCGCGTCGTAATGATTCAATGATCGGTTCAGGTGTCGGCAAATCAGGATCACCTATACCTAAATTGATGATATCCATGCCACGATCGATGGCCTTGCGCTTCATGTCATCGATAGCGGCGAATAAGTAGGGAGGGAGCGTGCGGATTCTTTCTGCATACTGAATAGGAAACCCTGCCATGAATTCGTACTCCTTTTCAGAAACTGGTGAATATGAACCTGTTACGGTACCAAATATGGAACCCGTTACGGTACCGTCCCGGAAAAAATCATTTCGAAACGGGAAATGGGAACATGAATTCAGAGGCAGGTGTCACCCAGTCCGAACCAAATGCTCCATGAAGCGATCAGCCAATTGATGAAGCCTGGGTAGATGAGGTCGGGACCGGGCTTGAATAGACGCTGGTGTCATCCCCCCTCGTTGAACATCTTGCGGACATTCACGGCACAAGGCCATCATTCCCGCTTCCTCCAATTCCAGATGAAACAGGAGGCCATACGTTCGATCCGTCATCCGGAATGCCTGAACCGGAAAATCAGCAGAAGTCATCAGATGCGTGCTTCCCGGAGGAAGGGTGATCCCTTCTCCATGCCATTGAAATACGAGAAAGTCCTGAGGCATGGCACACAGGATGGGATCGATCTTTCCCATGGCGGTCAGGGACACGGAACCCATGCCAATTTCAAACTTCGGCCCCGGTGCCACCGAACCACCCGACGCTTTGGCCAGCAACTGCGCACCGAAACAAATGCCCAGGACAGGAATATTACGCGCGAGAGCCATCTTTACAAATTGGAGTTCAGCCTCAATCCACGGATCAGGGTCATTAACGGACATCGGTCCACCCATGATGAGCAGAAAATCACCTGGATCTACAGGCAAACCCTCGGCTGGAACGACCACACTTCGGACGGCATACCCCCGAGTTTCTAGAGCCCGACGAAAGACGCCAGGACCTTCAAACACGACATGCTGGAGACAGAGGGCAACCTTCATGAGGCAAGTGTTGGTGTTGATTCCGAACAAGGAGCCAATCAACGAGGGACAAGACGCACCCTTCGTCTATAGCTTACATAGAAAAAGAGGTCAGGAGGCAGGAAGGGATGAGACAGGGCAAAAATGGGTGGAGAGGTCTAAGAATGTCCATTCAACGCAAAACCATTTGTGAACAAAGACTGTTGCCCATTCTTCTTATTCACACATTCCACCAAATGCCAGAACCGCAACGGATTCACTTTCTTTTTATTGACCACCATCAGACACGTGCCTTCCAGGACCGTGTGCAATGCAAGATCGGTTCGGAATCCAATATGCTTACACAGGGGAGAAATCCATTTTTCTACCGCCGCAATCACTTTATTCCCATTGCTAAAGTGATTCAGCATAATGATCCGGCCACCGGGCTTACACACTCGAATCATTTCGTCCACCACACTTCGATAATCAGGAACTGCCGTGACGACGTAGGCCGCCATCACAATATCATAGTGATTATCCGGAAGATCCATTTTTCCGGCATCCATTCTCTTAAGGGTCACATGTTTCAAGCGGTGCTCCTGAACCCGACGCCGAGCATGTTCCAACATGCCATCTGAGAGGTCAATACCAAGGACTTCGCAACAGGAGGGATAGAGAGGGAGCGCTTCTCCGGTTCCTACGCCAACCTCAAGAACCCGATGACCAGGCTCAATAGGAAGCCCTCTGACCGCCGATTCACGCGATTGCTGAAATACTTTACCAAAGGTATGGTCATAAACAGATGCGTACGCACTGTATACACGCTCAACTTTCTCAAGATTCATTGTTTCTCCATGATGGTGTCCTTCGCAATCCACACCCCTTCAAGGGAAATTGACGTTCGACATTTATTCCGTGTGATAAGGGATTGCTTACCTGAGGCGAGAACCCCAAATAACTGGTGCCGTAGGGGGACGGCCCACCTATGTATATAATAAATCAAACAGGGCGCTAATCTACCGGAGCGGCATGAGGGAGTCAACTAGAAATCCCTTTTCCAGGCCACCCCCCCAATCCGACATGTGAAGGTGTCCGGATATGCCCCCTCTCCAACCGGGCACCATCCAGGGATTGCAATGGCTTAAGGTGTATTCTACAATTCCGGCATTCATCCTGAGTCATGCCTCGAAAGTTCCAAGGAGAATGCGCATGGTTTCATTGCTGTCTTTATACATTCGTCTCCCTCTCACTCTTTGTGTCTTTACCGTGATCGGTGTGGGGACTCACCCATCGCTCTCCTCCGCAATTGAGCTGTCCATTACATTAGAGCAAGCCAATAAGGCCATGGCAGCTGGTCGCAAAACTATGGAACAAGCCGATTCGGTAGAGGATGTGGCAGCAGTGATGAAAGCCTCGGAGCGTGCAGTTCGGGTCGGGGCTGATCCGGAAGTGGAACCCTGTGGGGCGCATGCCATTTTAAGAACACGCCTTTATTGGTTGGAATACTTTGGGCGCCGCGAAGCGGCAGAATCCAAACGCCAGAAACAAGACATTCGTATGCCGGAAGCCAAAATCCAGGAAATTCTGGAAATGCCCTACCTTGAAGTTGAGGTTCGTCTTTGCGGAGACGATGAGTTCTTTGCGGAAGGAGCAGAAATTGCTCTCCAGCAGGGCTCAACGACCATTCGCCCTGTGGATATCGGGCCGGCTGAGCGCGGCCGAAAAAATCCAGGGGATACCGTCAGCTTTCGATCGAGGTTTACAGCACGTTTCGCCTATGCCGACTTTGATCCAATGGCGCCTGGAACACTCGCAGTGTTTTTTCCAGATGGAAAACTGATCAACATACCGGCCGACTTCTCCAAAATTCATTAACCCCGTTTTTCACGAGAACCGGATTAACGAGTTCTCAACCGCTACCTATTCCTGTTTCAATAGCGGACAGGATAGGGGCCTGCTTTTTTATTTTTCCGCTTGGCTCGTATGACTCTTTATTGAGACAACGGTTGGGCTGAGTCTTCCATGGGCTCCGTTATTCCCTCGACCTCTCTTAGTGTATAGAGGTGATGATAGAGCCCACGCTTGGCAAGCAGTTCTTCGTGCTGTCCTTCTTCCACAATTGTGCCTTTATGCAGGACCAGAATACGATGCGCCCGTTGAATAGAAGAAAACCGATGCGCGATCATGAGGGTGGTGCGTCCCTTCATCAGTTCCGTTAACGCCGACTGAACCAGCGATTCCGACTGGCTATCCAATGCTGAGGTTGCTTCATCCAGGATCAAAATTCTCGGGTCTTTAAGCAGCGCCCTGGCAATGGCGATGCGTTGCCGCTGCCCCCCAGACAAATTGATCCCTTTTTCCCCGAGAATAGTGTCATAGCCATCCGGGAGCGACTGAATAAATTCATGGGCATTGGCTCGGCGACTGGCCTCAAACATGTCAGATTCAGGGGCATTTGCTCGACCATACCGGATATTGTCCGCAATCGTTCCCCCAAAAAGCAGGGTTTCCTGCGGCACAAGCGCCAACTGTTGATACAAACTCTCCACTTGAATGGATTTGAGATCATGCCCATCGATAAGCACCCGGCCTGCAGTTGGATCATAAAATCGATGCAGTAAATTCACAATTGTGGTTTTCCCGGCTCCGGTGGGTCCTACTAACGCCACACATTCCCCGGCCTGAATCGAAAATGACACTGTATCCAACACGGGGGATCGGCCCTCATAGCCAAATTGCACGCGATCGAACTCGACCTTTCCCTGAATGGGCGTTAAGGCCTTCGCCATTGGACTATCATGAATTTCCAGTGGCGTATCCAAGAGTTCAAACACCCTGGTCATCGCACCTTGCACTTCCTTGACCTGAGAGAACATTCGGGCCGCTGACCCAAACGGGCCAATTAAAATCCCCGCAAATAGGACAAAGGCAAATAATTCCCCGGGGGAAAGCTGTCCTTCGATGACTTGTTTGCCCCCATACCATAAGACGCCAATCGCCATGACAAAGGTACAGAAGGTGATGACAGGAACAAATACGGCCAACACCGCTGTCCGTTTCATGGTGGTCGCTAATAAAGTCTCTACGGCTGAACGAAACCGCGCGTCCTCTCGTTTACCCTGAACAAACGATTTGACCACACGAATGCCTGACACCACTTCTTCAATCAGCGTGGTTACGTGGGCCGTTTGATCTTGAATTTGCATGGATAAGGCTTTCAACCGCCTCCCAAACATCCTGGCGACGATGGCCAACAATGGCAAAAGTATGAGAATCAGGACACACAACCGCCAATTCATCACCAACAAAAACCCCACGCCCCCAATGATGGTCACGAGATGCTTCAAGGCATCCATCGGGGTCTCCGTTAATAAATTTTGAATCACCCCGACATCGTTCATCAATCTGGAAATCAACTCTCCTGTTCGCCGTTTGGCGAAGAAATTCAGTGACAACCGATGGAGGTGAGAAAAAACGTGGGTACGGAAATCCGCCATCACATGCTGGGAAGCAAGCGCGGTCAAATAACTATGAGCCATGGATAAGAGGCCCTGCCCGATCACCAATCCGACAAAGACCCATACCATGCTTGTCAATTTCGGCAAATCGCGTTGGACTGTAATAAGATCCCACAGCGAGCCGCCCAACCGGATGAGGAACAGGTTGCAAGCCGCCACACCCATCACCAAGACCCCCGCACCGACCATGGTCATCAGATAGGGACGGAGGAAGGGAATGAATCGAGACAGATAGTTCATAGAGACCTTACACGAACAAGTGATAGTATCCGTTGAGAGTAAGAACGGGATGCCCTAAAACCGAATTCGGAAGGTGCAACAAGGCGAGAGAAAAGACGAATGAGCGGCTAGTCGAGTTGAATAACCGATTCGATCTGATTTTTATTTAAAGCCACAAACGCAGAATGTTCAGTGTCATTGATCAGCACATCTGTTAAGTTAATAAACAAGACAGACTCATCATTTAACACATCTGAAATTCGATTTCGCATAGGCGGGATCAAGATATCTCCCACATAAGATGACAGAGAGGAACGGACCCGAATACGAGTTTTTTTCCCCTGGGTCATATGCAAACCCTTGACCATCCCGGCCTATGGAAATTAATTACGACGTTTGGCAAATTTCATTCGGCGAAGGAGCTTTTTGTGTTTATGCTTACGCATTTTCTTCCTACGCTTTTTGACAACACTCGACATAAAGTTACATTCCTGGGTGAAATCGTTTCTGCTACCGTGCTTCGAAAAATTCTCTCCGCGTATTTGGCATACTAGCCCCCTCCTGCCGGCTGACTACCTATCATAGGGCCAAGAAAGGTGTCAAGGAAAGCAGTTGCATCATACCTGGTCCTTCACATAATAATCATCAACTTTCTATAAATTCTCTTGACCCCCTCCGGCATTCTTCTTCATTATAGAATTTCATGATTCTACTTAATTTTTTGAACAAACATGTTTTTGTGCTTTTGATAATTTTTCCGGTCATTTTTTCACTTGCCGGAACAGGATGTTCGAAAAAAGCCCCAAAATATCCTGAGGACCACGCCCGGTTCCAACGAGTGGTGCAAGCCATCAAAGCACTGGAAACGGCCTATGTCAATCAAGATGCGTCGGGCTTTCAGGAATTACTCCTTCCACTGGAAAATCTTGACCTCCTTGAGGCCCATGTTCGGGAGGACTTCGCCACGTTTTCAAGTATTCGGTTAGACCTGACCATCGACCGCATGGTGATTGATGGAGACCGAATTTCGGCCTTTGTGTCCTGGCAAGGCAACTGGGAGCGCACTCCCCAGGGACCTTCCGCTCAAGCAAGCGGTCATGGAATCCTGTTATGGAGTGGCAATCAAGTTATTCTCCTCCGCAGGATAGAAGGAGACTTGCCGTTTGGTATGACACACCGTCTCAATTTTCCCTCTTAAATCATCAATCCTTTTTCCCTGTTTCAGTCAAAACCATGCCTTCCATCGTCACCTCTCACCATTCCTCTCACGTGATTTCCACGGATTTTCTGATTTTAGGCGCGGGGGTGGCGGGCCTTCGAGCCGCAATTGAATTGAGTCGACATGGACGAGTCATCATGGTCGCCAAAGGTGGGCCCCAGGATAATAATTCATTTTACGCCCAAGGTGGCGTGGCGGTCGCGCTGAGTGAAGAAGATGACGTGGTTCTCCATTTGGCGGATACCCTGAAAGCCGGCCATCAACTCTGTTCGCGGCCAGCCACCAAAATACTCGTTGAAGAAGGCCCCTCGCGCATTCATGAATTGATCGAATGGGGAGCAAAATTCGACACGGTGGATGGCAAACTGGCGTTTACCCGAGAGGGAGCCCATAGTCGCCACCGAGTGCTACGAGCCGGAGGGGATGCCACTGGCAGCGAAATGGTTCGTGCGCTCAGCGTTAAAGCCCAAACGCTGAAAAATCTGACCTGGATGGGTAATCATGTTGCGGTTGAGCTGTGTATCCAAGACGGACGATGCTGGGGCGCATTAATCCTGGATGAACTGAGTGGGCATCTTAAGATCGTTTGTGCCCCGGCCACGATTTTGGTTACAGGAGGAGCCGGACAGGTCTATGCTCGAACCACCAATCCAGCCAATGCGACCGGAGATGGCATTGCCATGGCTTTTCGAGCCGGCGCCATGCTGGAGGATATGGAATTCGTCCAATTTCATCCGACCGCACTGTATCTCCCTTCGAGTCCTCCCTTTTTGCTATCGGAAACGCTACGAGGAGAAGGAGGGATTTTGCGTAACAATCGCTGCGAACGCTTCATGAAAAACTATCATCGGAGCCAGGAGCTCGCGCCCCGAGACATTGTATCCCGAGCGATCTGGACGGAAATGCAACGAACCAAAGCTCGCCATGTCTATTTAGATGTGACGCATTTGGGGTCAACATTTTTGAAAGAACGGTTTCCCACCATTTACTCAACCTGCTTACGGTACGATATCGACATCACGGAGGAATGGATCCCCGTCTCCCCCAGCGCTCATTATTTTATGGGGGGAGTCAAAACCGATTTGCATGGGGCCTCTACCCTTCCAGGCCTGTTTGCGGCTGGAGAAGTGGCCTGCTCCGGCGTGCACGGTGCAAATCGACTGGCGAGTAATTCTTTGCTGGAAGGTCTGGTCTTTGGCTATCGCGCAGCTCAAACCGCTTCAATAGGTCCGACGACCGGCTCTTCTCCACACTTCTTGGATTCCCCTCTTCTCCGAAAACCCACCGGCCGGAAAATGTCCACTCAAGATGTGGAAAAAATTAGAAACTCCCTTCGGCGTTTGATGTGGTCTAAAGTCGGATTGGTGCGGACAGGGAACTCATTAAAGAAAGCGGTCGATCAGATTCAGCAATGGTCGCAAAAGCTGTCGGCTGCTCCGTGGAACCGGCCAGGATTAGAAACACGGAATATGGTTCTGGTTGGGCAATGCATTGCCGAATCTGCACTTTGGAGAGCCAATAGTGTGGGCGCGCATTTCCGTGAAGACTTTCCGTTCTATAAAGGCTTACCATGGAAAACCCATAGCCACTGTCAACAGGAAATTCCTTCCAAGACCACTGAGTCTATCCGGGAAAAAACAAGAAAACCCACACGGCGTTGAATGTCATGATGCGTGTGGGCCCGTGACAACCGGCCCCAACCAACGTTCCAAATTTTCCTGGAAAGCCCGCCATAAGGCCATCGTGACTTCCCCACTCCTGCCTTGGCCAATAGGATTTCTTCCAATGTGAGAGACCGCCATAATTTCCAGACCCGTATTCGTCATAAAGCACTCATCCGCTTGAAGCACGTCCGCGGCCGCATACGCCCCTTCTTCCACTTCAATCCCTAACTCCCTGGCTAAAACCATCACCACTTCACGAGTGATCCCCTCTAGGATCCCGCAAGTAACCGAAGGAGTATGCAACCGGTGGTTGGACACAAAAAAGATATTGCTCGTCGTACATTCCGTCACATGACCATCCATATTCAACATCAGAGCATCGAACGCTCCGGCCTGCACGGCTTCCTGCTTGGCCAGAATGTTGTTGAGAAAACTCAGCGACTTAATTTGCGGCGATTGGGCAGACTCTGGATTCCGTCGAACTGAGACGAGCTGCAACCGGACTCCCTGCTCTCGCATGTGAGCAGGATAGGACACCACAGACTTCGCCATCACGACGATTGTTGGGCTGGGACAGAGACCGGGGTCAATCCCGAGTTCCCCTTCTCCTCGAGATATCGTCACGCGCAGACCTGCATCCTGAAGCCCATTCCGAATCAGCATTTCGGTCATGATGCTCGCCCACACATTATCCTGGATTGGAAGGACCAGGCCGATCAGTTCACAAGATCGTCGAAGGCGCGCCAGATGGCGTTCTAGTAAAAAAATTCGTCGCTGGTAGACGCGAAGAGTTTCATAGACTCCATCCCCATACAGAAACCCATGGTCAAAGACCGAAATCCGAGCCTGTTCTTTTTTCACAAACTCACCGTTGAGAAATATCCACATCTCCTATCCCCGTTTGTCGTCAGCCGTTCCCTTTCAGAACTTGGAAAAAGGCTTCGGCTTTTTGGAGCGTTTCCTGATACTCCCGGTCCGGTTCGGAATCAGCCACAATCCCTGCTCCCACATGAAGCAATCCGTGTCCTTCCGTGAGCAACAACGTGCGAATGGCAATATTTAAGTCAAGATCCCCGTTCCATCCAATAAACCCAATCGACCCGGTGTATATTCCCCGACGAACGGGCTCAAGCTGCTCGATAAGTTCCATGCAGTGGACTTTCGGCACTCCGGTAATCGTCCCTCCGGGAAACGTGGCTCGAATGAGGTCGAAACCATGGTAAGGGCCCCGCAAACGGCCGGAAATCTGGGAAACCATATGCATGACATGGGAATATCGCTCTACCGTCATTAATTCGTTGACCCGAACGGATCCATAATCGCACACCCGCCCCAGGTCATTTCGAGCCAAATCAACCAACATGAGATGCTCCGCCCGTTCCTTGGGACAAGACAACAGATCTTCCGCCAGGAGTCGATCATCGTGAGGTTCTCTGCCACGAGGCCTGGTGCCCGCGATGGGACGCATATCTGCATATCCTTCTGAAAGGCGGACTAATCTTTCCGGGGAATTACACACAATGACGTCAGACTCCAACACGAGGAATGCCGAATGGGGAGAGGGATTCATCTTGCGCAATTGCCGATATAAGTCGGCTCCGGCTTCCGCTTGGCTTGCAAAACCGTGAGTCACGTCCTCTATCCGAAATCGATGAGAGAGATTAGCCTGATAAATATCTCCCGCAGCAATGTACTGCTGGCAGGTACGCACGCGATCCATATACTCCAGAGACGATTGCTCCCCCTCTATGCGAAGTGAAGCCCTGGCCGAGTGCATCTTCGTTGGGAGATTCTCAGGGATCATCACCTTGGCTTGCAGATCAGACAGGCGCGCCTGCCCTTCTCGATACAAGTGATCCCAGCTTTCGGTCGCCAGGCGGTCTGGCGATGGCGAAAATATCAGCCAGGCCCCTGGCGAGTGATGATCCACTATGACAAACATCTCGACAAACAGAAAGTACAGATCAGGAAAATGCAGATCATCCCGTAGGCGTTCCGGTAACACCTCAAACCTACGAACAAGGTCGTAGCTGAAACAGCCGACCGCTCCTCCTTGGAAAGGCGGGAGGTGGGGGCACGAACTGACGGGCTGACCTACAAAGGTACGTTGCAACAACGCGAATGGGTCCCCAATGTGGGTTTCCTTCTTATCTATTGAAACAGTTTCATACGTGTGTCCCTTCCCCCGCACGACGCGATAGGGATCGCAACCCAAATAGGAATAACGATGCGCCACTCCTTCTTGGACGGCATCATGTTCCATGAAAAAGGAGTGCGGAACATAACCCGTCACCCGGCCAAAGAGGTCAAAGGGATCATCAAAAGCAGGGAAACAATGCTGAATAAGCGGAAAACACGGATTCGAATGAACCGAGGAAGGACCTCCTCGTTCGGCATGCTTGGAAATGGGGGACAAGGGTTAAGGACTACCTGATGAAGGAGATTCCAGCACCCGCATGGCATCTTCGGAAGACAACAACCCTTTTTGCACCAGAGTATCGAGCAGATCTTTGACGGCTTTTTCAGAAGAGCGCCGAATCCCGCGAACCCGAACACCAGGAGGATAAAATCGAAGAAAATCGGGATTCGTTACCCGTATGGTGACCGCCTCGCTCTCCTCATAGGGTGACAGTTCCGGCCCGGTACTGGGAATCCTGAAGAAAGGTTTTCCATCCTGGGTTATCCCATCGGATCCTTCGATTCTGACACGGTTGATGATCTCTTTTCCGGAAATTTCCATGACGGAATCCACCACCAGGACCAATGAATCTGCAATTAACGGCTGGCCCGTTTGGTTTTTGACCTTCACCGTATATTCAACTTCACTCACTGACGTTAATATATCGTTTCCAGAGAAGGGGTCAAGCTGCTTATATTGAACGACTGGCACCACCCCACCCGTTAAATCCGGCAAATCATCAACCCCGGATGAAGTGGCCCACAGGGGATTCCCACTCGTGGCAACCGCCATGATCAGGAGTAACTCAAAATGTTTCATCATCATGAATGTTGGCCAAAAATGAACCCGGAACTAAACCCGAGAGGAGGCTTCATGATCCTCCTTTTTCCCTGACTGTACCTTACCATAACAATATTGAGAAATGGGACCTTTATTGCTTGACATGATTCAGGATTTTTTGCTTGAATGTGACCCCTTCCAACGACTCGCCTTGCCGATTGAAAAAATGGCACCTTCTCAGGATCCAATGTTTGCGGGGCTGGGACAGGCAATGCGAGTGGGGACGGACCTTCTTGCCGCCCTTATCGTCGGTGGATTCCTTGGTTGGTTAATTGATTCGTATGTGTTGGATACCACACCGTGGGGTGTGGCGATAGGGCTGGTACTGGGATTAATCGCTGGAGTTCGCAACGCCTACCGTGCAGCTCAGCGTTGGAAACAATGAGTCGCTAGACACAAGGTTTAGTTTTGGAAGATCCGTTACATCCCTTCGAGCTTCATAACTTTCTCCCGCTTTCCATTTTCGGCCTTGACGTTTCCGTCAATAAGGCCGTCTTGATGATGTGGGTCGTAGTGGGACTTATGGCTTTCATATTATTGAAAGCCGGTGGTGCCAGGGCACTCGTACCTTCTAAGCTCCAAAGTCTTGCGGAGTTGTTGGTCGACTTCATTCGCGGGATTATCCACGACACGATGGGGGCCTCCGGGATGCGATACTTCCCGCTCATCAGCGCCCTCTTTTTGTTTATCTTATTTTCAAACCTGGTCGGTCTGATACCTGGATCCTATACAATTACCAGCCAAATTATTGTGACCGGGGTGTTCGCTGTCGGTGTCTATCTACTTAGTCTTATCGTCGGATTTCAACTGCATGGGGCAAAATTCCTGGGTATACTCGTTCCCCCTGGCACGCCAGGGTGGCTCCTTCCCTTAATGATTCCCATTGAATTAATTAGTCAAATAGCCAGACCAATCTCACTGGCCGTCAGATTGTTCGCCAATATGACTGCAGGCCATGTGATTCTTGGGGTATTGTTCGGCCTCACCATTGCCGGCGGACTCCTGATAGGATGGCTGCCTTTTTCCTTTACCATCGCACTCTATGGCTTAGAAGTCGGGATTGCCTTTATCCAGGCCTATATTTTTACCGTTTTAACCTGCGTCTATATCGGCGACGCGATGCATTTACACTAACTGGCATTCGAACGAAACGATCAGAGGACGTTTTTATTAGTCCCTTTTAAACTGGGAGGACAACACTACAATGGATTCTGCAGCAGCAGCACTTTTGGGAATGGGCCTAGCAGCGGCGGGCTTTGCGGGCGCCGGTATCGGCATCGGGTATATTTTTGGAAAAATGATTGAAGCGGTTGCCCGTCAACCCGAGGCAGAAGCTCGAGTCGGCAAGTACATGTGGATAGGGTTTGCCTTGGTCGAAGCCATCGCGCTCTACGGACTGGTCATCGCCTTTATCATCATGGGCAAAGGATAAAGGGCTCCTGACCTATGCCACAATTTGACTCACATTTCTTTTCGTCGCTGATATTTTGGGAACTCCTGTCATTTGGGATCCTCTTATGGGTGCTCTATAAGTACGCCCTCCCCCCGATCCTGGAAACACTGGAAACCCGGGAACGAAAGATCAGGGAAAGCCTCGACCAGGCCGAACAAAACCGGCTTTCAGCAGAACGAAAGCTCAAGGAATACGATGCCAAACTGCAGGTGGCTGCCAAAGAAGTGGAAACGATCCTGGCAGAGGCCAAGCAGCAGGCTCAACGACTGCTTGATGAAAATGAGCAACGGCTTCGTGCCGAATCCCAGAGAAT
>CAZBQO010000012.1:0-28481 GCA_964494125.1 uncultured Nitrospira sp. | reverse complement strand
AACACAAAAAATTTGGGATCCATAATACGGCCGACGGATTCCTCCGGGTAGGTCATATAGGACCGGATTTCCTGGGCATACCGTTCAGGAACTCTGAAAAGAATCGCCCGTTGCAGATCGTCGTCCAACCGTTGAAACAGGGATGCAGCTAATGAGGGCGAGAGATACGGCACCACCTGTTTCAGCAAATCGGTGGGCATAATCGCCAACGTATCCGCAGCCACGGGAGGAGTCACACAGGCCAGAAGATTCGCCGCATTTTTCGGACCGGTTCCTTGCAAGACCCGCAGAATATCCTCCACCGGATACCCTTCCAGAATGCGTGCGGCTTCCTCATGATGGTTCTGAAAAAATGCCTCGTTGAGGAGATGCCCCCTTCCCCGAACCTTCATACTCCTCTGCGTGGTCAGATCCCTCACCCTATTTTGTTCCGTTCTTGTAGCGTTTCCGCTACATCGGTCATTAAGCGAATGCCGGTTAACGAATAGACTTCCCAAAGTTGCATAAGCGAATCACTCACCGATCCCAACGGGGCCTTGCCTCCGACATCTTTCTCAATCCTGCGTAACATCCGATATCGCAAGGCTCCAAAAAATGTTCCCCATCGATCGACCACGGGCAAGGTATGAAACCGGCTCCACTCAGAATGTTTGAGAATTTCTTCCAGATTGGCTTCTGCTGATAAGGTGATGATCTGGGTCTCCATCAATGTTCCGACTAAATGATCAGACCGATCAATCAGCAGCTGCCTCAATGTGAGAACACCTTCCAATTTACTATCGCGATCGATGACGTAGACATAGTACATGGCTTTCTGGCCATAGGTGCGAATACGGTCGATGGCCTCTTCGACGGCGATATCAGGTGGGAGGGTAAACACCTGAGGATCCGCTAAACTTCCGGCCGTGTTGGGTGAATACCGCAAGGCACGGCGCAGGGTAGCCCCCATTGGATTATCTAACCGGTCCAACACGTCCTGGCGGACAGGTTCCTCAAATTGCCGAAGAACCCCGATGGCTGATGTGGCATTCATGGCGCCTAAAACACCTGCTCCAAGATCTTTCGAAAGCTCTTCGATGATTTTGGCCGTGGACACCGGCAAACAATGCTCTAAGACACCAGCGATTTCTTCCGCAGGTAAGGCCTCCAGGAGCGAAGCCGCTTCATGAGGATCCAGCGATTCCAAATGACGAGCCGCTTCCACGGGATGGGCCTGCAAATACCCCAGAGTCAGCCGATGTTCGAGTTCCATATGCTAATGCTCGGGATGGGTAATGACCGCTGTTGATTCGGTAACCTGCGTCGCAGGAACGATGACCCGGCCCTCCCGGGTTTCTAACACGACCGAGATGGGTGTGACCGCAACCACGGTTCCTTGGTTCTCCCCAATTTTTACGGTCATGCCCACTCGAACCATAGACCCTAAATAATGAGCAGCTATGAGATTAGCCACAGCGGTGCGTAACCCCAACCCGAACGACAATGCCGCACCCCCGATCAATCCTGCTAAGAGGATGACAATGGTATTGTTCAGCAATTCCGTATTAATCCCGAGTGCGTCAATGGCCGTCACCACAATCAACAACACGACCGCCACATAGACGGCTTGGGCCACCATCGTCCCGTGGGTAATTCCTGCCGAACTACAGGTCATGGTAATCAACTCACGAACAAAATTCGCGGCAATTAAACCCAGAACCAGCACCAACACCGCAATCCCGACTTTAGGAATATAATAGGCAATACTCGTCAAGGCATCCGAGACCATCGTCAAACTGAGGGTGTCGGACGCTTGAATGAGAAAAACCAGGAAAATAATCCAAAAACCAATCAACCCCAAAATTTCAGAACTTTTCTGCTTGGTTCCTGATCGCTCCAATAAGGTTTGCACGGCGGTTCGACTCAGCAAACGGTCAAAACCCATCAATTGCAACAAGCGGGTCACCACAACAGAAACCAGCCTGGCTAGCACATAGCCAAGACCCAACAGCATGCACGCCAAAATCAGGGTTGGCAAATACGCAACAATTTGAGCCAGGCTCGCAGTAACCGCGTCGGTTAAGCCATCCACCCAGCCGGCCATCGTCAACTTTTTCTCTTGCATATGAAGGATCGTCCTCTCTTCCGTATCGACCTAACTTAGACGAAACGCTTTGTTTTCCCCATCAGACCCGATGGACATTGGACCATGCCAATCGTTGATCATAGTATCCTCCTACACAGCACGCAACTGACATTCCGGCAAGACACCGTATTTGACTCATGAGATATCGCCTGCCTGACCTTCCTTCCATGGAAGCGCTCATGAAACCTATTCCCTGCCTATCTGGTCCATACATCTGCCTCTCCGTCGCTCACGCTGCATCGCTTTAGCAAAGCCCAGGATAGCCGGATCGTTGAGCCAAGCAGTCAATTCTCGACCAATCCGCACTCGCCAGGAAGGATAGACTGATTCCGGTGCTCCAGGCAGATTAGGCGTATCAAGCTCTGCCAACAAATCTTCAAGCTGCACGATGAGCAGGCGCGAGGGTGTCCTGGCTAAATACCGGTACATGGCTTGAAGCATATCGTCCGAAAGCCTAGGGGGAATTGCCCCGGCAGAACAGAGGCCTTCCCGATGTAAAGCCTCCCATAAGCGTTTCCGATCTTCCGCCCGCTGCTGCCGGTCTTGCTTGCAATCCTTTTTTCTGAGATAGACACCCCCTTGTTGCTTAATGGTGATATCTCGTCCAGCCCAAAAACCTTTGAGGGTAGGAAGATCATGTGTCGTTGCCGCAACAAGCGCCTGCTCAGGATAGGCATGTGGCAGGGTCATCTCCCCCCCATTTTCTCGTTCAAAAAATAGCAGGCGATAGGATAGAAGCCCGGCGGCATCTAATTTTTCTCGAATGACAGGAGTGACCGCACCAAGGTCTTCCCCAACCACCATCACTTTTCGTCGCACACTTTCTAGAGCCAGGACCGCCAAAATTTCATCTACGTAGGTTTTGACATACACGCCATCCTTTCCTGTTCCCCCTTGGGGAACCCAGAACATCCGAAACAGCCCCAAGGCATGGTCGATCCTGAGGACACCTCCATGTCGCATATTTTGGCGTAAGGTTTCTCGAAGAAAGCGATAGCCATCTTCCCGCAATCGAACGGGATTGGGAACAACCAGTCCCCAACTTTGTCCATTGAGATTAAAGGAGTCCGGCGGCGCGCCAACGGTAATGCCTGAGGCAAGCTGACCTTGAAAGATCCAGGCATCGGCTCCATCGGGATGAATACCAACCGGTAGATCGTGATACAGCCGGAACGACAACGCATGTTTCTTCGCAACAAGATCAAGGTTCTGTAATTGCAACTCACACAACCATTGAACATATTGATAAAATTGGATCCGAGTGGAATAAGATCGTTGAAACATTTCCACATCAGGTGATTGGGGATGCTGAAAGGCGTTCGGCCAGGTACGCCAAGCCACCGTTCCCAGGCGTTCCGTCAAGGCCTGAAATGTACAAAACATGGTCAGATGGGGGTGAAACCCTGACACGAATTTGGTAAATGCCCTTCCACGTGCCGTGAGATGTTTAGACTGAAGATGGTGTCGTCGAAACACTCGAAATAGTTCTTCGAGAACTGTCCATTTCAGTTTCCCTACGGCCACATAATCGACCAGTGGACTCTCCCGAAACTGTTGGAGACGACGCTGGAATTTTGCACTCCTGGCTTTCTGACGAAGAACTGCCGAAGTCCGCCACTCAACTACCCCCTCCAGGTTCAAGTACAGGGGACTCCAGAAGAGACGGCTGGACGGAGAATAGGGGCTCGTTAATCCCACCGCAGGGATATGGAGAGGATTGACCCCGATAGTGGCCACTCCCCAACGAGTCCCCGCCACCTTCAGGACCTCTTCCAAATCTCGAAAATCCCCAATTCCCCAGTTTCGGTGTGATCGTAACCCATAAAGTTGGAGCGAAATCCCCCAAGCCCGTTTGGGTGAAGAGGGGAGATAACATTTCCTGGGTGCCACGATGAGCAGGGCATGCCCCTCCACTGTTCGGTCTGCATGCAGCTTTACACGGACCGATAGGCGGAAATATCCGAGTGAAAATTTTCCCGAAAGAGGAACATGAACCTGGACATACCTCACACCACGGATCGTCTTCTCAGATGTCACCTTGCCCCTGGATCCTGGCAGAGATAGGCGCCGGCTGCTTCCCTTCTCATCCGTCACCTGGATGACAAGGGAAACCTTCTCCATACTGATGTCCTCAAGAGGAAGAGACAAAGCCAACATGAACGGAGCATCAGAAGGATATCGCACCACAACTGAATCAATGACCTGCGTCCAGGTTCGGGAGACCGCATGAGCAAGCGAGTCAAAAATTTCCTTCTTCGATGAGGTCTTCACCCCCATACTTGCCAGGACTAGTTGGAGATGTGGCACCGTAACCTGTCGCTCAACACCTAAACCATCAAAGTAAACCGGTTCAATGCCATACTGCCGACCTAATTGCCAAATCGGCTTCGTGGCAGATTCGTAGTTATTCATCGGTGTCCTTCAAAAAAAGATACTCTTCTTGATGGCAGTTGTTGCAGAAATCGCTGTTAACCATCCCTTATAGTCAGGATTTTTCATCCCGCTCATGAGCGTGTCGTGTTGACGAACCTCGCATCTACCGCATGATTTGTGTCCGTCACCTCAGATCAGAACATTCTTCCAATCATTGCCCTGTAACAGAGTATCTCTCCCTTTACTCTGGTCTCTGGCCTCCTTTAAGGATTTATCGTTGTAATTGTAAGGGAAGATCAATCTTGTGTCTTCTATAAACCTCGATGTTAACTCTTGAAAATACAGATCTGAAAAATCAAAATTTGCCGCGTTCAATACACCTTGATTCTTTCCATGGGCACGTGTCCACCCACTCCCATGAAAAACGCCTTTTCGTCCTTTCACAACACGGCGATAGCCTCAAAAAAAAGCTAAACACACCCAACAGCTTGGACGAAGAGCCAAAATTCCGGTACAATAAAGCTATAAATGTGTCGGAATGGGGTCCCTCAAAAGTCAGACAAGCATAGGAGCTGAGAAAGTAAACATGCCCCCTAAAACACCAGATAAGAAGCCTAAGAAAAAACCGTCCCCCACAAAAAAAACGACCCCTGAAACCAAAACGGCAAAAAAATCCAGCAGCAAATCCGGGGGCTCACCTACGACCAGGCGCCCGGCGTTGTCTCAGGCAATTCACAAGGAGCCTCAAGTCTCCTATCCCGGTCCCTCTATGGCCCTGTCCGAAGAATTGCGGGAACGGATTGCCCAACGCGCCTATGAAATTCATCACCGGCGCGGAGGCCAACATGGCAGTGATTGGGAAGATTGGCTTCAAGCCGAGCGTGAGATACTCTTGCAGCAGGCTCCGCCATCTTAGTAGACAATTGGAATCTTGATTATTGAACACTATTACTCACTGACTTCACGCCAATGGAGGATATCTCATGGATAACGACACTCGATATGTTTTGCTTGCTGGGCTTTCATTAATGGTCGGAGTGGTTCTCGGAACCGGACTTGGTCTGTTGATGGCGCCTCAGTCGGGATCCCGAACCCGTCGTCAGTTAAAGAATATGATGGAAGACGCCAGCGAACGGGCCGGAGAATTTGCAGAAGATGCCAAAGAAGCTGTCACCGGCATGGTGGAGCGTAGCAAAAAATTTGTCGTCTAGTGGACTGGTGCCAGAAGTGCCGGTTTCCGAGGAAGGCCTTGTCTGCCTAACCGGTTGGCAAGTTTGCCTTATACGGGCGCGTAGTGGTTGATTCATTACTGTGCACAAGCATTATTCCATCGGGCCCAAGGGCTGGTCGCGATGACCACTTTGTCAGGATTTCGGGGTTCGGAACAAGGCAAGCCCCCGAGAAATTAAATGATAGGGTTGTCCCCCTTTCAACAATTTCGTATGCTTGGAACTTTTCTTGTCAACCGGCACAGCGGTGTCAAACTCCAACTCCCACCGTACCGACTTGGTGTGAGCAGGAAGGATGAATTCCACATCCTCATGATGGGCATTTATCAATACTAAAAACGTCTCATCCACAATCGGTCGTCCTTGACTATCTTTTTCTATGATGGCATCCCCTGCCAACCGTATTCCCAATGTTCGAAGACCCATCTGCCAATCTTCATGCGACATTTCTTTTCCATGCGATCCGAACCAGGCCACATCCTTCACTTCCGAATCTTCTACCCGGCGCCCTTGAAAAAACCTTCGCCGTTGAAACACCGGATGGGTTTTTTTTATGGCAATGAGCAGTTTCACAAAGTCCAGCAATCCGAGTTGGGATCGCGTCAGGTTCCAATTCACCCAACTCAACTCGTTATCCTGGCAATAGGCGTTATTATTCCCCTGTTGCGTACGACCTAATTCATCCCCGCCACAGATCATCGGTACTCCCTGGGATAACAATAAGGTCGCGAAAAAATTCCGGACCTGCCGATCACGCAATTCCTGAATCGCGGGATCATCCGTCGGGCCTTCCACACCACAATTCCAACTATCATTGTCATCGGTTCCATCCCGATTTCCTTCCTGATTGTTTTCATTATGCTTGTGGTCATACGACACCAAATCCTGAAGGGTAAATCCGTCATGAGCGGTCACAAAATTTATACTGGCATAGGGTTGTCGCCCGCTTTCTCCGTAGAGATCGCTGCTCCCGGACCAACGATTGGCGATTTCCCCAAGCAACCCACCATCTCCCTTCCAATACCGACGGATGGAATCGCGGTATTTCCCATTCCACTCCGCCCACCCAGGAGGAAAATTCCCCACTTGATAGCCGCCTTCCCCCAGATCCCATGGTTCGGCAATCAGTTTCACCTGCGACAACACGGGATCCTGGTGAATGATGTCAAAAAAGGCGCTGAGTCGATCCACATCATGTAATTCCCGTGCGAGCGCGGATGCCAGATCAAACCGGAAACCATCCACATGCATATCATTCACCCAATACCGCAAACTGTCCATGATCAACTGTAAGGTCCGTGGATGTCGGACATTCAACGTATTTCCACAGCCGGTGTAATCCATGTAATAACGTGGATTGTCCGGAGACACCCGATAATAGGAGGCGTTATCAATCCCCCGGAACGATAACGTCGGCCCGAAGTGATTCCCTTCTCCGGTATGGTTATAGACCACATCAAGGATGACTTCGATGCCGGCACTATGGAGTTTTCTGACCATGGATTTGAACTCATCGACCTTTTCTCCTCCACCGGGAAAGGCCGAATACCGGATGTCCGGGGCAAAATACCCAATGGAGTTATACCCCCAATAATTCGTGAGGCCCTTTTCTTTCAGATAGAGATCATTCACAAAATGGTGAACCGGCAACAATTCCACTGCGGTAATCCCAAGCGATTGCAAATATTCAAGAATCGGCGGAGACGCCAAGCCTGCATAGGTTCCCCGCAATAATTCAGGAACGTCCGGATGTCGCATCGTCATTCCCTTGACGTGGACTTCATAGATGACCGTCTGCTCCCAGGGAATATTCAGACGTTGGTCTCCTCCCCAGCTAAAGGCCTGGTCGACGACCACCCCCTTAGGAATGTTTGCCGCATTGTTCCGATCATCGAATGAAAGGTCACCTGCCGGATCGCCAAGCCGGTAGCCAAACATGGAATCGGACCATCGTACGACACCCGTCAAGGATTTCGCATACGGATCGATGAGAAGCTTGGCAGGGTTAAACCGGTGCCCCGCCTCAGGATCATATGGCCCATGCACCCGGTATCCATAGAGTTGGCCAGGACGCACCTCAGGTAAATACACATGCCAGACTTGATCCGTTCGTTCCTCAATGGTAATCCGATGGGTTTCCCGGTCCTGAAGTTCAGTGTCAAACAGACAAAGATCCACACCGGTTGCATTTTCGGAGAACAGCGCAAAATTGACTCCCTGCCCATCCCATGTGGCCCCAAGCGGGTATGATCGACCTGGCCAAATTCTCATAAAATTCTGCTCTCCTGGATGTGGGTTTCCGGATATCGGGAATAGCGGGGAACGATGATACAGCATATCTCAAAATGGGGCAAACCTCATCAGACGCTTCTGGGTTCCATATACAGCACTCTGTCTTTTTGTTAAGGTTTCTTTTGTCCCATTGCCCACTGGTCAACAATCTGATCGAAAAAAACCAGCAGGGAGGAAACACGTTTGAAAAAACTAAAGGCCGTAGGATGGCAATTAGAACTTGGCGCATTGTACGACCCCTTTTCTGTCGAGTTTCGGGTGTGGGCGCCCAAGGCCCAGTCGGTGGCCGTCACAATCATGGGAAGTGCCAGGGAACCGGTTCCTCTCAGCCAGGAATCCTTTGGATATTGGAAAGGCACCGTGCAAGACCTTTCTCCAGGCACCCGCTATCAATATGTATTAAATCACACCATTGAACGACCTGATCCAGCTTCCCGATCGCAACCAGACGGCGTTCACGGCCCTTCCGAAATTATCAATCCTCTGGCATTTTCCTGGACGGATACAGCTTGGCGTGGCCTGCCCCTTAACCAATACATCATGTACGAGCTCCATACCGGCACCTTCACCCAGGACGGAACCTTTGATGCCATCATCAGCCGTCTGCCATATTTGCGTGACCAGATTGGCATTACCGCCATTGAACTCTTACCGGTGGCGCAATGCCCTGGGTCCAGGAACTGGGGATACGATGGAACCTTTCTCTTTGCTCCGCAACACAACTATGGTGGACCCGATGGACTCAAGCGTTTGGTCAATGCCTGTCATGCAGCCGGTCTCGCGGTGATCATGGACGTGGTCTATAACCATCTGGGTCCGGAAGGAAATTACCTTGGTGATTTTGGTCCATACTTTACCGACACCTATAAAACCCCATGGGGGAGCGCCCTCAACTACGATGGACCCGATAGCGATGCTGTCAGACATTTTATGATCAGCAATGCGGTCTATTGGATTCATGAATACCACATTGATGCGTTACGCCTGGATGCGATTCACGGGATTTTCGACTTCAGCGCCAAGCATCTTCTTCAGGACATTGGGGAAGCGGTTCATTCGGAGGGACAGCGGCTCAATCGCCAGGTGCACGTCATTGCCGAAAGCGACCTGAATGATGTCCGCATCATTTCGCCTGCCTCACGAGGGGGATATGGGCTGGACGGGCAATGGAGCGATGACTTTCATCATGCCCTGCATGCCCTGCTCACAAAAGAGCGTAATGGCTATTATGAAGACTTTGGACAACTAAAAGACCTGGGTAAGGCCATACGGGAAGGGGTGGTCTATTCAGGACAATATTCTCCACACCGGCGACGGAAACATGGCAATTCTTTCAAGCCCTGCTCACCCACACAACTTGTGGTGTGCGCCCAAAATCATGATCAAATCGGCAATCGCGCACAGGGAGACCGACTCAGTAGCTTGGTGAGCTTTGAAGCCCTCAAAGTCGCCAATGCCACCGTGCTTCTCTCACCGTATCTTCCTCTCTTATTTATGGGAGAAGAGTATGGCGAAACCGCTCCTTTTTTGTATTTCATCGACCACGAGGATCCAGCGTTAATTGAAGCCGTCCGACAGGGGAGAGCCAGGGAATTCGCGGCGTTCGGATGGACGGACATTCCCGATCCCTATGCTCAAGAGACCTTCGATCGTTCCAACATTCATCCTAGTCTTGAAACCAACCCCCAACAACACGCCCACGCGCGGTGGTGCCAGACATTGATTCACCTGCGCAAATCTATTCCGGCATTAGGCACCGGAGAGAAAGGCCACAGAATCCAGATCGGGTCACATGCGAAAAGTCAATTGCTGATTATTCATCGCCGTGCTAAACAGGGCCCCGAGGCACTGGTCCTCCTGGGGTTTCACCACAAGGCCTCCTTAGCGTTAGTGAAGCTTCCAAAAGGGAATTGGGAATCCCGCCTGGATAGTGGAACCTTCGTCGCTGGCGATCGGGAAGAACTCCTGGCTCCCTCCAATCTAACCGTTCAGAATGTGGAGCAGGTCTCTCTCAAGCTTCCACCCTATCCAGCCTGGATTTTTCTGAAATCTGACTAGGTTCAGGCCAAGACCATTAAGACGAGCATACGGATAAAGATCGCTCCCTCTCTGTCCGCGGTGTTGCAGAGATCTTGAAAATCTAAACAGGCTTAAAAAAGACTGCGGCTAAAGGCGGAAGGGTAATAACCATAGAACACGGTTGGCCATGCCAAGGCGTGTCTTCGGCCTGTACTCCTCCAGCATTCCCCATATTGCTTCCACCGTACGCCTCAGAGTCACTGTTCAAAAGCTCTCGATAATATCCGGCGGTGGGCACGCCCATTCGATAGGCTTCTCGGGGAACAGGGGTGAGGTTCAGGGCACAGACCACAATATCGGAAGGATCTTTGGCGCGCCTGAAATACGTGAGCGTCGAATGATCACTGTCATGAAGATCGATCCACTGAAACCCCGTCCAATCATAGTCAACTTGATGGAGCGCGGGTTGTGAGGCATATAATCGATTGAGATCAGCCACATAACGCTGGAGACCCTGATGCCGATCATACTCAAGGAGATGCCATTGAAGGCTATCATCATGGTTCCATTCCCACCATTGGCCGATCTCGCAACCCATGAATAACATTTTCTTTCCAGGATGACCCCACATGTGTCCATACAAGGCCCGCAAATTCGCAAAGCGCTGCCATTCGTCCCCGGGCATTTTATCCAGAAGCGATTTCTTGCCATGGACCACTTCATCATGAGAAAGGGGGAGGACAAAGTTTTCGGTAAATGCATAGACCAATCCGAAGGTCACGTTATGTTGATGAAATCTCCGATAAATAGGATCCAGACTAAAATAATCCAGGGTATCGTGCATCCACCCCATATTCCATTTAAACGTAAATCCCAACCCTCCGACATACGTCGGCTTGGAGACTCCGGGCCATGCCGTGGATTCTTCGGCAATCATCACAATGCCGGGATGTTCCTGATGTGCCACGGTATTGAGCTCCTTCAAAAATTCCACTGCCTCAAGATTCTCTCTGCCCCCGAATTTATTGGGAATCCATTCGCCGGATTTTCTGGCATAGTCGAGATAGAGCATCGATGCCACGGCATCTACCCGAAGGCCATCGATGTGATACCGGTCAAACCAGCTGAGTGCGCTATTGATCAGAAAGTTTTTAACTTCGGTCCGACCGTAATTAAAAATTCGGCTATTCCATTCTGGATGGAATCCGAGCCGCGGGTCCGAATGGTCATACAAATTTGTCCCATCAAACCAGGCCAAGCCATGGGGATCTTCAGGAAAGTGGGCAGGAGCCCAATCCATCAGAACCCCGATTCCGGCCTGATGACAGGCATCCACAAACGCCATAAACTCCGAAGGAGTGCCAAACCGGCTGGTGGGTGCAAAATACCCGGTGGCCTGATACCCCCATGACCCGTCAAAGGGATGTTCCGTCACCGGCATCAGCTCAATGTGGGTAAACCCCATGTCCTTCACATAGGGAATGAGGGTTTCCGCTAATTCCGAGTAGGTCAACCATCGGGACCCTTCCTCTGGAACACGTCTCCAGGATCCCAAATGCACCTCATAGATGGACCAAGGTTGAGCGAGGGGATCACGATTTTGCCTGGCTGCTATCCACTCCCCATCCCGCCATACATAACCCGAAAGATCACGGACAACAGAGGCCGTTTTGGGTCGTAATTCAGCGGAGGAAGCATACGGATCCGCTTTCAAAAACGGCGCATCCCCATTTTGCGGTAAAATTTCGAATTTATACACCACACCATCATTCATATCCGGAATGAATAACTCCCAAATTCCACCACCTCCGCGGCTTCTCATCGGATGCCGACGCCCATCCCATTCATTGAAGTCTCCCACCACGCTGACTCGTTTGGCATTAGGTGCCCACACAGCAAAGTTGACCCCTTGAATATCCTGATGGGTACAAACTTGTGCCCCAAGCTGTTCATAGGCTTTATAAAGCCTGCCCTCACCAAACAAATGTAAATCAAAATCTGAGATGCGCGGAAGAAACGCATAGGGATCATGGCGTTGACTGGATTTTCCCTGCCGATCGACAATGCGAAATTGGTAATCCATGCCAAATGGATGCCCATCCCATCGAGCTTCAAAGACTCCAGCAGGATGCACGAGCTTCATGGGAATAGGGGTGTTACCATTTTGGCCAGGAAGCACCGCCACTTCGGCAGCCTCAGGCAGGAAAGCCCTGATGCAGACACCGGAAGAATCCGTCGATTCCCCACGATGGGGACCCAACACTGAAAACGGATCCCATTCAGTGGCAGAAACCAGACGTTGAAAACGATTTGAGAGCGTTGGCATTGCCAATGAGTCCTTTCTGTGTTAATTAACACCATCCTAACATAACAAAAGGGACTATGTATTCTGCACTGTTGGCCTTGCTGCTTCTGTTGTTCTTTGCGGTTGCTTTTTCGATACAAAACTCCGAACCCATTATTCTGAACTTTTTCGCCTGGACCTTTCAAGGGTCGCGGGCTCTGATGTTGCTCACAGCTTTGGCGTTAGGTGTCGGCCTGACCATACTGGCTGCATTGCCCATCTATATAAAAAAAATCCGCCTGATCGCCAAGCAACAAAAAACGATCGCGACACTGGAACGATCCGTCGCCGAGTTCACCAATCCTCCGTCCAACACCTAATTCTGTATGAAAAGCCCTTCCGGACCTCGCCGCAAAAAAATCATCGAACGGACGCCTCAAAAAATCCTGGCCATGATCATGGCCGGTGGCAAAGGCGAACGGCTCATGCCGTTAACGGAACAACGAAGTAAACCGTCCGTGCCTTTTGCCGGCACCTATCGTATTGTCGATTTTGTTCTCAGCAATTTTATTAATTCCGGCATCCAGTCCATGTATGTGCTGGTGCAATACCGGTCACAATCCTTGATTGAACACCTGAGAAGGGCCTGGCGTTTTGGTGGTACCAACCGTCAAAACTTTATTACGGTCGTCCCTCCCCAGATGAAGGGACGCGGCAAATGGTATGAAGGGACAGCAGATGCCGTCTATCAGAATATTAACCTCATCCAGGACTTTGCACCAGGATTGGTGGCCGTCTTCGGGGCCGATCATATTTACCGGATGGATGTGCGGCAGATGATCCAATTTCATCTTGACCAGGAAGCGGATGTGACCGTCGCGTCGCTTCCCGTTCCGATTCAGGCAGCTAAGGGGTTCGGAATTGTCGAAGTCAATGCCGCCCATCAAATTATCGGATTTGAGGAAAAGCCGGCCTCCCCCAAACCCATGCCTGAAAATCCCGCGATGGCGTTTAGTTCGATGGGAAATTATATTTTTAACGCCGACATTCTTGTAAAAATTCTGGAACAAGATGCCAGTCAGGCTGGCACGCACGATTTTGGCCGGAACATCATTCCGTCTCTCATCAAATCTCACCGGGTCCTCGCTTATGACTTTATGGACAATGTGGTTCCCGGCATTCATCCTTATGAAGAATGGGGGTACTGGCGCGATGTGGGAACTCTGGAGGCCTATTGGCAAGCGAACATGGATATTTTGGGGGAGTCGCCGATCCTTGACTTACGAAATGTCAAATGGCCTATTCTGACCGATGCGTCAGTTGAACCCGTTGCCAGTCTAGTCCGATCCCACATGGATGATGCCATGGTTGGCCAGGGCAGCCTCGTCGTAGACAGTACGGTGAAACGTTCCATCATTGGACGCAATGTTAGAATTGGAGAAGGCTGTACCATTGAAGAATCGATTATTCTTGATGGGACACTCATTGGCTCCAATTGTCATCTCCACCGTTGTATCATTGACCGATTTAACATTATCTCGTCCGGAACTACCCTAGGGGAAAAACACGGACGAGACAGTCGACGATCCACAGCCGGGAAGCTCGGCCTCACTCTCTTCCCTCGTGGGCAATCGTATGGCGGACGGGCCATCCATTCCTCACCCTCCTCTTTAACATAAAGGAGGGAGCATGACTCCTCTGCCTCTGCACATTCCGCTCTCGACCTATCGCCTGCAATTTAACGTGTCCTTCACATTCCAGGACGCCTCCCGTATTCTCCCTTATCTGTCTCAACTTGGCATTACCGACTGCTACGCCTCACCCTATTTGAAAGCCACTCCAGGGAGCACTCATGGATACGACGTGGTCGATCCCACGGAATTAAATCCGGAGATCGGGACGGAAGCCGATTATCAGACATTTATCCAGGCACTCCACCAACATGGCATGGGTCAGATACTGGATGTCGTCCCGAACCATATGGGGATAGCCGGTTCGACGAATCTTTGGTGGCAGGATGTCTTGGAAAACGGTCCTTCCTCACATTACGCCACATTTTTCGATATTGACTGGACACCGGTGAAGCCGGAGTTAGAAAACAAGGTGCTTCTTCCCATTCTCGGAGATCAATACGGCATTGTTCTCGAAAATCAGGAAATCATCCTCCACTATAACGACGGGCAATTTTTCCTCACCTACTATGAAAATCGTCTGCCTATTGACCCCTGCACGTGGAGTACGATTCTGACCTTCAGGCAAGACACCCTCAACCAAAACCTGGAAATTTCTGATCCGCACTTGCATGAATACCAAAGCATTATCACCGCGCTTTCCCATTTACCGGCCAGAACCGAGACGGAAGCCGAGCGGGTGGCCGAACGATACCGGGAGAAAGAGGTGATCCGCCGCCGCCTCTCCACCGTGATTGCCGACAATTCAGCTATTCGTGATTTCCTGCTGGAGAACATTCGGTTACTGAATGGCATGAAGAACTCTCCCCGCACATTCGACATCCTCGACCGCCTGGTGAGTCACCAAGCCTATCGCCTGGCCTATTGGCGGGTCGCCGCTGAAGAAATAAATTATCGCCGGTTTTTTGACATTAACCAATTGGCGGCCATTCGCATGGAGCAACCGGAAGTCTTCCAAGCGGCCCATCAAAAAATATTTGAATTATTAACATCCGGTGCCGTGAATGGACTGCGAATTGATCATGTCGACGGGCTGTATAATCCAAGAGCCTTTCTGGCCCAGTGGCAACAATGGGCGGCTGAACACTTGGAGGTTCAGGCCGACACCCAAGGCCGCTCCCTCTATCTCCTCGTTGAAAAAATCCTGGGTACAGAGGAACGTCTCACTTCCGATTGGCTGTGCCATGGCACAACTGGATACGACTACCTTTCCCTCGTCAATCAATTATTCATCCAGGAAACTCACCAACGACAGATCGAACAGATCTACAGCCGATTTACCAAACAGTCGCTCCACTATGACGATCTGATCTACGACTGCAAAAACCTCATCATGACCAGCTCCATGTCAGGAGAAATCAATGCCTTGGGGCATCAGCTGAATGTCCTCTCCGAGCGAAACCGGCGTTCACGGGATTTTACGCTCAATAGTCTGATCCATGCGATCCGCGAAATCATTGCCTGTTTCCCGGTGTACCGAACCTATATTGGACCCGATCCTCTCGAAGGCGTCCTGGATCGTGATCGCGCGTATATTCGGCTAGCAGTAGCCCGAGCTAAACGACGCAATCCCGCCATCAGCAACCTGGTCTTCGATTTTATCCGAGATCTCCTCTTGAGAATTCCCCAGAATTCACCGGATCTTGATTGGGAGGTGATTCGCCCTTTTGTCATGAAATTCCAGCAAACGACCAGCCCGGTCACGGCGAAAGGCGTTGAAGATACCGCCTTTTACTGTTACAACCGCCTCACATCTCTCAATGAAGTCGGCGGTGAGCCGCAACACTTTGGGGTCCCGCTTTCAACATTTCACCAATACATGCAGGATCGGGCCACCCAATGGCCGGCAAGCCTCTCCTCCACGTCCACCCATGACACAAAACGCAGCGAGGATGTCCGGGCTCGAATCAATGTGTTGTCGGAAATCCCCAAAGAATGGCGGCAACATCTTCGAACCTGGAATCGGCTGAACAAAAAAGCCAAGCAAACAATCAATGATCAACGGGCACCGAGCTTGAATGAAGAATATTTGATTTACCAGACGCTGCTCGGCATCTGGCCTTTGGGTGGCCTCTCAGAACCGGCTCAACCTCAATTCCTGGAGCGCATGCAGGGGTATATGGTTAAAGCCTTACGGGAAGCGAAAGTGAACACCAGCTGGTTAAACCCCGATGAAGCCTGGGAAAACGCTGTCGGGGAATTTCTTTCCCGCATTCTTTCTCTCAGACATTCAAATGTTTTTCTTCAAGATTTTGTCCCCTTTCAACAACGCATTTCCAAATATGGCATCTATAATTCTCTGAGTCAGGTCCTTATTAAAATCCTTGCTCCAGGTATCCCCGATTTTTATCAAGGCACGGAGCTTTGGGATTTCAGTCTGGTCGACCCAGACAACCGACAACCCGTGGATTACCTCTCCAGACAACAACGGCTGTCTGAATTACAACACTTACAACAGACGACTGCTCCCCTCGACCTTGTCCAGACATTATTACAGGATGCGGAAAGCGGCCTGATCAAATTGTATTTGACCACTACCGCGCTTCATATCCGGAAGAGCCACCCCCACGTATTTCTGGAAGGATCGTATCTGCCGTTGGAATTCAAGGGAGAACACGCCCATCATGTGTGTGGATTCATGAGACAAAATCACTCACATATCTGTATGGTCATATTCCCACGACTGTTAACAACTCTCATCCCCGACCAGACCATCAGTCCACTCGGCGAATCCATATGGGGACAAACTTCGATGCGGCTCCCTCGGGAATTCGCGACACACTCGTTTCGTAATCTCTTGACCCAAGAAATTGTCACTCCACAAAATGGCCCGAGCATGGTAGGATTACCCCTAGGAATGGTTTTTCAACATTTTCCTTTTGCCCTATTGGAGCCCGCCTCATGACTATGAGCAAATTGAACACGGCACACGCTGCGGACCAAGAATCATACTCTGATCAGTCCACGCCGGAAGGAGAATTAGGCTGGGAGGGACACGTCCATTTTTCTGAAGACGTCCCACTATGGAAACGAGTTTTGGACACATGGCCTGAACTCCGAACGGGCTTATCCTACAGTCTTATCTTTGCCTCTGGGGTTCTATTGGGAGGAGCCATCATGGCAATGGCCTCATCGAAGAATCATGAGGACCGGTCATAACAATCAAACAAAGCAATTACCAGGGAGGAATTTCACGATGGATGAGCATACGACGCAAGGCGACTCATGTTGGGTTAATACATTTGTCTTTATTGCAGGATTTCTATTGGGCGCCGGTAGCGCCATACTCTTGACCCCTGAGGCAGGGACTCATGTGCGTGACCGATTGGCACGAGGTGCGAAGACCGCACAGGACGAATTTTCAGATATGGCTTCTCAAACGAAAGAGGCCGTGCATGCCTGGTCTGAAGAGGCCAGAAAAACCATGAAACAGGCTGCCACTCGAGTCAACTCCGCTGTGGATGCCACCAAACAGGCGGTCAAAACCGACTCCTTCGACGTGTAAATATCGCACCCGCCGCCTAGAAGGGAGGGGGGACTTCCCCCTTCACCAGTCTCAACCTCGCAAGTGCTGGGATCGCTTCATTCCGTTTGTGGTAAGACGAAGGAAGTCTTGCCTCTTCCCATTGTCCAGAATTGAGATTCATGCGAGAGTAGATCCTATGACACCTTCAGAGTTGAACGCCTCCCCACTCACGTATCGACTTAAGCTGGGCCTCGTCCTCAATGGCATCATCATTCTCGCTGAATTCATCGGCGGTTATGCGATTCATAGTCTTGGGCTCATGAGCGATGCCGGGCACAATTTAATCGATCAAGGCTCTCTCTTATTAGCCTTGTATGCACATATTCTGGCCACCCAACCCGCCACGGAACATCGGACGTTTGGCTACCACCGCGCTGGAACCATTGCCGCGTTTCTCAATAGCCTTTTGTTAATTTTCACAGGTGGAATTATTGGAGTGTTTGCTCTCGATCGGATGTTTTCACCTGTTGACGTACCTGGCTTTTGGGTGATGGTGATCGCGTGTATCAGCTTGATCGCCAATCTTGCCGTCGCCCTGTTATTGCGTCGTGGAGCCGAAGATGACCTGAATATTCGCGGCGCTTTTCTTCATATGATGATGGATGCCTGGATGTCTCTTGGCGTCATCATCGCCGGGTTGGGTATCGCCCTGACCGGCTTCACCATTTTAGATCCTCTGATCAGTCTCCTCATAGTCATCATTATCGTGAAAGGCAGTTGGCCACTCTTTCGTGAGTCGCTGGATATTTTATTGGAATCGACGCCCCCTCACCTCAAAACATCGGATATTGTGGCTACCATTGAAAACGTTCCTGGTGTCAGAAAAGTTCACGATCTGCATATCTGGTCGGTTGAACCCCGCATTGTGATGTTGACGTGTCACGTGTTGGTTGACACCGAGGCGGTTCCGGACAAAGATCAACTACTCCAGCCCATTCAATCAACACTCTCTTCGAAATTCGGCATTCATCACTTAACCATTCAATTGGAAACCGAATGCCAGGAGCAAGAGGATCTGCATTGCAATCTCAGTTACCTGACGGGCTCAACGGGGGCAGAGCCCATACCTCCTCATCTGCACCACCATTAACCCGCAAGAGGTTTTCTTCCAAACACCCGCGTCTTGAGTAAAAATCCCACCCCACCTCCTAACAACGCCCCAAGGCCAACTCCGACCAACACGTCTGTAACATAATGCGCACCGAGAAACACACGGGACAATCCAATCAGGCCAAGGAATGGCCACAATACCCACCCTAACGCGGGATAGAGCATGACAAGAAAGCTAATAGCCGTGCCTGAATTCAACGCGTGATTGGACGGCATACTAAACGCCCCCCCACACCCGACTAATTCATGAATGTGCTCGAGAACCTGGCAAGGCCGTGGACGACCAATCAAGACCTTCATCTGGCCGCCGAGGAAATCACTCAAGCCGATAAGGAGCCCTAAACAGGGAATCGCGAGTCTGGCTTCGCCCCATTTCATCCACGCCCAATACCCCACGAGCAGGATGCCAGGAATCACCAGATTGCTTTCCTGCGACACCTGAAGCATGAACCAATCCAATCCAGCAAACCGGCCGGCCCATCCATTAATGGACGCAAACCATAATTCATCCATATTCATTGTTGTCCCGTACCTATTCCGGATTTGTCCTCAGCAGACACGATATCCTGCAAGAAATTGGATGGGTATGATAAGGTACAGTTTTTTAACAAGAAAGGCCTTCTTCATGCTGATCGATACTCATGTTCATTTGGACGATCCCCGTTATGATCCAGATCGAGACGCCATATTCCAACGTGCCCAGGAAGCCGGCGTTAAAAAGTTTGTCACGATTGGATGCGATCTTTCGACAAGTCATGCAGCCGTGCAATTAGCCACAAGCCGACCCAATGTGTATGCCACGATCGGGGTCCATCCCCATGAAGTAAAACGCATTGAGCCCAATTGGTATGCGGAATTCAGGCAACTGGCCCAGCAACCAAAGGTCGTCGCCTTCGGCGAAATCGGGCTTGATTATCATTACGATCACTCTCCTCGAGAAACCCAACGCCAACGATTTCGTGAACAAATTGAACTGGCGCAATCACTCACCCTTCCACTGGTCATTCACACACGTGAAGCGCAGGAGGATACGATGGCAATCCTGCAAGAAGCACATGCCGAAAAGGTGGGCGGCGTCTTTCATTGTTTTTCAGAGGATCTGGCATTTGCCAAACGTGCTTTGGACCTGGGCTTTCATCTCTCATTTTCAGGAATTATTACCTTTCGCAATGCCACTCAGTTACATGAAGTGATTCGCACGGTCCCCGATGACCGGTTGCTCATTGAAACCGATGCTCCATATCTGACTCCCGTGCCGTTTCGAGGAAAACGTAACGAATCGTCCTATGTCACCTATGTGGCAGAACAGATTGCGAAAATTAAATATGGTGACTCTGACACAGGATTGGCACGAGTAGCCGAACTGACCACCAATAATGCCTGTCAGCTCTTTAAAATTTCTTCATGATCCGATTGCGTTGACGCAACTTCTTGGGAAGTTTACGGGGATTGCCCTTCTTCTCTTTTGATCGGACCGGCTCCTCATCACTATCCTTTTGGGAAAGTCCCCCTTGGGATCGACGCACCGCTGCTCCTTGAATACCGGAAGAAGCCAGGCGTGTGACAAATTCTTGAGACCTGATCGAAAACGCCCCAAAAGCTTTTGCAACAGCTATCACTTCAAGATCCGAAGAGACGACTGCGGCCCCTTTCCCATGGCTCCGGATTAAATCCTGAATCACCCCGTCCGCCTTTTCACCCTGGCCCGTATAAATGACTGTCACACCATTTCGGTGGATGACCTGCCGACTCGCTTCCGATTGTTGCCAGGCATCAAAAACTAAGGTTATCAGATTATGAAGTTTGTGCCCATACAGGCCTACCCGTACAATAAACTCCTCTCGGCGATGCTCCCCCTGTTCAACGACCCGACGAGGCGGGAGCCCCATTGCGCCCAACACATTATATCCATCGATGATCAAATGTTTCGGTGCCACTGTAGTTCCTTCATGATGCGATGCATGCTCTACCCCTAATGATTGAGTCTACCCGCAATAGGACCTGCTTCGAAAGCGCTTCTTCCCTTGACAAGAAGGCGATCTTCTGCGAAAAAAGAAAGGAACGGTTTACTACCTATGCCTTCCACTCGAATGATATTCCTTTATTCCTGCATCGGCATGTTGTTCCTGGTGGGATCTCTTCCCCTGGCTGGGGGAGCAACAGAAACTCGACTATTCGCCGGAGATGAAACCCAACCACTGATTCATCTTATTGCACAATCACCACCGTCAACCTCCATCCGCAATATTCGGGCTCATCGCCATAAAAACTATACCCGTGTTGTATTAGACCTCACCCGCTCTATTCATCCAGCTCCCCAAGAGCATCAAACGGCCACAACATTTGAATTGGAACTTCCCAATACCCAATTTGCCAATCCTGCCGTTACCAAATCAACAGCAGGCTCACTTCCTTTACAATTGGACCTTTCCACCACTTCTTCCGGATCCATTCTTCTCAGCATACCCATTGACGGGTGGAAACGCTATAAGTGGTATGTCCTCAAAAATCCTGCTCGCATCGTTCTTGACTTGTATCCCATAACCGAGACGTCGGCTCTCGCCCGTGCGCCAGACAGGAGCACCCCAGGTTCTCCAGTGGCACCTCCGCCAACTCCGCCTCCACCTGTCATAAAAAAAGATCTGGTGATCGTGATTGATCCGGGACACGGAGGGAAGGACCCCGGGGCCTTGGGACGCAAAGGCACAAGAGAAAAGGATGTGGTCTTACATGTGGCGAATCATTTGCGAGACCTGCTCGCCAAGGAAGGTTCCACGAAAGTCTTCATGACTCGAGAAACGGATGTCTTCATCGAATTGGAAGACCGGGCAACATTCGCCAATACGCACAAGGCGGATCTTTTCGTCTCGATTCACATTAACTCCCATTCCCAGACTTCCGTGAAAGGTTTGGAATTCTATCATTTTGGTGAAGCCAGTGACCCACGAGCACTTGCTGTCGCTGCACGGGAAAATGGCACTCCTCTTGAAAAAAATGCCGCACCCTGGCAATTTATCCTTGCCGACAAACTTAACGATAAAAAAATTGACGATTCCCGTGAGTTAGCATGGACAACCAAAAATTCCCTGGTGAAATTTTTGGATACCTTTTATAAAATTAAGGATCATGGGATCAAAACAGCTCCATTTTTTGTGCTGCGAATGACCACCATGCCTGCCATCTTGGCCGAGATTGCCTTTATCTCCAACCCAACAGAAGAAAAGCTTTTACAAAGTTCTACCTATCAAAAGCGAGTGGCCGAGGGCATATTTAAGGGACTTCAATCCTACATTACCCCCTTACAAACCGCTTCCCGATAGCCGGGACTGTCTCCGCCTTCTTCAATTGACTTCCTCTGGCCTCACGCTCCCATGACTATCAGCACACGGTAATCTCATGAATTCCACGCCCATAGCTTTCATGACGCCGAAGCCCGTTTGGTCATCCTCCTTCCCATTCGAATCATGGCCACTATTAAACTGACAATCGAATATGACGGCACGGCTTACGTTGGATGGCAACGACAACCCAATCAGCCAACCATACAAGCCGCACTAGAAGCAGCGCTCACACGCATCACCCAACAACACATTTCTGTCATCGCCGCTGGACGAACCGACGCTGGCGTCCATGCCCGTGGACAAGTCGTCAGCTTTCAATCTGACAGACCCATTCCAATTCATAAGTGGAGACTCGCCATTAATAGCGCCCTTCCGCACGACATTTCTGTCCTGTCGAGTGAAGAGGTTCCTGCATCGTTTCATGCTCGCTATAGTGCAAAGGAAAAATTGTATGAATATCGAATCTCCAGACATCCCGCCCGCCCGGCTTTAGATCGGAATCGTGTCTGGCACCTACCCTATGACCTGGATATCCCAGCCATTCGGCAGGCCTTGTCTGGATTGATAGGTTGTCATGACTTCACCTCATTTCAAGGCCCACGTGCCAGTACATCGGATCCCATGTGCGTCGTGTCCCAAGTTTCCCTCAGCTCGGATCTCACGTCCCTAATCATTCAGATCCAGGCCAATCGATTCCTGAAACAAATGGTTCGGGCGATTATTGGCACCCTGACCGAAGTCGGACGACACAAAAGATCACCGGCGTCCATTCAAGATATTCTTCAGGCTAAAGACCGACGGGCTGCAGGAGAAACCGCTCCTCCCCAAGGGCTTTATCTTCTTCAGGTGTTCTACTAAACCCTCACGAGGATATAAAAAAACCCTGCCATGAATCCTGCCGAATGGCCCATCTGCAACGCTTGTCATTCCCGCAATAGGCCACGGACCGCACAAGCCTTTTAGAATTTTTATTATTTTAATCCCATAGGTAGTGACTATTTATCCCTCAGAAGGCATAAACTTTTTCAGGGAAAGAAACTACTTACGCTGAAAATCCTGATATACTTAAGAATCAGGACTTCAAATTTCATCTCACCGGATACCTCGTATGAACACTGACTTTGCTCCAGAGTTTAATCATCCTACATTCCGCTTGGCTGTGGCCCAATTTGATCAGGCCGCGCATCATATGAATCTAGACTCAGGCCTTCTCGATCGTCTCAAAGCCCCTCAACGGTCTCTCTGCGTCAGCATCCCTGTCCGAATGGATAACGGAAGGGTTCAAGTCTTCCGTGGCTATCGAGTGCATCATGATGTAGCCCGCGGTCCCACAAAAGGCGGCATTCGCTATCATCCCGATGTCAGCCTTGGAGAAGTCGCGGCCTTGGCCATGTGGATGACCTGGAAAACGGCGTTAGCGGGGTTGCCGTTTGGTGGAGCCAAAGGGGGAGTCGCAGTCAATCCTTCCATGCTTTCTCCAGCTGAGTTAGAAGGCGTTACCCGACGCTACATCGCAGAAATTTTTCCATTATTGGGACCGGACAAAGATATTCCCGCCCCGGATATCGGCACTAATCAGCAAGTCATGGGATGGATAATGGATACCTATAGTCAGCAGGTGGGATTTACCGTCCGTGGGGTGGTCACGGGCAAACCCCTTTCAATTGGAGGCACCCTTGGCAGGGAAGAAGCAACCGGCCGTGGTGTGGTGGATGTGACGTTGGAAGTCTTACGTCATTTTGGTCTGTCCACTTCAGACACGACCGCAGTCATTCAAGGGTTTGGCAATGTCGGATCCCATACTGCACGAATTCTTCATCAGGAAGGCGTAAAAATACTGGCGATCAGCGATCAGATGGGCGGGTTGTATAATCAAAAAGGTCTGGATATTCCAGGTATTCTCTCTCACCTGGCCACCGAAAAAGCGGCGATTCCTTCTCTCACGCAATTTGGTGAACAGATTATTAACGAAGATTTACTCTTGCTACCCTGCCATGTGCTCATTCCGGCGGCAGTGTCTGAACAAATCACCGTCAATAACGCATCGCGCCTTCAATGCCAGTACCTGATCGAGGCAGCTAACGGCCCAACAACTCTCGAAGCGGATGCCATTTTGCAAGAACGAGGAATTTTTGTTGTCCCGGATATTCTCGCCAATGCCGGTGGGGTCATCGTCTCATATTTTGAATGGGTGCAGGACGCCCAACGATTTTCGTGGCAGGAATCAGATATCCACAGCCGACTCAGGAACATCATTACCGCGGCTTTTCACCGCATACTCTATCATGCGGAAGAGAAAAAACTGACAATGAGAACCGCTGCATTGATCGCAGGAATTGAGGAAGTCGCTCAAGCCCACCAATGCCGGGGGTTATATCCCTAATTTCACGGCCGTCCCGGACCTATTTATTTGAGGTAGAGCTTTCTCAACCTGACTGCTGCAAACTTTATGAAAGTTCTCCGGAATAGATCTTCATGACGGTTGAGAGAAATTCAAGAGCCTGCGGTCTCGGCCGTTGAAAGGAATTTCTCCCAATAATGGATCCAAACCCTCCACCGTCCCGTATTCCTCTGGCTTCATCGAAAATTTTCTGATCTTCCCCTTTGGCCCCGCCAGAAAAGATGACAATGCGTCGCCCCTGAAAGGTACTCTGCACCACATGGCGGATACGTTCCGCTGGCGTGCTAATAGGTATCTTTTCGGCCTCGTACACTTTTTTTGCCGCCGCCTGCTCAATATGATTTGAAGGCACCTTCACTTTAATAATGTGAGCGCCGAGTTGGGCCGCAATTTGTGCGGCGTAGGCGACGACATCGATTCCCGTTTCCCCTTCTTTGCTGAGTCCTGCCCCACGTGGATACGACCACACCACCACGGCCAACCCGTGGGACTTGGCCTCTTGCGCAATTTCTCGCAGATGACTATACATTTCCTGGCTATGGGCAGACCCTGGATAAATCGTATATCCCACTGCACAGCACCCTAAGCGTAGTGCATCGTGGACACTCCCGGTAATTGCGGAATTGGGATCCTTGCTTTCAAACAGTGAATCGTTATTATTCAATTTAAGTATGAGTGGAATTTGACCGGCATATTCTGCCGCCCCGGCCTCTAGAAATCCCAGAGGAGCCGCGTAAGCATTACATCCGGCATCAATGCCCAGCTGGAAATGATAGTGAGGATCATACCCTGCAGAATTGACGGCAAAACTTCGCGCAGGCCCATGCTCAAAGCCCTGGTCCACCGGTAGAATAACCAGACGACCGGTCCCGGCCAACCGCCCCGTCATCAACAACCTGGCAATATTTGCAAGAACTCCCGGAACATTACCATCATAATTCCGTAATATTTCTTTAACTCGTGGTGTGATAACGTTGGATTCCTTCACAAAATATCCCTCCCTTTCAACAAAATATTCCCAGGGGTCAGTCCTTTTTCCATAGTGTAGAAGACCTCCCTGCCTAACACAATATGGAGCGTTCCCTCGTATCCGTTATAATTGCTTTTCAGATTGTTCCACCTGTTTTCGTAGGGCAATGAGTTCTTGTTCCATCGCATCAAACCGTTCTGCTATCGGATCCGGAATATTGGCATGATCCATGGTTGCTTCAGGTACCCGATCTCCAATGGTTTTAATAATCCTGCCGGGTATCCCAATGACCGTTGAGTTCGAAGGCACTGACCGAAGAACCACCGAATTCGCTCCAATTTTGACAAAATCGCCGATCGTGATATTCCCCAGCACTTTTGCTCCAGCCCCAACGACCACATGGTTTCCCAATGTTGGATGGCGTTTACCACGTTCTTTGCCGGTTCCACCCAGCGTCACGCCTTGAAAGAGGGTGACAAAGTCGCCCAGAACAGCAGTTTCGCCAATCACGACCCCCATCCCATGGTCAATGAAAAACCCTCGTCCAATTTGAGCGCCTGGATGAATTTCTATACCGGTCAGCCACCGAGCCAGTTGCGAAATTAACCGCGGAACAATCGGAATGTTTTTTCCCCATAACCAGTGAGCCACCCGATGAGCTAATAAGGCATGAAAACCTGAGTAGGCCAGCAGCACTTCCCAGCGACTGGTTGCCGCCGGATCGCGCTCAAATACCGCATGCAGATCTTCAGTAATTCGTTTAACCCATCGCATACGTCCACCATACGGATATACCCCAAGGAAAAGGAGACGGCATCATTTCATATGGGCGTGATGCATTCAATGAGACAAACGGCCATTGTCGCAATGCCTTCTGACCGCCCAATCATTCCAATTCCCTCGCCACTTTTAACTTTGACATTTACCTGAGAAGGGGAAACCTGCAGCACTTGCGCAAGACTTTCTTGCATCGAGGCCATATACGGGGCTAATTTCGGGGCCTGGGCTAGAATGACCGTATCCAGATTCACCAAGGAAAATCCTTTATCACGAAGGGTTTGAGCGACACTTCGTAGCATAACCAAACTCGAGAGATTTTTGTATTCTGGATTACTGCTTGGGTACCGTGTTCCAAGATCTCCTTCTCCCATGGCTCCTAGAATGGCGTCGCAAACGGCATGGGTCAAGGCATCAGCATCGGAATGGCCATCCAACCCTTGAGAATGCGGGATGACCACGCCACCCAGAATCAGGGGACGGCCTTCCCGGAGAGGATGAATGTCATAACCTTGCCCAACTCTCATATCACATCAAAGACGAGCGAAAAAAAGATCCATTTGGATAAAGGCTAGCCTGTAATTTTACCTTCGGCTTCCGAGCGTTTCCAAAATCGCTTTCCCAAACACCAGATCATCCGGCTTGGTCACTTTTATATTAAAACAATTTCCCTCCACAACGGAAACGGGGTAACCCATCCGTTCGATGAGGGCCGCATCATCGGTGACGTCCCACTGATGTTGTTGCGCCTGTTGGTGTGCCTCAACCAGCCAGTCATATCGGAAAACCTGTGGTGTCTGAATCTGCCAGAGTTCTTCCCTCTTCAGCGTCTCTTGAATGATCCCAGATGCATCAACCCGCTTCACCGTATCATGGATCGGCATGGCCACGACCGCCGCACCTGTTTTTCCGGCACAATCGATCACATTCCTGACCATGCATTGGTCAATAAACGGCCGAACACCATCATGAACCAAAACCCCGTCAGGTCGATCGGAAATGGCCGCAAGTCCGTTTCTGACAGAATCCTGTCGCCGCGCTCCTCCCGCCACCACTTTGGAGACTTTCTCCAGACCAAAAGGTTTCACGATTTCACGCCAGCAATACTCCCGGTCCGATGCCGGAACGGAGAGAATGACTTCGCAGATCTCCTCGAGTTGTTGAAAAACCTGGAGTGAATATACTAAAAGAGGCAGATTCCCAAGAGTAAGATATTGCTTGGGGGTATTTCCTCCCATGCGGGCACCAAGGCCCGCGGCAGGAACCACCGCCACAACAGAATTAAACACGCGAGAAGCTTAACTCCTCGTGTTCAGTTTCTTCTTTCAGGCGGGTAAAAATCATTCGGCCGGCACTCGTTTGCAGAACACTGGTCACAATCACATCCGCATTTTTGCCGATCCATCGTTTGGCATGGTCAACCACCACCATGGTGCCATCATCCAAATAGGCCACACCTTGCCCGGCCTCTTTCCCTTCTTTCAAAACAAAAACCCGGATCGTCTCACCGGGAAGAACCACCGGTTTCAGTGCATTACACAAGTCATTAATATTCAGTACCCTGACGCCTTGGATCCCGGCCACCTTATTGAGGTTAAAATCATTGGTCAGCACCTTTGCATCCATTTGTTTTGCGAGTTCAATGAGCTTTGTATCCACCTCTTTTACATGAGGAAAATCATCTTCCACCAGGTCTACCTTGATATTGCTGACTTTTTGAAGGACATTCAAAATATCCAACCCTCGTCTCCCACGTGCCCGCTTTAATCCATCAGAGGAATCCGAAATATGCTGTAACTCCTGGAGAATAAAATGTGGAACGACAAGGGTTCCCTCAATAAAGCCCGTTTCGCACAAATCTGCAATCCGACCATCAATGATCACGCTGGTATCAAGCAGTTTTTTGATCCGAACCGACTCCGGATCACCTGTTGGAATGGCTGATGTGGCCCATCCTTCAGTGGCAAATCGTATTCCCATGATTAATCCCCAATAGGGTATTCCCAAAAAGATCACTAAGCTGGCCAGAATGTTAAAGACGGTATTAGGGGAGCGTGCGACTAATCCCGTCACCGAGGCAATCAAACCGGCCACAAGAAGACCAACAACTAATCCGCCCCCTCCACACACGACGAATGGTAAAGGCGCGGCTTTCAACCGGTGTTCTACAGCCAGAATTATTGCGCCAACCCCTGCTCCGATTCCCCCGCCCATGAGCAGAACACCTATTTGACCATCGGTTGCTCCCCATGCCAAGGCCATACCTAAGACCACCCCAATGACTAGAAATATCATTCGCAACACCATAGGAGATTCTCCTTCCCTAGATCGGTGACTCAGACC
>CAZBQO010000011.1:0-29733 GCA_964494125.1 uncultured Nitrospira sp. | reverse complement strand
CCGTACTCAATAGCGGTGGCTCCCTCTTCATCATTCACGAAACGCATTACTTGGTTAACCATAGCGCATCTCCTTAACGGGCGAAGGTAAATACTTTCGTTACGCCAGACTGCCCGGAAAATTCTGACGCAGACGTTGCCCCTTGGCTCTCCGTGCCTTCGGCAACCCGGCTATCAGGGACCAACCCTGACCCGTGGTTTTGCGCCCACGCCTTTCGGCGTGTTCGCCCTTATCGGGAAGGGGCACCCGACCGAATCCATGTTTCATGGTCATGAATAAATGCTCATAGACCCAGGAAAATTTTCCATTTCGTATTCTGTGGCACTTCGTTTTCATGCTTCATTATCGACCTCCACAGGAAAAACTTGCCGAAGATTTTCTGAGAATATTTTTTAAATTAGTTCACAGTAGGATGAGTTGACGGACTTTGTTGATCAGGGAGGATATTTTTTAAAAGAATCTTCAAAATTTCCAGAGCGGCATTCTCAAAAAATGCTGCGTCTTTCAGCGAACAAAATGCAATGAACCTGCAATTCTCCTTATCCACCGTGGAGAGCTTGTCGTTATATCGTCCAGCATTTCCTCAATTCTCAGCTAGAATCCGCTTAAGAGGATCAGAAAAAAAGCAAGGACCATGATCTCTCCAGAGAATCCCCACAAACCTTCAAGCGGAAAAAAGGAATTCGCAAGGACTGGGAGTTTTAAGGTTCTTCCTGTTTAAACCGAACAACATGGGAAATCGCATCCTTACTGAATGGCATAGGAAGCTGCCCTTTTTCTCTTATGATTCAAAATCCATTTCATCATTTCCTTGAGCTTCTCCAATCCGGACAACAACCAAATGGAGGATTTCCCTATCACTCCGGAGAAAAGTCCAGACCCGATGCGACCGCTTGGGCTGTTTTGGCACTGTCTTCCTATGCCTTCAACCATGAAAGCTGTAACCGGGGAAGAGCGTATTTAGCTTCTCAACAGGCGAACGACGGGCGCGTGAGCATCTCCCCCTCACACCCAGAAGCATCTTGGCCAACACCTCTCGCCATCTTCGCTTGGGAAGGCGGCACCCAGTATCAAGAAGCGCAATCCCTGGCTGTGGACTATTTGATAGGGTTTACAGGACAACATTTTTCAAACCCAGATCCTTCAATTATTGGTCACGACACCGCCATTCCGGGATGGCCATGGATTGCTGACACCCATAGCTGGGTCGTGCCCACATCCCTCGCCCTCCTGGCTTTACAGAAGATGGGGTTGGGCACCCACCCTCGTGCCATAGCCGGCCAACAGATGCTTCTCAATCGTCAATTGCCCAGCGGTGGATGGAATTACGGAAGTACCACCGTCTTCAACCGGGAACTGCGTCCCCTCCCAGAGTGCACGGCCATTGCCTTGCAGGCGTTAGCTGAAAACACCCCATTTCACAGAATTGAACGAAGCTTCCAATATGTTTCACACGAGCTTCCTCAGCTTCGGACTCCCATCTCCCTCGGCTGGACACTTCTGGCCCTCGGGGCTTGGGGATTTAAACCCACAAATACCGAGGAATTGGTCTCAGCCTGCTTTCAACGTCAAGAGCGATACGGATCCTATGCCCTTCCCTCATTGGCATTGCTCTTATGCGGTGCGAAAGCCGAACAAGGACTGTATTCATTATTCCCAGCATCACTGCCACGACCACCCGGTTCATTTGCCCAACACCAATAAGGAATAAGGCGCCTTCCATGACTACCGCTCTCACGCAAAAGAATCAGGTCACGCTGACAAGAAGACAATTCCTGCAGGCTTGTTTGGTCGGTGGGGGGGTAGCTGCATCAGGGTTCTCACTGCTTCATTGGTTGACGGGTCCCCGTTTGACCGCGCAGACCTTCATCGGTCAAGCCAAAACATACAAGGCTGATTTAGCGAACCTCATTCGCCAAGGATTCCAAGAATTGGGCATCACCCCATTAGAGATCAAAGGAAAACGCATTTTGTTAAAACCGAATTTGGTTGAGCCACACCAATCCTTAACACATATCAATACCCATCCCCTTGTCGTTCGAGGAGCCGTCGAGGCGTTCCTTTCCCTGGGCGCGTCGTCCGTCGTCGTGGCTGAAGGGCCCGGACATCGCCACGATACTCTTTTAGTCTTGGAGGAATCCGGATTGGCAGATGTGCTGTACGAAGATCGCATCCCCTTTGAAGACTTGAATACGATGGAAGGGGTAGTCATGCCTAACCTGGGAGGTCAGACCACCATGGCCACATTGACGTTTCCTCGAGTAATCCAGGCCGTCGATTGGGTCGTCTCGCTGGCCAAGATGAAAACGCACCATTGGACTGGAGCGACCCTGTCCATGAAAAATTTTTTTGGCGTGATGCCTGGAAATTATTATGGATGGCCGAAGAATGTGTTACACCAGGCTGGAATCCCGCAGTCCATTTTGGATATCAATGCGACGCTCAAGCCTCATTTCGCCATTGTCGACGGGATAATCGGAATGGAAGGGGATGGTCCAATTATGGGGACACCTGTCCAATCCGGCGTCCTGGTCATGGGAAGGAATCTTCCGGCCGTCGACGCCACCTGTTGCCGGATTATGGGAATTAATCCCAATAAAATCGAATACCTTCGAAAAGCCGATCAGTGGTTAGGTCCCATTCACGAATCGTTGATTGAACAACGTGGAGAATCCTGGGAACACGTATACCACCCTTTCGCCCTGGTCCCGGAGATTCTCGCCCACCAAGGCATTCGTCTCACCTAGCGAACACCCCGACATTTTCGGGAGATCCTTAAGATCTTGCCCACCCTGGCTCGGGTTTCCTCATTAGGGCAAATGTCAGCTCTACCCTCATACCGTATTGACGAACGGTCATATCAAAGAGCGTCAATAGCCTCAGCATACAAGATGACCCCGTTCACTCAATCACAAGACTGACGCTCAACATTGTCAACATGCGCACAACCGGCTCTTGTCGGTTCAAGGAAAGATCGCGCAACTCGTTTTGGAAAAACTAGAAAATGATCGTCTGCTGCCCTAGACATAGGGGCAGATTATCCATTGACACTTTGAGGCAAAAATTGGCGGGACTGTATTTTTCGATCAACTAATTTCCGTTTGAGATATTCCCTACTAGGCTTCTCAATCCAGAAATAGCAAAAAGAGGCAACCGCAATCACCAAAATGAGAATTCCACCTAAATGAATCCACAACAGAGGTTGATGAAGTTCAGAATTCACTCCTGAATAGTAATCATTGAGTGCGTATCGAACAATCTCCAATACCGGATAGTGAACCATGTAAATCCCGAATGAGATGGTTCCCAAAAATACAACAATCTTATTCCGGAATACTCGTGCAATTCCCGTTTGTGCATTTGCCAATGTCACGATAATACACGGAATAAGGGGATATAGAAACACAATTTGAAGTCTCAATACCAGGAGAACCATAAATACCAACACAAAAGCCAGGCACCAACGAGATGCGCGCAACGAATCGTTCAGTATGTCGAAATGCTTCTGAACACCAAACATCATGCACCCTAATATAAATCCATTCAACACGCGGGCCACGGCCACCCAGCTATAATGCCACTCCCATTGCCATTGGAAGAACAGAATGCTCATCGGGTACACGGTAACCAAGAAGAAGATGGTCAGGAGTTGAAAGTCTCTTCTTTGAATCGGAATCAATAGTTTTATGATGATCGGAAAACAGAGATAGGCGAGCCATTCCGCACTCACGGACCAGGCAGGAGTATTCAACGAAGGATCAACCCACATATTGGTGAGTGTGATATTGCGAAGGACATCCCCATACGAAATCACCTTCTGATCCCAAACCCCAAGGGCAGCGGCTCCGATGAGTACCCCGACGACAACTAGATGCATGGGATAAATTCTTGCCAATCGAAGCGAAAGAAAATTCCCGATTCCATGCAAGGTCAATCGGGTTTCAAATTCGTGACGATGCACATACGTCAGAATGAATCCGCTGAGGACAAAAAATATATCAACAGCATAGACTCCTTGGAGAATAATATTTCTTCCTAACCCCCATTGAATTTTCTCGTAGAATCCCGGCAAGTACCCATCTGCTTCCCCAAAACACACGTGAAACAGCACAACCCATATCGCGGCAACCCCCCTGAGGCCTGTTAACGTCTGAATATTTTCCCTGACGGGAGCTAGCATAGTCTTGTTCCGACAGTTGATATATCACCGTAAGCGACGCTTCGGTGTCTGAAGGGGATTTCTTGAATAGGATGCGTGAGGAACTGCCGTATAGCAGAGTTTAGAGGTACTACCTGTTATCTACGATTTAAGGGGCGAGGATTTATTGAAGCATTTCTGTAATACCAGGCACTTCTCTCTGGAATCATGACCAGGACACGCTAACCAGATACTTTCCCTTCTGAACAGGCAACGATACCCGCCCAAAGCGAAAAATAGCTGTACCGTCTTTGTGAGACAAGATGAGAGAAAGAAAACGACAGTGGAAAAATTGGAAGTTTAGGAAGGATTATCGAGGTAGGCATTCACTTCTTGAAGACGACCATACGCTTTCCCGGCTTCTGGGCTTTGGGGATGGGTCCGGACAAGTTGTTGAAAGACTGACCGAGCCATGGGTAATTCGCGTAATTCCATATGCGAATAGGCGATTTTCAGTAGAGATGCCGGCACTTTATTGCTGGAAGGGTAAAAGGCAAATACTCGTTCAAATTCATCAATGGCTTCTTGAAACCGTCTTTCGCCGTAATAACATTCACCCAACCAATATTGTGCATTGGAGGCCAAGGGAGAGTCGGCAAATGTCCGCAAAAATGTCGAAAACCCGGTGGAAGCTTCGGCAAAGTTCCCCTGACGAAGAAGCGACATCGCCCGGTCGTATAGCACCTGAGCGTTTCGGGTATCCACCTGACCGGAAGAACCCGCCTCTGAAGTCCCTACCGGAGCCGGCAACGTTCTCGATAGTTGGGATGAGGGAGCATATGCGGCAACCGACCCGGTCACCACTGGACGAGAACTCTCCTTTGAGGATGGTGAGCCAGCCATCGCATCCGACCGGGGCGATAGTGGAGTGCGTTGGGAAAGGAAATCTCGGGTTACCCCTGTCCCCCCCGACGGATCGAGGCTTTCGCGCATGTGAGCATCCGAGGAAAGAGGACTACCGGGTTGTCCAGCCATGCGAGAGAGTTTTTGCTCATGTTCATCCAATCGCCCCCCGAATGTGACACTGAATTTTTCTAACGTCCCTACCACCGACTGTATACTTCGCCGAACCTCTTCAAAATTCGCCTGAACCTGCTGGGCCTGGGAATCACGTTGTTGAGATTTGGAATCAAGTTGTTTGCGTAACTCTGCGACCTGCTGTTCCTGTTGGGTAACTTGCTGGCGAAGAGAGGATAGCACCTGTTGGTAATCCACCAACGAAGTCCGGAATTCGCCTAACTTACCTCCTTGCTCTGTCAGGAGTTGCTCTTCCCCTGCTAAACGATCTCGAAGTTGATGGACCAGAGGCTCAGATTGTTGAAGCTGGGTTTTGACATCCTTCATATCTGCGTCATACCGCGCCATTTTTTTTGTTAATTCGTTGACCTGGTTCTGATTGCTTTCAAGCCCTCCACGAACTTGGGAGAGGTCCGTCTCCTTTAAGGTAGCAACTTGGTCCATCACTTCGGCACGAGCATGCAGTAACTCCTGAATCTCAACCCGCTGTTTGGCAATAAGGGAATTCGCTTTCTCCAAGGCCGTATTGGCTTCACTCACGGCTTGCTGGAGTGATGTTTTGCTCTTATCCAACTGGCCGATCTTGGCATCCAATTCCCGCTTGATTCGCACCACATCCGCCTGCTGAGCCACACACCCTGCCAAGATCACACTCAACCCCACAATGACAAATCGAACACTCAAACGATACGAAAATGAATGAGGGCTTAGCATAGTCTTCCTTAATCCTCTCAGAAACCATAAACGGGCCATGCCCGGCAACAGACCTCTACCAATCCCGGCGGTCGGCGACATAGGGCATCGGGGTTGAGGCCACACTGATATCTAGAACAAGATGAGCACGCCGATTCTTCTGGAAACACGGTTCGGTTGAATCCCAACAGGCGGGATTCTCCTTACCGAATGACATCACATGAAGCCGCTCTGCAGGGACTCCCAAACTGGTGAGGTAGGTTTTGGTGCGAAGGGCACGCTTCTCACCTAAAACATGATTATAGGAAGCCGTTCCGCGATCATCGCAATGTCCTTCAATGGTAATCTCCGCATGCGGATGAGCTTTTAGCCACTCCGCATTGGCCACTAACGTCGCCTTAGCCTGTTCATTGAGTTGAAAGCTATCAAATTCAAAATGCACATCTCGCAATCCACTTTGTGCGGTCAATTGTTCGGCACGGGTTCGATTCCCCCAATAATCATTGGGAGAGTCAGAAGGCATGATACCTGACTCAAAAGTGTGGTCCTCCCGAATCAAGGGATCTTCCGCAAGTAGGTCGGACAAAGCTCCTGTCCCTTCAGGAAAATACCCTTCCCCAATGGATGTCTCTTTGTTTAATGCTTGTTCCGGTGCTCCCGTTGAAAAATCTCCCTGTGAGGCTACCAAAGTTGGCGCACCGGTTTTTTTGCCATATTTATGAACTCCATGTGTGGACCGATGTGCACACCCGGTGGCCAGCACCATCATCAGGATCACTATTCCCCAAACATAGATTCTGCGGGTCGATGAATGAACAGTCATATTACGAACTCCTTGTTCAACAGCTACTCCGAACAAACCATGAAATACCTCTTTAAGATCGTCCACTACAATAAAATTGCAAAAACAAGGCCAGGGAATCATGCTGAATACAAGAAGAACTCTTCGTCGGAGTCCACGGTGACGAAAAACTCAACATTTCCGAACAGCCGGAAGAAAAGTGACCATGCCAATTACCTCAAATTTCATAATTGTACTGCAGAGTTAGAGATCTCGAGGCATGATCGGGTTAAGAACCATCATTACATCCCTGCTGACAATATGGCACAGGATTCGGAGGGTCTTAAGAGAGGATTAAAAAAAACCCAACACACCAAGAAGAGGTGGGTACAGAACTGAAGCAGCATTTACTCAACAATCGTGGCATTTCCTCAACGCTTTTGACGCGCGCCATGGGAGATGCCTGGGCGGGATAAGCATGGGTAGGATCAATGAATTTTTGGAGGAGCCGTGACAGGCACTGCCGGATGAAAACAAGGATGAACGAACTCCATTTTGGGGGAGCTACCTAAAGTAAATACAAGAAAAATACTTTCTAGAATATCGCTGGATATTACCTTTCGGGACGGATGCCGGAGAAGCGAAACAGCTTAACAACGCTTATTCATCATTCCATTCAGGTGTGGCAAAATACCAGCACTGTCCGCCACATTCTTTAGCCCGATACATTGCCTGATCGGCAATTTCCACCAACCGATGGGGATCCGTGGAATCCTTGGGATAGACCGAAATCCCAATACTAATCTGTATAGGGATTTTTTCTTTTCCCAATCGAATGGGCGGAATAAGGCATTCTAAAATTTTTAGGGCCACCTGACGAATATCCTGAATATGTTCAATCCCTTGAAGAATCACGGTAAATTCATCCCCGCACAAACGGGCGACGGTATCGGTTGATCGCACACAAGTTGCCAACCGCTCCGCCACGATACGCAATACACGGTCTCCAGTTTGATGTCCATGATAATCATTGATAGTTTTAAAATTATCGAGATCCAAAAAGAATAATGCCAGTAAGGTCCCATTCCGCCTGGCTTGCGCCAACGCCTGTTCCAGGCGGTCGTTAAACATTATTCGATTCGGGAGATCGGTTAACGGATCGTAATAGGCATGATGTTTCATCAGCAGTTCTTGAGTCTTTCGAGCGGTCACATCATGCAAGATAACCACAAAATGCGTTGGGTTCCCCTGCTCATTGATCAAAGGAGTAACCACTTGCTCGAAAACCAAAGATTGGCCATTGCTTCCCGTTTGCATCACCTCGGTCTTCAGGCAACCGAACTCTTGGGCAGATGGATCTGACAGGGACCTTCTGTCTTGCAGTTCCTCATGAGGGAACGAACTCAACGGAGAACCCAACATCGATTGCATCGAGGAACCACGCAAGGCGACATAGGCATCATTCACCCATTCCAAACGACCCCGCACGTCTGTTACGCAGACGGGATCAAATACGGAGCCCACAGCCACACTTTGCAATCGCCATAGATCCAGCTGTCTTCCACGTGCCATCAACCGTTCGATCTCACAACCTAAGACTTGCAACCACCCAAGCACCGTCGGGTCAACCGGCTGTGGACCTTCAGAACACACCACCAGCATACCGAAACAATCCTCATCCAAAGCCAGTGGAACACCCCAGGTTTGATGACACCGGAATCCAGGCGGAAACCAGGCCATGGGACTTGTGGAAGGACAACACGGAGAAAGCAATGATATTTCAGAACCCTCGCAGGCCTGAATTAACTCATCTTGCTGCGAAACCTGGCTCCACCACAGAGTCCCTTGCGCCTCCCAATCAAAATCCCCAGTCATCGCATGCCCGCGTAACTGGGGCACACATCCCTTTCGCATAGTGGTCAGCCACACAAAGGCAAAACCAAACACCTGCACAAGGCCATCACAAATCTGCGTCAGACACACATCCATACTCTGACCGGCAAATAGTTGTGATTCGAGACCCTGCACCAATTGGATAAAAGGCTGAACGGAAGAGCGTTCCGCCTCCAGGGTCAATCCCCAATGCCACGCAACCACCTTCTTCGACTGATCAACCATGGGCACTACCACACATGGGATCTTTTGCGATGGTCTCCCTGTTGGGAGAATTGTCAGCACTCTATTCAGGATCTTCGGAGAAGCATCAAGCGCACAAAGATGGCTTCGAAGAATCTTCCATTCCTCATGAGCAACATAATCGGCAATGGACACCTGTCCTATTTCAGCCAAGTCCATCCCCAGGATATGACTCCCCACCTCATTGGCCATGAGGATCACACCATCACACGAAGTCACGAAATGAATCTGAGATGATTCCCGAAGAGAAATCGGAGCCGTCAGAGAAACCGTCTGATCGCGAACCGGAAGTAAATTGGCAATAGGAGGTGGGTCGGAATTTGTCGAAAGAATTTGAGTGAGTCGGCCCCTTAATCGGTGAAGCGCCTGGGTGAGTTCCTGCTCTTGCGTATCGGAAAGGTCACTCGAATCAGCTTGAAAATCCCTCAAAGACTCTTCGAGTAAGTGATGAAGTCGTTCAAAAGTGGCCACAATTACCTTCACCCTGTCGCAAGGAATGGGAAAACCACAAGGAGTATTTAGATAATAAACCCGATATCGATATCTTTTGGCAAGGCTTACTGGACGTCAACCCGTCAAAGGCGGGGCGATTATTGGCGCCGATTCCTCACCAACGTACCCAGAGCACCAGCCAGACAACTCAATCCATGGAGGGAAATGCTGCGCAGTCTAACAGGCGATCCTTCTTAGGTCTTAGGGAAAATCACTCCGGCCTCGGCATCGGCTTGCGCCTGAGCATAACGTGCCACTGTTCCAATATCAGACCAATAGGCGGTATGAAGAAATCCAAATATTTTTGAACCCCGCGCAAGCTCATTCGTATAGGAGTCGATGATGGAAAACGGACTATCCGCAGGGGCATCGTGGAGGATAGAAGGATGGAGAATATGAACTCCTGCAAACATCCGTTGAACCAGGGCGTTAGGCAATTCAGACTGGCTCACTCCTCGTCCATTTATTCTGAAAATACGATTTTGTGCGTCCGAATCTACGGCTCCCCATTGGGCTGCTTGCGGATCGTCGCGAAGCACTAACGTGGCCACACCACCATGAGTTTGATGAAACTCTACCAATCTCTCCAAATCCAATTCGATCAACGTATCCCCATTAATAACCAAAAACGGGTCTTGCTCAAAAAACCACTCAGCCGCTTTTAATCCTCCACCCGTTCCTAACAGGGTTGATTCATGGGAATACCTTACCTGCATATCCCAGCCGGATCCGTCTCCGATCGCTTCTTCGATCATATTTCCTAAATAATGCAGATTGATGATGACGTCACGTATTCCATATGTTCGCAACAACAACAAATTCCAAATAATGAGCGGCGTCCCCGCAACCGGCAATAACGGTTTTGGAATCGTGTTGGTCAACGGACGAAGGCGAGTGCCAAGACCCGCGGCCAGAATCATGGCCTTCATATGCAAGAAGCTAACGCCATTCAGGGATATACGGAGACAGATGGATGAGCAGTTGATGGAGTTGAGGATATTTTTCCAAATTGGCACGAACATTCTTTAATGTCTGGGGAATTGAAGCCAAAAAGCTTGAATTACCTTTTACTCGATCAATATACACAAACCGACCGGCAGCCTTTAGATTGCGCTGAATACTCGTGAAGTCAAATAGCCGACGAAACGCTTCAGGATCATGGAATAGCATAGCCGATTGTTGGGAAAATGAGAGATTCTGGCGCATCCCTTCTACGTAACGAGCAATAAGACGATCGATTATCCCTTCATCGAGAGCGATGTAGGAATCCCTCAGCAGGGAGGCCAAATCATAGGTCACAGGGCCCATCAAGGCATCTTGAAAATCAATGACGCCCAGCCGTTCCCCATCCACCATCAAGTTACGGGAATGATAATCACGATGGGTAAACACCTGCGGTTGCGAGGCTAACCATTTGGCTATCTTCTGAAACTCCTCTCGAACCAGCACTTGGTCGTCCACACACATGGGCCGCTCTCTCGCCACAATGCCATATTCTAAAAAATGGTCAAACTCCCAGAGATACAGGGGAACATCAAAAGACCGTGTCAACGCCACACAGGGGACACTGGAAGGATGTGAGGCCTGGAGATGAAGCTGAACGAGTTGATCAACAGCCTTGCAGTATAGATCCTCCCCGATAGCCGGGGTAGATTCCTGCCATCCTTGGGCCAGCGTCACGTCTCCAAAATCTTCAAGGTAGAGCAAGCCGCAGGATTCATCGTAAAAATATAACACGGGAACCTGAACGCCATTCTTCTGCAGATGTTTCAGAATATTCGTGAACGGCAATTCAGTGACGTCTCCCCCGGCTCCACTTACGGCCTCCTCAGAAGCTTTAAACCCTTCCGGATCGGCCAACTTCATCAGAATCAGAGAGGAAACGGGAGCCATGGACAGGTGCAAACGGTAATAACGACGATTCGAGGCATCCCCCGCCAACGGCACGCATCGCACTAGTTCGGCAGTGAACGGAAGATGTTTACGAAGAGTAGAGGACACACCCGAGAGATCGAGGCCCGACAGGGAAATTTGAGGCGTCATTGCTTTCGATTATACGGGCATACCAACTTCTTGTCATCAAGAGGAAATAGGAGACACTCATTTTGACAACTGAATTCCCCTGCCTAGGTTACAATGGCTAAGCTTCGCGGAACGGAAGAAAAAGCCCGCGCATACTCAAACGACGACCTGCCTGCGCACTTGTGCGTCGACGCGCTTCAGCACAAAGATGCGAATTCTCTCGGCGAAGACAGGGAACAGTGCTGGCGACATTCTTTTATACTTGCATTAAGATTGAGAAAATTTTGACGATAAGAAGTAGTAAGAGAGGGAAAATTCTCACAAGTCACCATAATCACCCACCAAGATAAAGGTGCTCTATGGAAATCACCAATCCCCCTTTGTCAACTCTCCCCTCCCCTCAATCTACCTCTTCGGTCCAGGATGGAGATGTGGGCCAGAAAGGAAGTTTTTACAGCCGCAACAGAAAAAAACAACACAAGGATATTGAGCAACACTCGGAAGACCCACCACCCCGCAAAGATCGCTCAACACGCCTCATTGATATCCGCGTGTAGTACTAGTTAATTCCTGAAATTTCAAGTCTCCTACGCGCCGAAGCCATGACGTCGATTCGGATTTTTATCACAGGATTCAATACTCTGCAGATGCGCTGCTGATGAATGATCATATTGAGGACCTCCGTCCTATCTAAATCAAAATCTAAATATTGAGCCTTATAGATAAATTTATCGCTATATATAGTGTTTATTGTTTACTTTTTGGGTATATTGGCCTTTGGATTTCTTGATTTAGCTATTTTCACCTAATGAGACCCAAACATGAGTTATAAAAACATCGGTGATTACGGCATTATTGGAGATCTCCATACCATTGCCCTTGTTGGGATCGATGGATCGATTGATTGGTGTTGCCTGCCTCGATTTGACTCCCCAAGCCTGTTTGGAGCCATTCTTGATCATAAAATCGGAGGGTATTTCAAGATTGCCCCCGTCACAAATGGCAATACCCGACAAATGTACCTACCGGAAACCAATATTCTGCTGACCCGGTTTCTGCAACATGATGGCGTCGGCGAGCTCACTGATTTCATGCCCATCGAATCGGATGAAGCCGGATACCGCCCTCGCCGGCACCAAATAATCCGAATGCTCTCAGTGGTCCGTGGAACCGTCACCTTTCGACTTGAATGCGCGCCTGCATTTAATTTTGGCCGGGATCCTCATGACATCAAGACCAGACCAAAAGGCATCATCTTTCAATCCGGAGATCAATCCGTAGGATTGGTCAGTCCCATTCCCCTTCATACGCGGGAAAATTCCGCGTATCAAGAATTCACACTCAATCAAGGCGAAAGCTTGACGTTTTTTTTGGAATACTTGGAAGTCAAAAACGGCGACCAGCTATTATCCACTCCAGAATCCGGCGACGAAGCCTTTCGAAATACCTCCGCCTTCTGGCAACGCTGGCTGGCACAATGCCAATACGATGGGCGATGGCGGGAAGTGGTTCACCGTTCCGCCTTAGCCCTCAAACTGCTGACCTATGCTCCCACCGGAGCCATTGTGGCGGCTCCCACAACCAGTCTTCCCGAAAATATCGGGGGTCCCCGAAATTGGGACTATCGCTATACCTGGATTCGGGATGCGGCTTTTTCTATATACGGGCTATTACGCCTGGGATTTACGGTGGAAGCCAGCCGCTTTATGGATTGGCTCAATGCCCGTTGCTGCGAATTGAATCCGGACGGATCCATTCAATTGATGTACGGCATCGACGGTCGCCGCGATCTGACGGAAGAAGAACTGCCCCATCTGGATGGCCACCGCAGTTCCCGCCCCGTGCGCATCGGCAATGGAGCCGCGTCTCAACTGCAAATGGATATGTACGGCGCACTGATGGACGCGGTATATCTGTATAATAAACATGGCGCGTCCATTTCCTATGATCTCTGGGTAAACCTTTGCCGCCTCTTGGATTTTGTCTGTGACAATTGGGAGGAACCGGATGAAGGCATCTGGGAAGTCAGAGGAGGACGCCGTCATTTTGTCTATTCCAAAGTCATGTGTTGGGTGGCCTTAGATCGCGGCATTCGTCTGGCCGACAAACGGGGCTTTCCAGGCAACCGGGCCCGATGGATGGAGGAACGCGACCGGATCTACCGGGAAATTATGGCACGGGGTTGGAATGCCGACATTGGGGCCTTCGTTCAATCCTACGATAGCGAAGCCTTGGATGCCGCCAACCTGATTATGCCTCTCGTCTTCTTTGTGTCTCCAACTGATCCTCGGATGCTCTCAACCATTGACCGCACACTCGAGCAACTGTCATTAGGGAGCCTCGTGTATCGTTATGAAAACGGGAAGGCCGCTTCAGATGGCCTGGACAGCGAAGAAGGCACCTTTAGCATGTGTACCTTTTGGTTAGTCGAAGCCCTGACAAAAGCGGGGCGATTGACAGAAGCACGACTGATCTTTGAAAAAATGTTAAGTTATGGTAATCATCTTCGTTTATATGCCGAGGAAGTCTCGCACTCAGGTGAACAGTTAGGAAATTTCCCCCAGGCCTTTACACATTTTGGTCTCATAACAGCGGCCTGCAATCTTGATCTGGCTCTCAATACGAAACGTGCCGCCCACACTGTCGTGAGGCGTAATCGACCGTCAGTATCACCCTCACGCCAGGCTCAATGAGGACTGAAAGGACCACCACTCGGCATCACAGGAGGATCGCATATGGATATCGGTTTCATTGGACTTGGCAAAATGGGAATGAACATGGTCACCCGGTTGAGCCAAGGAGGACATCGGGTCGTGGCCTACGACCGGGCGGCCGCCCTGATCAGTGAGGCCGAAACAAAGGGGGCGGACACATCTTCATCCCTGGAAGACCTGATCACCAAATTACCCAAACCGCGAGTCGTCTGGGTCATGGTCCCCTCAGGTCAACCCACCGAAGAGACCGTACAACATCTCGGAAACATCTTGGAGGCCAACGATATCATCATCGATGGAGGCAATACGAAATTTCATGATGACGTTCGCCGGGCTGCCGACCTTCACACCCGTGGCATCCACTATATTGATGCCGGAACCAGCGGGGGTATTTGGGGGTTGCAAATCGGCTATTGCTTGATGGTCGGTGGAAAACAGGAACCCGTCAAGCGATTGGCCCCGATCTTCACAACCTTGGCTCCGGAAAATGGATGGGCCCATGTTGGGGGACATGGCGCTGGACATTATGTGAAGATGGTTCACAATGGCATTGAATACAGTATGATGCAGGGATACGCGGAGGGTTTCGAACTGATGTCCAAGAGTGACTATAACTTGAATCTCGCCACAATCGCCGATCTCTGGATGCATGGCAGTGTGGTCAGGTCCTGGCTGCTTGAACTAGCGGCCGGAGCGCTCAAACAGGATCCTAAGCTGGAACAATTACAAGGCTACGTTCAGGATTCCGGCGAGGGACGGTGGATGATAATGGATGCCATTGAAAAGGACGTACCGGTTCCCACTCTGACGACCGCTTTATTCACCCGATTCCGCTCGCGGCAGGATACCTCCTTCGCGGAAAAAATGTTAGCAGCACTGCGGAAGGCTTTTGGCGGACATAGCGTCCGACCATAACCAAATTCTTACGAGGTCGACATGTCACCGATTGAACCTTCTCCTGGGACCGAAGCCCCCGTCACGACCAACCGAACTGTAACGACTCAACCCTGCACGATTGTTATTTTCGGTGGATCGGGCGATCTGACCCAGCGCAAACTTCTGCCGGCCCTCTACAACCTCCTCCTGGACGGCTTGTTACCGGATAATTTTGCTGTACTGGGCTTAGGCCGGAAACCTCTTTCGGATGAGGTTTTTCGCGATATTGCCCGTGAGGGGATTGAAAAATTTTCCCGACAAACACTTGAACCCGACAAGTGGGAAACTTTTCAAAGTCGATTGTTTTATTGTGCAGGAGATATATCCGCCCCCGACTATTACGGGCAAATCCGTGACCGGCTGAAGGACATTGAATCACCATTCAAACTGCCAGGCAATCGCATTTTTTATTTAGCCATCCCGCCAACCTCCTTTGCACCCGCATGCCAGGGCCTCCAAAAGGCCGGGTTAGTGGCGGTCCCCGATCAAGCGGACACGTACTCCCGGGTCATTGTGGAAAAGCCGATTGGACACGATTTATCTTCTGCTCGAGCGATTAATACGGCCATCGGGAATGTCTTCGATGAATCGCAAATTTATCGCATCGATCATTATCTGGGGAAAGAGACCGTGCAGAATATTATGGTCATGCGGTTTGCCAACTCCATCTTTGAACCGCTATGGAATCATAAATACATCGACCACGTACAATTGACCGTCAGCGAAGCCGTCACCCTCGGTACCCGAGCCACCTATTACGAAACAGCAGGAGCCCTTCGAGACATGGTGCAAAATCATATTTTGCAACTGCTCTGCCTGATCGCGATGGAGCCCCCCTACTCATTGGACCCGGATGTGGTGCGGAATGCTCGAATGGATGTGTTACGGGGACTGCGGCCAATTCGCGGACAAGACGTCGAAAAGATGACCGTTCGCGCCCAGTATGCCCACGGCAACATCAAGGGCCAGGAAGTCCCCGGCTATCGACGAGAGGAAGGGGTACAACCTGACTCCACCACGGAAACCTATGTGGCCTTAAAAGTTTTTGTGGAAAACTGGCGCTGGGCCGGAGTGCCATTTTATATTCGCACGGGAAAAGCCATGCCGACGCGCGCCAGCGAAATCGCCGTCCAATTCAAGGATATTCCCCAGATTTTATTTAATGCCAATCCCCAAATTCCCCAGGCTCCGAATCTGCTCACGCTTCGTATTCAACCCGAAGAGGGCATGGCCCTTCGCATTATTTCCAAAGTACCGGGAACTAAAGCCCAAACGCATCCGGTTGATATGGACTTTCACTACGGTGATGCCTTTAAGGCACCTTCCCCGGAAGCCTATGAACGATTGCTGTTGGATGTCATGGCGGGGGATACGTCCTTGTTCATGCGACGGGATGCCGTTGAGGCTTCGTGGAAATGGGTCACGGATATCCTCGAAGGGTGGAGTGCATATGAAACCAAATGGTTACCCGAATATCCCGCCGGTAGCTGGGGGCCTGTCGAAGCCGATCGACTGATTCATTCAGGCGGGCACCATTGGCGAAAAATCTAGTCCATCTCTGCTCTTAATTTTTCTCGCACACACAAATGACGCAACAGTAGAAGAGTATCCCCGCTTCCCTGTCCACCAAACCGATTCAATATCCTCATACCTGAGCGTGGCTAGGAGCCTGTCAAACTTTAGGGATCCAGGGCGAAATATGGACCGATTAGCACATGTGCAGCTGACTCATCCGAAGTCCGACAGGCTCTTAGTGAGCATGCGAACCAATGCCGGCTTCAATCAATTGCTCCAGGCGAGCCAAGCCATTCTCAACATCGGCCTCTAGGTGAAGACGAATGACCCGTCGTTGACGACTGCTCAGGCTTTGCATATCGCCTAATGCTTGCGCGGCTTTCAACACGCCAAACGAATATGGTTCACCAGGAATGGGAAGATCCTCCCGATCATCGCATGTCACCTGAATAAAAACTCCAGAATTGGGTCCACCCTTATGCAATTGCCCCGTGGAATGCAGAAATCGTGGGCCATATCCTAACGTGGTTGCCACCTGTTTGTTCTCACGAATGTTGGTGCGCATGCGTTGAAAAATGGCATGAATCTGATCGGTTCGTTCCACGTAGGCATTGATGGCAAAATAATCACCTGATTGGATACGAGCGAGATGCGCGCCCAGCACGGCTTCCAATGAAGCCTTGCCTTTGAGGACTGAGGCGTTCTGTTCATCGGTATAGACGGTCACATTGCCATCGGTAAGGAAAGAGGGGGAATCCGGCAAGGTGCCGTTCCGAGTGAAGGCTTCTAAATATTTCTTTGTGTAATCCTTACTTTCCTGAACGTTTGGCTGGTCGAACGCATTAATCTCTAACAACGCTCCGGCCACCGCCGTCGCCATTTCCCATAAGAAAAATTGCTCGCCAAGATTAATCAGATCGGCGACATTGATGCGAATCACCGGATGCCCGGCTTGTTCAAGTGCCTTTACTTTAGCTTCCTGGGTGCCATCAATTCCTTGTTCATATCGGATATAAGCAAAGACCCGGTCCTGGCCGTAGACCTCAGGATCTCCTAAGGATTCCCCATCAATGGGAATAATTCCCTTTCCTTCTTTCCCCGTGCTTTCAGCCACCAATTGTTCTAACCACGCACCCAGATCCCATAGTGCCGGCGAGGTCACAAACGTCAGTTTGTCCTTTCCAGCCTTGGCACACATGCCCAGGACCGTCCCGAGGATCACACCGGGATTATCCTGAGGGGGCACGCTGGCCCCACAGGAATGACGCATGCGTTCCGCCCGATACAAAAAATGCTCAATATTTACCCCCATCAAAGCCGCAGGGACCATGCCAAAATTAGAAAGAGCCGAATATCGCCCGCCAATTTCAGGAACACCCGGCAGAATGTGTCGGAATCGCAGCTCCTTGGCCACTTGCTCCAGCAACGAGCCAGGATCGGTAATGGCCACAAAATGATTGCCCGCCTTCTCCCCGACAACCTGCCGCATTCGCTCAAAGAAATATTTTTGAAACACGAGGGGTTCGGTCGTGGATCCCGACTTACTGGCTACCACACACAACGTTTTTGCCAATTCGACCCGATGCTCAAAGGCCCGCACCTGCGAGGGTACCGTGCTATCCAAAACATGTAATTCGGGATATCCGGGAATTAAGCCAAAGGTCATCCGGCAGACTTCCGGACACAAGCTGCTTCCCCCCATACCCAGGATTAGAACATGTTGAAACCCCGCTTCCTTGATCTCTTTTGCCAAAGCCAGCAATCGGGGTATCGAGGAAAGTTGTTGTTCTGTGATCCGCAACCACCCCAAGGCATTCCGAATGATCTCCTGATGAGCGGGATCGTGATGCCAGACAGTAGGATCTTTACTCCACACACGCCGAACCAAATTGGTATGCTGAAATTCGTTGAGCGCCTCGTCAATCTTCGGCTGCAGAGGGCCAACTGAATAGGTAACCCGGTCCACTTTTTCCCCTAAAATGATAGCCCGTTTCCGGCTAATCACGCCCATTAATTGATCAAAGGCATCCAAAAATAATTGTGCGCCATCCTTCAGAAGAGTGTCGGTGACCTCCTCCATTGAAATTCCAACTTCGGCCAACTGCTGCATGGTTATTTTCGCTTCAGCGAGGCCCTCCTGAATCGTATTCTTCACGGTTCCGTGAATCCGGAACGCCGCAAACGTCGCTTCAGGCATCGTATTCACGGTATCCGGACCGATGAGATTATCAACATAATAGGTATCCGGATATTTGGGATTTTTCGTCCCGGTGCTGGCCCAAAGGACCCGCTGGACTCGTGCGCCTTCTGCTTTGAGGGGTTGAAATTCGGAGCTCGCAAAGACTTCCTGAAAAATTTGATAGGCCAGCTTGGCATTGGCAATGGCGACCTTTCCCAGAAGACCTTCCATCATCGCTCGTTGGACAGGACGGGATTCTTTGGAAATTTTCGCGTCTAATTTTTTATCAATCAGCGTATCAATTCGACTGACGAAAAAGCTGGCCACCGAGGCGATACGATGCAAATTCCCTCTATGCGCCGCCAACCGTTTCAACCCACGGATATAACTCCAGGCCACCTGCTCATATACCACCACACTGAATAAAAGAGTGACATTGATATTGATGCCCTGGGACAGAAGCTCCTCAATGGCGGGTAACCCCTGAGGGGTTCCAGGCACTTTAATCATGACATTGTCCCGGCCCACGGTTTGCCACAAACGGACCGCTTCATCGATAGTGCCTTGTGTATCAAAAGCCAAATCCGGAGAGACCTCCAGGCTCACATACCCATCACGACCGTCCGAGGTCTCATAGACCGGCCGCATGAGATCGGCTGCATCCTGGATGTCTTGAATGGCTACTCCCTCATAAATCTGTTTGACGCTCGTCACCTGAGACGCGACTTGTGCAATCGCTTCATCATAGTCCGCACTTCCCGCAATCGCTTTTTCAAAAATCGAGGGGTTCGAGGTCATGCCCATGAGACCGTCCTTCTCAATAAGCGCCTGAAGGTCCCCAGAGGTAATCAAACCCCGACGAATATAGTCATACCAGGGACTTTGCCCCATCTCACGAAGTTGGACGAGTGGATTCATGGTGAGATTCTCCTTGAAAGGATGAAGTTAGCGGTCAGCGGTAGTGGCATGGGTTTGATGCCGTGCAATCTGCGCCTTGGCCGCTGCCACCACATGCTCAACCGTAAAACCAAATTTTTTAGCTAATTCCTTGAGCGGAGCCGAGGCGCCGAACGATTTCATCCCTATCGAATGGCCCTGGGTTCCGACATAGTTCCCCCATCCAAAGACAGAGGCTTGCTCGACCGATACCCGCGCGGTGACATCGGGGGGAATAACCGAGCGACGATAGTCTTCTGATTGTTGTTCGAACAATTCCCAGGAAGGCATACTGACGACCCGACTTTTTATCCCTTCGAGCGCCAATTGCTCATGGGCTTGCACGCACAAGGGCACCTCACTTCCCGTTCCGAGCAATAAGACCTCTGGGCACCCATCGGGAGGGTCCGCCAATACATAAGCGCCCTTGGCCACGCCGGACGCAGACGCATATTTCATTCGATCCAATGTGGGAATCGCCTGCCGCGAGACGATCATAATCACCGGTTCGTGCCGCAATTCCATAATCACCTTCCACGCTTCGGCAATTTCGTTGGCATCTCCAGGGCGAAACACCATTAACCCGGGAATTGCGCGAAGCGAAGAGATTTGTTCAATGGGCTGGTGAGTCGGTCCATCTTCCCCGACCCCAATGGAATCATGGGTAAAGATATGCACGACGGGAATTTCCATCAAGGCACTTAACCGGATAGCCGGTCTGGCATAATCGCTAAAGATGAGAAATCCTGAGCCATAGGGGCGAACTTTTGACAAAGACAGGCCATTCAAAATCGCGCCCATCGCATGCTCCCGAACCCCAAAATGGATATTCCGTCCTGATGGATTGCTGCCGGTCAAATCCCCGGCTCCCTCAAAAGTTAATCGAGTCTTCGTGGATGGAGCCAAGTCTGCGGCCCCACCAAAGAACCAGGGAATAGCGGCCGCCAACGCATTCAACACAATTCCCGATACTTCCCGCCCGGCAAGTCCCTTGGCATCAGGCGGGAAAACAGGAACTTTACGGTCCCAGCCATCGGGCAATTGTCTATGTTGCATTTGATACAAGTGGCTGGCCAATTCGGGATATTTAGCTTGATAGTCTGCAAAACGGGCCATCCACGCACTCCGCAACTCTTTGCCCCGTTTCCCGATACCCTGTTGGAAATGAGCCGGTACCTCATCGGGCACAAGAAATCGTGCGTCTTCCGGCCAACCATAATAGCGTTTGGCTAACCGGATTTCTTCTTCACCCAAGGGTTCACCATGAGCCGAATGCGTATCCTGTTTATTCGGAGCTCCATACCCAATATGGCTGTCGACAATGATCAGGGTCGGACGATCTGATTCCTTTACAAACGTGCCAAATGCCCGATCCAGCATATGGAGATCATTGGCATCCCCCACACGTGTCACATTCCAGCCATAGGCGATAAACCGAGTGGCCACATCTTCAGTAAATGCCAGGTCCGTATGCCCTTCAATGGTGATCTTATTGTTGTCATAGATCCAACAGAGATTCGACAATTTGAGGTGTCCGGCAAGAGATGCCGCTTCCGAGGATACCCCTTCCATCAAACACCCATCACCACAAATGGCATACACATTATAGTTAAACATTTCATAATCCGGACGATTGAAATACCCGGCCATCCATCGTTGCGCAATCGCCATGCCGACACTGGTTGCGACACCCTGACCTAAGGGACCGGTCGTCGTCTCGATACCCGAAGTCCAACGATACTCAGGATGACCAGGGCATTTACTCTCTAATTGCCGGAACCGTTTAATGTCCTCCAACGTCACCGAAAGCTCACCCAATTGCTCATATTGCCCGTTCACCGATTTCACGCCACAGAGATGCAGCAGGGAATAGAGCAACATTGACGCATGCCCGGCAGAGAGAACAAACCGATCACGATTCGGCCAGATGGGATCATCCGGATCAGAACGCAAGATCCGATTCCAGAGCCAATACGCGACAGGAGCCAAAGCCATCGGGGTACCGGGATGCCCGGAGTTCGCGGCTTGCACCGCATCCATCGATAAGGTACGAATAGTGTTAATACAAAGCTGGTCCAGCGAATCGCATGCGGATTTCATTCTTGCTCCTTCGTTATCCATAATAAATGAGCTATCTTGCGTGACGGGTGTTCATTTGCGAAAGGTGAGTATCTGCATCCTATCATAGGTCATTCTTTCACTCTACATTATGGCCAAATAGGTTGTTCAGCAAACGGACTTGCCGTGAAGAAACAAAAGTTTCCCCTCCGGCAAAGACAAAAATTCGCATAATTTAAATCAGTTGCCAATCCCATGAACCTGTCTTTATGATTCGAATCTATGAAAGTCCATCTTAGCCATCCCACTCGTGACCTGGTGATCCAAGGCCCCAAACGGGTTGCCGACATTTTCAAAGAACTCAATTTAATCCCTGAGGCTTTCTTGGTCATACGCGGGCAGGATCTCATGACCGAAGACGAAACCGTGGCGGACGGGGATAGCATTGAAATCCGCCCGGTCATATCCGGAGGGTAAACACATGCGCTGCCGAAAATGTCCAAAACGGGCGGTGCTGGGACTACCAAGGCACAATACGGCGTTTTGTGGGGACTGTCTCACTGAATTTGTCCGAACCCAGGTGCAACGAGCCATTAAGGCTCAACAGATGTTTTCCCCTGAAGACCGTGTTCTGGTTGCCGTTTCAGGAGGGAAAGACAGCCTGACCCTATGGGAAATTCTCCTGAAATTAGGCTATCGGGTCGATGCCTTGTATGTTGATTTAGGCATTCCCGGTTATTCCAGCCGGTCAAAAGAAAAAGTCGAACAGTTTGCCAAAGTGGTGGCTGAACCCTGCGGATCCCAACTGACAATTCATACCGTGGAAGAAGACGCAGGAGCCGGCATTAAAGAATTGGCTAATCTGATCAAGCGCCCCACATGCTCTGCCTGTGGCACGATTAAACGGTATCAGTTTAATCGGGTGGCCTGGCAAAACCACTACGACGTAATGGCAACCGGCCATAATTTAGATGATGAGGCGGCCAGACTTCTGGGCAATGTCCTGCAGTGGCAGGAGGAATATTTGCAGAAACAGTCGCCAACCCTTCCCGCCTCCGTCGAAGGCTTTGCAAAAAAAGTAAAACCGCTCTACCGAATGACCGAACGGGAAATTGCCGCCTATGCCGTGGTCAACCGGATTGACTATTTAGTCGAAGAATGCCCGATGGCCAAAGGCGCAAAGATGTTGGTATATAAAGACGCGCTTAATCGCTTAGAAGCGGAATCCCCGGGAACCAAGCAACGGTTTTATTGGGGATTCCTTGATAGACAGGAAAAATCGTCCTCTGTGGCCCCATCGATGAGCCAGATAGACCAAACCACCTTGCAACCCTGTACCGTGTGCAGCCAACCCACGACTGCGGGAACCTGCTCCTTTTGTCGCATGATGGCTCGCGCGAAAACGGCAGTGAAGTAGGCTCCCTTTTGGCATGGCCATTCTCGATGGCCTTCAAAATATCGACGGCAGTTTCGCCACGACCCAGCAGAAACCCGCTTTCGTATGCTCACCTCACCTTTGCCGACGTCCAGTTATTCAGGGAGTTCGATACTGCCCCCTTCGAGATCGGCATCGATGCCGGTCAGTTCCATTTTGTTACCAACCCGCCACCATTCCGTGGAGATTTCAGACAAGGTGCCTTTCGAGGTATAAAATTTTGCAGCAGGGATGGCCACAGCTTGATGGGACTTTTTGTGGATTTCCATGACGAGGGTCTTCAGGGTCCTATCTTCCACCTTGACGCTATCCGGCAACTCCGTAAGGACAAACCGATCGCCAGGGTTGTGTTCCCAGACGTTGCGTTGCAATTTGGCCACTTCCGTTCCCGTTGGCATAAACACACCCATACTCAATGCCAGCTTTTTCTCTTCTTCCAACCATTCAATACGAAGTTGTTCTTTACCGTGAGCGATAAAGACGCCATCGGTATTCCGAAGGGTATTCTTTCCCAGTTCAATATCCATCATTGCCTCATCCTTTCTCGGGGAACCATCCGTGAGGATCCGATTATTCACAATAGGCCCGGAGAGTTCAAGTCACCGAATATTTACACAGAATCAACCAGTTCGTCCCCTACCGTTCCAACGAGGTCACCTGGCCCGACTCGCCACCGTGACCTTTCAAAAACATCAGGCAAACAAGACCAAAGACAATCCAGAGAATTTCTCGCATTCGACGAATAAGCGCAAAAGTGATTCCCGTCACTTCCGAATAACCAAACGTCATCAACAGTAAGGTGTATCCCCCTTCTTGTGCACCCAGGCTTCCCGGAATGAAAAATGTTCCGCCTTTAATGAGCACCGTGAGCGCGGCAATTGAGAGGGCTACCCACACATTGATCCTCACACCGAGAAAGTAGAGAATGGCATACACCTCAAGCGTTTCCACCATCCACGCCAAAAAAAATACGGCCAACGCCGCATAAAAGGTCTGCCGGTGCTGAGAATAAAATCCACGGATCGTGCCGTCCAGCTCCTGTAGTTGTGGTTCCCGTTTTTCAAGAAAGGAGAACCTGATGCCGCATGACCGTAAAAGGCCCAAGCACCCCATACCCAGACCGCGACGTTGGAGCAGCACAAACAGCCCGACGCCAAACGCTAAGACTCCCACACTGACCAGCATCGCCATCCAGGAATGACCTGAATCGCCAAGGATCCAAAAAGCCACTGCCAATCCCAGCAAGATAAACAGCACTTGGGCAAAGGTCATGGTGGTCTTCGCGGTAATCACGGATGCCAACCCATCCACCATTGGCACCCCGTATCGTTTGAGAAGATAGGCCTTCAGGGGCTCCCCACCGACATAGGCCGTGGGAGTCGTGACATTCACGGTTTCGCCCGCCATCCGGATGGCAAATAACCGCATGAACCCGACATGGCGAGCATGAGCACCCAGAGTAAGTTGCCATCCCAAGGCTTCTAACCCGTAAACCAGAATCATGGGTAGGAGAATGAGCACGAAATGGAGGAGACCTAATTGAGAAACGGTATGCTGAATCGGTTCGAGGCCGATGTGGAGAACAATCCCGACCAGGGCCGCAAGGCCGACAACCAGGAAGAGCAGTTTAAGCACGAGGGATGAGACTACGGCGAAGCATCCAGGCCATCGATAGGACAAAGAGCCACGAGCCAATCGCGGCCAGGGCCAAAAACCAGTGCAGGAAGCCAAAACCAGCACTCAGTAACACCATGATGGAAAAATCCCGATTGGCGACATTGCCCAACATAAATTCAATATTGGCCCGTTCTTGTTCTGTGAGTTGCCGACTTTCACGAGGACGGGATCGCAATTGCCGCGCATGGTTGACTAACAGCAACGACACGACATTCGCTAAAACCGCTGAAGCCCCAAGCAGAAGGGGAAGGTGCGTATGCTCCCACGGCCCCTGGAGAAACGCCCCGCAGGCGATGGCAGCAAACAACACAATGTGCACGACATTATCTGCCCAAATATCGAGTTCTTGCCCAAACTTGGACTCTGAAAACGTCAGCCGGGCGACCTCCCCATCGCAGCAATCAATGATGACAGATAATTGCAGGATCAGCCCCCCGAGAATGGCAAGTTTCCAGGACCCAGGCACAAAAAGCCCCGCGGCCACAAGCCCCACGACCATAGATAGCATCGTAATCATGTTCGGTGACCATCCCAACCGCAAAAACCCATGCGTGAGCAGACCGGAACATTTACGATTCACATACCGATCCACCAACCCATCCAGGCCGCCCTTAATTGTTTGGAGTGCCTCCAACAGGGTCCGCTCAGCGAGTTGAGGTCCCTTAGGCCCACGGACATCTCTGAACCAATGAGCAGCGCCCCCAATGGTTTGAATCGTCCCTTCCACTGCCGCTTGCTCCAATGCCAACCGAAGTGGATTCGTGCCATTAGCATGCAACACGCCTGAAATACCCAAGAGCCGGGCCGGGAGAACCAGAAGATCTCCCACCAGCGGCAACCGGCTTCGATCAGGAGTCTGACTTTTCGTTGAGGACTGAGACGTCTGGGATACCCTCTGGTCATGGAAGACCACCGTCGAAGTTGACCGTCCCTCCAGACCCTCAGGCCGGAACGCCACCCCGGGATTTCCCCGGTGATGCCCCTCCTCAGGTTGACCCACGACTACGACTGCCTTCCCTTGAGATCCTTCAGCTCGCAAGCGCTGGATCAATGCGGGAGAGTACACGGTATGGCAACCCACGATCATACAGGCTCCATTGATTTCCTCCGCAAGCGCTTCCCAGGTCTGAGGGTCATGAGGAGGGAATTCCCGAACCGGCAGCCAACGAACGGCGGCCTGTACCCGGCTATCTTCACGAAGTAATTGACGAAGAGCTTGTTCTTCCGGCCCAGCTAACACCCAAATTTGAGAGATTCCGCCTCGCTGCAACGTGAACACCGCCCGTTGAAACAGCGTCATGCCGCCGACACGAGTCAAGGGACTGGGAACCGCGTCACCTGTCCCGACGGCTCCGGGATCAAAGACGCCGACCGACGTCAATAAAATCGCCGTATCGACCGCATGGGTGGCTTCTTGTTTAAGTATTCCGTCCATACACTCATTCCTACGGTCTCAGTGTGGTGGCCCTGGTATTCTCCTCTAAGCTTATCACTGAGGGCAAGATCTCAGACTCCGCTCGATCGATATCCTCAGGAAAATCAATTTCTATCCACGGAAGCCCTCCGATTTTTTCGTATCCCACCGGCACCTTCTCAAAAAACTCTTTTAGCGCGTCCTCATATTCCATATCAAGCGCCCCAACTGCAACATAGGCCTGAACCGATTGCAACAGTGCCGGAATATCCTGTTTTTGGACTTTGAGAAACCCGACCCCTTCTCCGGCCTCATCATAGGCAGACGGTAAGGTTTTACTTAAGGTGAGGACTCGACCAGCCCTCGCGGCAACCATACACTCTTCCGATACCTGCTTCACCGTCTCATCCATTAACAAGGCCGTCGGAAAGGGAGAATGAACCAAACGAGCCAGAATCGATGGGGCGTAGAGAACATCGGCATCCATAAGCACAACATCGTCGTCCATTTCAGACCGTGCCGCCCACAATGACGTGATGCTCCCACGAGTAAACTGTTCATTCACCACCCATCGGATCTCTTGAACAAACGGGTCAGCGTCCATAGCCCTCCGAATATGATCTTGAGCGTACCCCACCACCACCACCACCTGGCACACACCCAATTGCCCAAGAGCTTCGACATGCCGGGATAATAAGGTCCTTCCTCCAAGATCGACCAGGCATTTCGGTCGCCCCTGTGTCACACCTTGCAACCGCTTCCCGACACCCGCTGCAAAGATAATTGCCTTCACGCTCTGGCTCCCGACAGTATGGACTGAAAAGCGGAGAGGAATCCTTCAATATTTTGATTGGTCAGGGCACCAATATTGGCAATACGAAACACTTTCTCTTCCAATTGTCCCTGCCCGGCATAGATCACGTATCCGGCTCGTTTTAATTCGTCATGCAGCCCTTGGTAGGCACACCCTTCAGGCAGATAAAACGCGGTTAAGGTATTACTTTGAAGCGTAGGGGCCAGTACCGGCTTGACGCCCCACTCTTCCAAACGCGTCCGAATGGTGGTGGCATAGCCCTTAAATCGTTGGATCCGGTTGTCGAGGCCTTCTTCTAACAGTTCATTAATCGCTTCGCGGAACGCATAATAGACCTGCACGGCCGGAGTAAAGGGAATCGTCCCCCGCTCCTGTTCTTCATAATAATTAGCCAAATTCAAATACCAGGACCGCTTGGGATATTTCATCATCCGCTCCATAAAGCCTTTGCGGACCAACACAAACGCGGCACCTGGAAAACCTTGAATACATTTCTGAGCGGCCCCCGCAACCATGTATAATTTATTTCCGGCAATATCCAGGGCCTCTCCTCCCAGCCCGCTCACAGAGTCCACCATAAAGACCCGGTTATACCGGTCCACGATCTCCGCAACCTCCTTCACCGGATTAATCAATCCCAGGGTCGTTTCATGATGCACCATGGCGACGGTATGCACTTCCGGATGTTGTTTCAGCGCCAAATCAATCGTCTGCGGATCCGGTACGATTCCCCAGTCATACTTTAAATCCGGCGTACCCAAACGCTGCATCGCCAGCATGGAAGACATCCGTTGGCCATACACCCCATTGTTAATCACCATCGCTCGCTTGCCGGTAGGGATACTGGACATTAACGCCGCTTCCACAGCCGCCGTGCCGGAACCCGTCAACACGATCGCGGTGTACTCATCTTCTTCACCAGGAACGAAGACCTTCAGCAATTTTTGGCGAATATCTGCCAATAATTCCGAAAACTCCGACTCTCGATGGCAGATATCCGGTTGAAGTAAAGCCTGACGGACTCTTTCAGACACATTGACGGGACCGGGATTGAATAAAATCATGAATCCTCTTCCTTTACACGCTTACAGGCTGGCGATTAGGCTTTCACGCGAATACATGTGCCGTTAGGTGACACTCCCCTTAAACCGTTTCGTCAGCTCAGCCGGACTCAAGGCAATCCGATCCGCATCTTCAAGCTGTTCATTCACCTTGACCAACAAAAAACTCGGCCCGTCATCCCCTAACATGGCCTTAAACTCATACACAATATCTTCTCGTTCCCAGACCCGCTCAACATTCTTGTATCCTGCCGCTTTGGCCATTTTATCCAGGCCGACAACCCTGGAATAGGTGGGCTGATTTCCGGTGGTCCCATACACCTCATTATCAAAGACCACATGAATGAGATTTTTCGGTCGCAACGCACTAATCGTGGCCAATGTGCCAAGACTCATCAGCACATTTCCGTCGCCATCAAAGACCACCACCGTTTTGTCCGGCTGGGCCAGAGCCAATCCTAATCCGATGCCCGCCGTCGCGCCCATCGAGCCAATCATATAAAAATTTTGAGTCCGATCACGGAGCTTACAGGCTTCACGTGAGGGAAACCCGTTGCACACAATAAGCAGTTGATCGGTCATGAGTTCCAACATGGCCGCCATCGCCTGCGCCCGGCTCTGCATGACCCCTTCTTCCGGTCCAATCATCGTTGTATCTCCAACACAATGGTTATTGCTTCGCGTTCACACCCAACCCCTTGCCCACAGACCGGGCAGAAATTGCAGATTGGCTGCTTTTCCCTTACGAGACCAAATCGGGAAATCCATACAGGACCATAGGACATCTCTTCAACATCCCACTAGGAGTCTGTCGGACTTAGGGAATCGAAAGCGAAAAAGCGGCTGAGCGAGGCCAGATTTTGACGATTTCGCAGGCCCATAGTGGGACTATGGGCCAAGAAAGCGGTGAAATATGGACCGCTGAGACACTTTTGCAGCCGATTCTTCCTAAGTCCGACGGGCTCCTAGGGCTGAATGGTTTTCACGATGCCCTTTTTCAACAATAACGCGACAGGGATCCGCTTCTCCATAAAGGTGGTGGCTGTCCATTTCAGATCATCTACAATCGTCTGCTGGGACAACGTCCTGTGGGGAATCCGTACCGTATCCAACAGCGTCGTCATGGTTTCCCCCATCACCAGATGTTCAGGTGCATCCTTACCTTCGAAGCCACGCCAGGATACCAACAGCAAACAGGGAATCTGATAAATCAAATTGAGAGAAGCCAGAACATTCAGGGCATTACCTAATCCGGAGTTTTGCATCAACACGACCGGAATTTTCCCTCCCAGGTAGGCTCCTGCGGCCATCGCCACAGCCTCATCTTCACGAACCGCCGGGGTATACAACCGTTCTTCCGTCAAATGGGCAATAATGCCCCCCAATATCGTGTCGGGCACGCCGGTAAAAAAATCGAATCCAATGCCTTGCAGGCCTTTCACAAAATCGTCAGCTTCCAATACCGTGTTACTGCTCATCGCCTTAGACAGACCTCACAATTCCCCCCGATTTTTCGACACGTAAACCTTGTCACACACAGAATCGGGGTCAGGGTACGTTTGGATGGTGGGAGTGTTGAATAATTAAGATTTTCAAGAATAAATTTGCCCAGGATTAGATTACTCATCAAAGGCTCCGGGTCGGTTCAAAAAAGC
>CAZBQO010000010.1:0-30963 GCA_964494125.1 uncultured Nitrospira sp. | reverse complement strand
GGTCACCACCTTGACGATTGACGGATTGGTTAGGTCCTGTGTGCGGTGTAGTTGTCTTTTCAACGTTCCCACCCCTGCCGGAGAAGCCAAAAAAGGAAGAATGAGGTCATCCAGCAAACCAGGGTGCTGAGGAATTTCATCAGCTTGTAAGTTCACAATCACGTCATATTTTAACTGAGAAGCCGCTTTCGCCACCCGGTCCGTTCCGGTTCGACAGAATTCCTTGACGAGACAGACTTCTCCACCAAAACTCTTGACCCCTTGTTCAATGGATTCCTGGTCGGTAATAACCAGGATTTGCCCCACCTGCGAAACCTGTTGAACTGCTTCATAGACATGCTGGATAAGGGGCTTGCCAGCCAGGAGAGCGAGTGGTTTCCCGGGAAATCGTGACGATCCGTAGCGAGCAGGAATACACAGGCTGACGAGGGAGTCAGTTGTGGCCATGGAGTAAAGCCTCTTGAAGTTGCGCCTGCGTCACTGTGGCGGTACCCACCATGCCCACGACAATACTTGCCGCCTGATTGGCTAATACCGCAGCTTCAGGAAGTGGGGCTTTTGCACTCAGCGCTAATGCAAGAGTGCTGATGACCGTATCGCCTGCTCCGGTGACATCATAGACTTGTCGAGCCACCGCCGGGATGGTCCAGGATTGGCCCGTTTTTTCAAAAATACTCATTCCCTCCTCACCCCTCGTGACCACGACTGCCTGGCACTGTAATTGTTGCTGGAGAGCAAGACCGATTTGTTCAATCGGAACATCCTGGCTTGGGAGAAATCCTGCTGCCTGCTTGGCTTCGAGATGATTGGGCGTGATAACCGTCACTCCCTGATAATACGCCATATGCTCGACCTTCGGATCCACCACAATCGGCACACCGAATTGATCGGCCAGAATATGAATGCCCTTCATCAGGTCCACGGTGATCATGCCCTTCGCATAATCGGAAATCACCAGGCAGGAGACTTCAGGAAGACGGGACGCCACATGTTTTAAAATTTTTTTTGTCTGTTGAGACGAAATGTCATGGCGTTGCTCCACATCAAATCGAACAATTTGCTGATTGTGGGCTACCACTCTGGTTTTTTTAATGGTAGGACGACTAGAGTCGACAAACACACCGGAAGTAAATGGGGATGATCGTCGAATGTCGGCAAGGAATTGTTTCCCAACATGATCTCCACCGACCATGCCACACAACTCAGCCTGTCCACCTAATGTCAGAATATTATGATACACATTCGCTGCCCCACCCATTCTGTACGATTCAGAATCCACATGAACAATCGGTACAGGCGCTTCCGGAGAGACACGATGCACCTTGCCCCAGACATAATGATCGAGAATGAGATCTCCGACAACCAGGATGCGCGCACGGGAGAAGCGTTGAATATACTCCTTGAATTTCCGAGCGGAAATCGATGGGACAACGGATAGCGGTTTCATCCTTGAGTCAGCACAAGACTGAAGTTTGGTTGAGTCCAGTGAGTTGGTCCTCACTATTCAATGATCTTCCCGATTCGTTCCCATCGGATCCAATCGGTCCAAGCTCCCTGCCCATTCCATGACCAATATACGAGAAATGCCCTGCCTTTAATTTTATCCATTCGCACAAACCCCCAAAACCGACTGTCCAAACTTTGGTCACGGTTATCACCCATCACAAAGTAGGAGTCCGGAGGAACGGTTAAGGGACCAAGATTATCCCGAGGATTGATACGACCATCGATAATTCCAGGGTCGACCCGCTGCGTAAAACCCTCATCCAACAATGGCTGTCCATTGACAATCACATGTTTATTTTGAATATGAATGGTATCACCAGGAAGTCCGATCACCCGCTTAATGAAATCCTTGTTTTCATCCTCGGGGTAACGAAACACGATGATATCCCCACGCGACGGAGGATCAAAATTCATCACAATCGTTGAAGAAAAACACGTCACGGGCGGGAACGAGACCTGAAACTCACAATCTTTCGGCAACTGAAACCCATAGGCCAGCTTGGAAACGAGGATATGATCGCCAATCATCAAGGTCGGAATCATCGACCCTGATGGGATCTTAAAGGCCTGGACCACAAAGACCCGAATGGTTAGAGCCAGAATAATCGCAATGATCAAGGCTTCGGCATATTCTCGAATAATGGATTTTTTGGATACCTCCATATCCTGTGAACTTGAGGTAACCGAAGATTCCTCTTGAAGATTTTTTTCGGAAGATTCGGTCATTTTGGGTTGTTGCGGATCTTGAGTGGTCATCAGCGGTTCAGTTCGGATCGGTCTTTAAAATAGCCAGAAAGGCTTCTTGAGGGACTTCGACACGCCCTAATTGTTTCATCCGTTTTTTTCCTTCTTTTTGCTTTTCCCATAATTTGCGTTTTCGGGAAATATCCCCACCATAGCACTTGGCCGTCACATTTTTCTTGAGTGCGCCAATGGTTTCCCTGGCAATAATGCGTTTGCCTATTGTCGCCTGAATGACAATTTCAAACATTTGCTTGGGGATAAGTTCTTTCATTTTTTCGGCTAATTGCCGTCCGCGGCTTTGCACCTTATCCTTATGGGCGATAATGGAAAGCGCATCTACCGTCTCACCATTCAGCAATAAATCCAATTTCACCAATTCAGACTCGCGATAGCCGAGCAATTCATAGTCCAACGATGCATACCCTTGGGTGCGGGATTTCAGGCGATCATAGAAGTCTAGCACAATTTCATTGAGCGGGATTTCATAGATTAACATGGATCGGGTCGGATCGAGATATTGCAGCCCGACTTGAATGCCCCGACGCTCCTGACACAACTGAAGAACATTTCCGATATAACGCTCAGGCGTAATCATCGTGGCTTTAATATAAGGCTCTTCAATGCGTTCGATCTGTGAAGGATCCGGAAGTTTGGAGGGATTGTCGATGACCAGGGTTTCGCCTTTGGTGGTCGTCACACGATACACCACCGTCGGGGCAGTACTGATCAGATCGAGTCCGTATTCCCGCTCCAAGCGTTCCCGAATAATTTCCATGTGGAGAAGCCCTAAAAACCCACATCGAAACCCAAATCCCAAGGCCAGGGATGTTTCCGGTTCATAGACAAAGGAGGAATCATTCAGCTGCAACTTCTCCAGAGAATCCCGCAGGTCCTCAAACTTGGCATTATCGGTGGTATATAACCCGCAAAAGACCACCGGTTTGACATCCCGGTATCCGGGCAAGGCCACGCTGGTGGGGCGCTTTGAATCCGTAATGGTATCGCCAATTTTAGTGTCCGAGAGTTCTTTCATCCCGGCACAAATATACCCGACTTCCCCTGGCCCCAGCCGATTCACCTTGGTTCGTTTCGGTGAAAAGACGCCCACCTCCAGGACTTCAAATTCACGTCCTGAAAACATGAGCTTAATCATCATATTGGGGGTGATTTCTCCATCCATGACTCGAATAAGCACCACGGCGCCCTGATAATTGTCGAACCAGGAATCAAAAATCAGGGCTTTTAACGGTTGATCAATTGAACCGACGGGAGGCGGGACAATCTTCACCACTCCTTCAAGCACCTCCTTTACCCCACGTCCATCTTTGGCACTGACTAAAAATGCCTCTTCACTCGACAACCCCAACACATCTCGAATTTGGACTTTAACCCCTTCGACATCCGCACTCGGCAAATCAATTTTATTAATGACAGGAATGATCACTAAATCATTCGAAATCGCCAGATAGGCATTGGCGATCGTCTGGGCCTCCACGCCCTGGGTGGCATCGATTAACAACAGTGCTCCTTCACAGGCAGCCAGGCTGCGTGATACCTCATAGGCAAAGTCCACATGTCCAGGAGTATCAATGAGGTTAAACTGATATTCCTGTCCATCCGAACTCCGAAATCGTGCTGTGACGGCATGTGCTTTGATCGTAATGCCGCGCTCACGCTCAAGGTCCATGGCATCCAGATATTGTGCACGGGCCTCACGTGGAGATACAGCACCGGTGATCTCCAAAAACCGGTCGGCAAGAGTGGATTTGCCGTGGTCGATATGAGCAATAATTGAAAAATTGCGGATGTGGGTTTGAGGAAAGGCTTTACTCATTCGAAGTGCCTGTGATTGTAATGAGACCCTAAAAGGTTGTCAAAATTCGATGGATTCCGCTAGGTTATTTCCTCAAAAACGACCATGACTCTCAATATGACCCGCACAGCATTAGAAAAAGACGATTGCGAGTACCTGTGGCACCCCTTTACCCAAATGCAGGAATGGGAACGCCAGACCCCCCTCATCATCAAACGCGGAAAAGGTTCGTATGTCTATGATATGGATGGCAATGCCTATCTCGATGCGACGGCATCCATCTGGGTCAATATTCATGGGCATCGACATCCTCGCATTGATGAGGCTATTCGTCATCAACTTACTCAGGTGGCTCATACGACGCTGCTGGGACTTTCCAACCCACCAGCCATTCAATTGGCGAAGGCCCTTATTCGCCTGGCTCCCAAAGGATTACAAAAAGTCTTCTATTCCGACAACGGCTCCACCGCCGTGGAAGTTGCTGCAAAAATGGCCATTCAGTATTGGCAACAATGTCCGAATCCCCAACCACGAAAAACTCGGTTTATCCATCTTGGCATGTCCTATCACGGGGACACGGTGGGAGGAATGAGCCTCAGCGGAGTCGAACTGTTCCGCAGATCTTTTTCTCCGCTCCTCTTTGCAAGCCATGACGTGGAGCCCCCATATTGCTATCGATGTCCCCTTCAATTGCATTTTCCTCAATGTCGACTCGCCTGTCTTGATCCGCTTGAAAAACTTCTTTCCACACAGCATCCAGAAATTGCAGGCCTCATTCTTGAGCCCATGGTGCAAGCGGTCGCCGGGATCATTCCTTCGCCTCCAGGATACTTGAAACGCGTCAGGGAGTTATGCACGCGGTACAAGGTCCTATTCATTGCCGATGAGGTTGCCACCGGGTTTGGACGAACGGGTCGGATGTTTGCTTGTGAGCATGAAGGGATTTCTCCGGATATCATGGCGATTGCCAAAGGTTTAACGGGAGGCTATCTCCCATTGGCCGCCACATTGACGACAAACGCCATTTACGAAGCGTTTTTGGGAGAAGGGCACGAAAACAAAACATTTTTCCATGGACATAGTTATGCGGGGAATCCCTTGGGATGCGCGGCGGCTCTGGCCAACCTTGCCATCTTTAAGAGTGAACGAACCCTCGCAAAGCTTCAACGACGGATCCCTAAATTTCGCAGAGCTCTTGACTCCCTGACCGAAGACCCTTGGGTTGGGGATATCCGGCAATGTGGCTTTATGGTTGGGATTGAATTGGTTCAACAGAAATTCAAAAAAATACCGTTCCCGGCCTCCGAACGTATCGGCCAGAAAATAGCCATGGCCGCCAGGACTTTAGGACTGCTGATCCGTCCCATTGGGACCATTATGATTCTGATTCCTCCCCTTTCGGCAAGCGCCAAGGAACTCGATCAAATGGTGTCTATTTTAAAACTGGCCATTTCAGTGGTCCGTGCGTCCAGCACATCTTTCCCAATACCATCACCTCCGGAAGTATTGAATCGTACCGCGGACTAGAGGAGCTCAACCGTCTGGCCAATGTGCAATTGACATCGGTCCACGGCCCGTCCTTGCTTCACAAAAATTTCGATATGCCCATTACTATTTATGAGCCCTTCCGGATATCCCAATGCACCTTCTTCGTAATGCGTTTTTATTCCCTTGATGATGACCTCCCCAATTTTGAGCCCGGAGTATTCTTTCTTGGTCACTGATCGAAATGTCTCTATGTCGGTCAGGGTCAAATTCGTTATGGCGTTGCCAAAATGGTCGATATAGACAATTCGCCCATGTAGGGCATGTCCTTCCATACGCGGGGGATCAAGGGGAAGTCTGACATAATCCTGAATAAGACGTCCGTACGAACCGGGAACCTGCCCCTTCGTTAACCAGGCTGCCGAAGGCGCAAATAAATCCCGTCCATCAAACGTCGCTCCAATGGAGTCCAATCGATATTGTTTATTTTCAATCGATCGAACTTGAACCGCAGTTTCTTCTTGAAGGACGTAGGTCAAGACCCCATTATCCGGAGCCAGGAAAAAATGCCTGGAAGTTGAGGCCAAAATCGCTCTTCGAGAGCTTCCCACCCCTGGGTCTACGACCACGACATGCACCGTTCCATCTGGAAAATATTGATAGCATGATTTCAAAAAAAATGCCGCTTGTTCAACCCCATGCGCCGGAATTCGATGCGTCAGATCGACGATGCGTATTTGAGAATTAATTCCGAGCATCACGCCCTTCATACTTGGAACAAAATAATCGACATCCCCAAAATCAGTGACCAGCGTAACCAAGGAAATGGCGGAAGTCATGATTATAGCTCCTCAAAACAAATGGACTGGATTTGATATTCAATAACTCCGGCCGGTCGATGCACTTCAACAATATCCCCGACCCGATGCCCGATCAGCGCACGCCCAATTGGTGCTTGAACCGAAATCGAACCATTTTTGATATCGGCCTCTTCTTGTCCCACCAAGGTATAGCGTTTTTCTTCTTGTGACTCTAAACTTAAAATGGTGACTGTGGCCCCAAACACGACGGTGTCACTCTGCCCGGGCGATATTTCCACCACTTGAGCAATACTGAGTTTATGCTCAAGCTCGGACATCCGTGTATCAATAAATTGTTGTTGCTCCTTGGCGGCTTTATATTCGGCATTCTCCTTGAGATCACCATGTTCACGAGCTTCGGTGATAGCTTGAATGTTTTTAGGGCGATCTTCCCGCCGCAGCCTGGCCAGTTCTGCTTGCAGTGCCTCATACCCTTTTTTGGTCATAGGAATTTTCATGAAACCTCACTCCCCTCTCTAAATCATGGAAATCGGATGTCAATCATCCAACATCGCGTCACGTCCACTTAGGCCTACCTGCCTGGCATCGCAGAATGATATTCCTGTAGGCAGCGAACCTCCATGGATGTTTTCTTCATCGCCTCTATTCCTGAGATGGCGGCCTGCGCTGCCTGAATGGTCGTAAAATAAGGAATTCCGCCGAAGACGGACGCCCTGCGTATCGGCGCGGAATCATCCTGGGAAGAGGCACCTCCCACCGTATTGACGACTAATGACAGCTCTTTATTTTTGAGTAGATCTTCGATATGGGGCCGAGCCTCATTGATTTTGTTCACCGTAACCACGGTGATTCCATGTGTCCGCAAAAAGGCCGCCGTCCCTTTCGTGGCATTTAGTGAAAATCCGAGTTGCGACAGTCGCTGTGCGATAGCAAGCGTCGCGGGTTTATCTCCATCTTTCACGCTAAGAAGGGCAGTCCCTGCCAAAGGCAATGGCATTCCCGATGCGGCCTGTGATTTGGCAAACGCCCAACCGAAGCTTCGATCAATCCCCATGACTTCGCCGGTCGAACGCATCTCGGGCCCCAACAATACATCGGCGACGCCAAGTTTGGTAAATGGGAAGACGGCCTCTTTAATGGCAATGTGGGGAAAAAGTGGGCACTGCGTAAAGCCTAAGTCTTTCAAGGTTCGCCCTGCCATGATTTTCATCGCATGTTTGGCCAAAGGCACACCGATGGCCTTACTGACAAAAGGGACCGTGCGGGAAGCGCGAGGATTGACCTCCAAGATATACACCGCCCCATCCTTGACCGCATATTGAATATTCATCAGACCCACCACGTGTAATTCCTTGGCAAGAAGTATGGTTTGGTGCTTGATGGTTTTCAGAATATCGGCATTAAGGGAATGGGCAGGTAATGAACATGCCGAATCTCCTGAATGAATGCCTGCCATCTCGACATGTTCCATGATGGCAGCCACCACGACGTCTGTCCCATCTGCGATGGCATCCACATCAACTTCTATGGCGTCTTCAAGGTAATCATCAATTAACAAGGGATGTCTCCCCAAATCCATCTCGTGTCTCTGAAGGTATTCATCTAATGCGTCGGCATCATACACGATTTGCATGGCACGCCCCCCCAACACATACGATGGGCGGACCATCACTGGATAACCAATGTTGACGGCTATAACATGAGCTTCATGCGAGGACCGAGCGGTACCATTTTGCGGCTGCAGGAGGTTCAATTCAATTAACAAATCACTGAATCGTTTTCGATCTTCCGCACGGTCAATGGCATCAGGTTGTGTCCCCAAAATCCTGACCCCTTCCTGCTCTAACGGGACGGCAAGCTTGAGAGGCGTTTGTCCACCGAATTGCACGACGACCCCGTCCGGTCGTTCAGTCAGGATAATTCGCAAGACCTCTTCCTTGGTCAACGGTTCAAAATACAAGCGATCGGAAATATCATAATCCGTACTGACGGTTTCCGGATTACAATTGACCATAATCGTTTCAATGCCTTCTTCTTTTAGGGCCATGGCGGCATGCACACAACAATAATCAAATTCAATGCCCTGCCCAATCCGGTTCGGCCCTCCGCCTAAGATCATTATTTTTCTTTTTTGAGTGGGACGGGATTCACACGAGAAACCCGAAGTGGAATAGAGGTATGGGGTATGCGCCTCAAACTCTGCGCCACAGGTATCCACTCTTTTAAACACCGTGCCATAGCCAGATCCCCTGACCTGTCGCCATTGACGAATGGTATCTTCCTCTCTCCCGATGAGTTGACCGAGCCGTTGATCTGAAAATCCAAGACTTTTCGCTTGTTCAAGGAGAGTCACCAGGGAATCAGGGCATCCTTTGCGAGTGTCGTGTGAACGATCGTTCCCAACTTCCGCCTTGCTTCTACGAACCCATTCCGCCTCAAACTCGACGAGTTCTTCAATTTCATGTAAAAACCAGGGGTCAACCCGCGACAGATGGTACAGTTCCTCCACCGACATTCCGATTCGGAACGCATCAGCCAGAAACCAAAGGCGATCAGCGGTCGGGATTCGAACCTGAGATTGAAGACGCTCATACAGCGGATGGGCCGATCCACCAGATTCTTTTTTCCCATTAAGCCCATGTAACGACATCAACCCATACCGGTCTGTTTCAAGGGAACGAATAGCCTTCTGCAAAGCTTCTTTGAAGGTGGATCCGAGTGCCATGGCTTCTCCCACGGATTTCATATGGGTTGTCAGCACCCGATCAACACCATCAAATTTCTCAAATGTAAACCGTGGAATTTTCACGACCACATAGTCGATGGTCGGTTCAAAACAGGCTTTTGTCACTTGTGTAATATCGTTGGGAATCTCATCAAGGGTATACCCGACGGCCAACTTCGCAGCGATCTTGGCTATCGGAAACCCGGTTGCCTTGGAGGCCAAAGCGGAACTCCTCGATACACGAGGATTCATTTCAATAACCATCAACGCTCCGTTGTCCGGATTCAAAGAAAATTGAATATTGGACCCGCCGGTATCCACACCGATTTCTCGAATGATGCGGATGGCCGCGTCTCGCATATGCTGATACTCTTTATCAGACAAGGTCATGGCAGGGGCCACGGTGATACTGTCTCCGGTATGCACACCCATTGGATCGAAATTTTCGATGGGGCAGACAATGACCACATTGTCTTTGGAGTCCCGCATCACCTCTAATTCATATTCCTTCCATCCCAGAAGCGATTGTTCGAGCAAGGCCTGTCCAACAGGACTGGTCACAAGGGCCCAATCAATATACTTATCAAACTCTTCACGATTATAGGCGATATTGCCCCCCGCTCCTCCCAGAGTGAATGATGGACGGACGATAGCAGGAAATCCAATTGTTTCAAGGAGTTGTAAGGCTTCTTCTCTTGAGCGAAATGATCCGCTTGCCGCCACGTGTAATCCAATACGTGTCATCGCCTGTTTGAACAAGTCCCGATCTTCCGCTTTTTGGATCGATTCATAGGAGGCTCCGATCAGTTGCACTCCGTACTTTTCCAGAATACCCCGTTTCACTAATTCCACGGTGATATTCAGGGCAGTCTGTCCGCCCATGGTGGGAAGCAGGGCATCAGGGCGCTCTCGCTCTAGAATCGCTTCCACGACTTCGACCGTAATCGGTTCCACATAGGTCCGGTCCGCAAGATCCGGGTCGGTCATAATAGTGGCGGGATTACTATTAACGAGGATGACTTTAAAGCCCTCCTCCTTCAGGGCCCTGCAGGCTTGCGTGCCAGAATAGTCAAACTCACAGCCTTGCCCAATAACAATGGGTCCAGAGCCGATTAATAAAATTCGATGAATGTCGTTTCTTCGTGGCATGATGGGCTTTCAGGATTTTAAAACCGATCCAGATATCGGGTTATTAGTGGGAGATTCAGGTGATACGGGAGGTGATGTCTCAGGATGATAAAATTTCAATGCTTGGGGAATCCAGGCTTCAATTTGATTAATTCGGGTCACATCCGAAGGATGAGTGGACAGAAACTCTGGAATCGCATTTTGACTGCGAAAACAAAATTTTCCTATCATTTTCCTCGGACACCCACTCATGCGTTCCCAAAACGGCACCGCTTCCCTCGGGTCGTAGCCGGCCTTGGCCATCAATTGCAGTCCGATAAAATCGGCTTCGGTTTCCTGGTCACGGGAATTGGGAAGGGCCACGCCTACTCCATAGGCGCTCATGGCCCCAATAGCCAAGCCAGGGTCGACGCCACCGGCGGCGGCTCCAGCCAAAGCCCCGAGTTGACCAATTTGTTCCAAAATTCCACGACTGTATCGCTCGGCTCCATGCCGTTGCAACGCATGGGCAACTTCATGTGCCATAACCGTTGCCAGCCCGGCTTCTGTTTTTGTGTATTTTAAAATGCCGGTAAACACCGCCACTTTGCCGCCAGGCAATGCAAAAGCATTTACTTGATCATCATCCTGAATGACGGCGAATTCCCAGACATATTCCGGTTTTTGGGCTGCCTTGGCAATCCGTTGTCCCACACGATTCACCATTAACGTTATTCCCGGATCCCTGCTTAATGGTGCCGACTTTAAAACCTCGCGAAATGCCGCAAGTCCCAGGGCAATTTCCTTTTCCTCCGAAATATAAATTAATTGATCTCTAGCAGTCCCAGGAGCCTTTTGACATGCTGAACTTAGCAACAGGAGCGCACACACCGCACTGGCCAAGAGCCCTTGGAATGCCTTTCCAGAACCCGATGGATCGTTGATCATGGGAACAACATTTCTTACATCAGGACCACACCGATTTTACGGCATCCACATGTACAGCATTTGTGGTGTCCCTCCGGTCAATACGTTGAAGAGAGAATACGCATCGACCTGTGGAAACCCTATAGGCCCAATCTGAGGAGGATCGAACCGTGAGTAGATATTCTGATGAGTTCCCCCTCCCCTGGTGTATGTGACGACTTTGGCCTTTTCCAAATTTGCTTCTTTTTTGGCAAGAGCAATCGCCTCATCCAAATATCCAATGCTATCCACAAGACCCTTGGATTTGGCAATATCGGCGGTAAAAATCCGTCCGTCAGCTACCGTGCGAATCTGCTCCATGCTTAATCCGGGTCTTCCCTCTTTCACCACCGAAACGAATTGCTCAAACAAATGATCAATGGTCCCTTGGAAAATAGCCCGCTCTTCCTCATTCATCGGCCGGAATGGAGAACCCATAGATTTTTTAGGACCCGAAACAATCGCCGCCGGTTGGACCCCGACTTTTTCCAGCAGCCCCTCTGCATTCATGGTCACCATAATGACCCCGATACTTCCGGTAATGGTCGAGGGATGTGCAAGAATATGGTCGGCGGCCATCGCAATGTAATATCCGCCGGAAGTGCCCAAATCCATAATGGCCGCAATGACGGGGACAGCGCGTTTTTTCTTAAAGACTTTCAGCTCATGATACACCAGATCTGAGGCCGTGACCGATCCTCCTGGAGTATTTATTCGAAGGATGATAGCTTTGACATGTTTATCCTCCTCGGCTTTGGTCAATTCCTCTTTGATCCGTGCCGGAAGACTGGGTTCTTCCAAGATACCCGATGCTTTGCCTGTCGTCAGCATGCCAGAGATATCAATCAACAATACCTTATCATTTCCCTCCCCAGATATGATGGCTTCCTGGAGTTTCCCTCCTCCAGGAAACAGATCAACATGAATGCACCCGCTGACCAAAAAAAGAAAAAGAATCAGATAACAACGAGTCATCAACATTATCCACGGCCTTTCATCATTTCCAGAAATTGTCGGAACACATATGAAGAGTCATGGGGGCCCGGGGAGGCTTCCGGGTGATACTGAATAGAAAGAATTGGACTCTCTAAGCCCGCCATTCCTTCACAACACCCATCATTCACACTCCGATGCGTGATTTCCATCCGTCCAACGCAAGAGTCAAACTGTTGAGACGTCAACGTCGTACACGCGCCTTCCTTGTGAGGAAGGCCAACAGCAAAATTATGGTTTTGCGAGGTAATTTCAATCTTTCGGGTGCGAAGATCCATGACTGGATGATTGGCTCCATGATGCCCAAAAGTTAGTTTATGAGTGTGCAATCCCAGGGATAACCCCAATACCTGATGTCCCAAACAAATCCCCAATAGTGGTTTCCATCCCAATAGCTGTTTGACGGTTTCTACCGCATAGGGTACCCCTTCGGGGTCTCCTGGGCCATTGGATAACACAATTCCATCTGGATTAAGTCGACGGACTTCTTCCGCGGTCGTCGAAGCTGGCACTACTCGAACCTGACATCCCAGATCCACGAGACTTCGTAAAATATTCTGTTTCACACCAAAATCCATGACTACCAGTTTCAACGCGAATTCAGCGGTGTTTTGAGTGAAAATGGATGGGTCACCACTGGCCGGGTCCATAACAACGGATCTCTCAGTCCATTCATAGGCGTCCGGACAGGTGACCTCTCTCACCAAATCACGTCCAACCAGGGAAGGCACGGCCTTCGCTTTTTCTCGCAGAGCGTTGTCATCGAAATCTACATGGGAAATGATTCCCATCTGTGAACCGTGATCACGGACATGACAGGTCAGTGCTCGCGTGTCTATCCCTTGAATGGCCACAATACGATGCTCAATTAAATAGTCTTCAAAGGATTGCCGGCTACGCCAATTACTCCGGTACTTAGCCGCTTCACGAACAATAAATCCTTCCGCCCAGACCCGATGCGACTCATCGTCTTCCGGGGTCACCCCATAATTCCCTATTTGGGTGGAGGTCATCAGCACGATCTGCCCTTTATAGGAAGGATCGGTCAAAATTTCTTGATACCCCGTCATGGCCGTATTAAATACCACTTCCCCTACGGTTTCGCCTTCGAAACCGAGTGCACGTCCCTGAAAGATGGTTCCATCGGCTAACGCCAGAACTGCGGGCTTCATGGTCTTTCCTTTTTCATCTTCTTATTTCCGTTGTATGATCCAGGGTAATTATGAGCGAGGAGCTATGGAGTGGTGAAAGAGAGCTTTCCGAACCTTTACAATAAACAGTGAAGCCGCGAGACCAAAATTCACCAGGTGGCAGGCTCGTACGACCATATGAAGACGAAAAAATTTTGCATAAGCGATATCTTTGTCTTCTTTTGAGACTGCCTCAAAGGCCTCTTCCTGTAAAGTAATGGCTTGGGGACCCAGAACCACCAGTATGCTGAACGTCATGAGGGCCATTCCGGCCAAAAGCCACCATTCCACGGAAGAAACGGCAAACATCTCGGAGGGGTTATGGCCAAAAGCCCGGAAGCGACTCACGGCCACCACACTCAACAAAATCACAATCCAGGCATTCATCAAGCCAAATCCATCAAATACTCTCCGTAAAAAACGGCCAGCTGGTTCCATTCCGAAGGAATTAAAAACGGCCGGAATCACCAACGCAATAATGACGACTAACCCGCCCACCCATAAGACTAAGGCACACAGTTCAAAAAGAAAGCCCACGACCCCCCAATTAATCCGCTTCATACTTTTGAATTAACGGGCATCATAGACCATCCTGCCATCAACCAAGGTCATCTTCACTTTTCCCTTCACTGTCCAACCCCCAAATGGCGTATTCTGACTTTTTGAGAAAAATTTAGTGGGATCCACCACCCACTCTTCATGAGGATCAAACACCACGATATCGGCATGTGACCCTGGCTGGAGGCTTCCAACAGGCAGATGAAAAAGCTGAGCAGGCGATCTGGTCAATTTATCAAGCGCCTGCTCAAGGGACAAGACCCCCTCATGCACCAGGCGGAGGGTTAAGGGAAGAGCGGTCTCAAACCCTACAATCCCAAACGGAGCCGTATCAAATTCCAATTGTTTTTCTTGGAGAGCATGGGGAGCATGGTCGGTGGCAATGGCATCAATGGTGCCATCAACCAATCCCTGCTTAAGGGCTTGAACGTCTTCATCCGTCCGCAGTGGTGGATTCATTTTGGCATTGGAATTATAACAGCGGACGGCTTCTTCAGTAATGGAGAAGTGATGAGGACAGACTTCTGCGCTCACCGGCAACCCTTGTCCTTTGGCATGACGGACCAGTTCCACCGAACGGGCGGTGCTCAAATGGGCCAGATGCACATGCACTCCGGTAAGATCCGCCAGAGCCAGGTTTCGGGCCACCATCACCTCCTCTGAGGCATCGGGAATCCCCGGCATTCCGAGTTCAGTCGATACCATACCCTCGTTCATACATCCGCCATCGGTTAAATGCAGGTCTTCGCAATGGTCCACAACAGGAATTCCGAAAGCCTTGGCATACTCCAGCGCCCGTCGCATGACCAAACTATTCATCACGGGACGCCCATCATCCGAAATGGCCACACATCCGGCGTCCACCAGCTCACCAATATCCGCAAGTTCTTCTCCTTCGGATTTTTTGGTGATGGCCCCGATCGGGAACACCCTGGCCTTGCCGGCTTCTTGTCCCTGGGCCAACATAAATTTGGTGATGGCAGCGTTATCATTCACGGGCTGGGTATTCGGCATGCAACAAATGGTCGTAAATCCTCCTGCCACGGCCGAGGCCGCGCCGGTCGCGATGGTTTCTTTGTATTCAAACCCGGGTTCCCGTAAGTGGCAATGCAGATCGACAAGGCCAGGCGCCACAATCCAGCCATTTGCCTCAAGAATGGTAACTGATGAATCCTGACAAAGGGGGTTCGTCAGTGGGAAACCGACCTCAAGAATATTTCCATCTTGAATAAGCACATCGGCCCGTCCATTCACGTGGCCGGGGTCAATCACGATTCCACCTTGAATACAGAGCAGATGAGAAGAGGTAGGAGACTGTCCTGTCTTTTTGGTCATGGTGTCCGATTATTCGTTAAGGGTTGAACGTTCACTAGATCCTGATAATAAATACATAAGGGCCATTCGCACAGAGACCCCATTGGTCACTTGATCCAGAATCACCGCGACATTGCTATCCGCGACCGATGGCGAAATTTCCACGCCCCGGTTCAGCGGACCGGGATGCATCACAATGGCATCCGGTTTGGCGAGTTTGAGTCTTTCCGGGGTTAAACAAAACAGTTTGGCATATTCCCGAAGACTGGGAAGTAACGCCCGCCCTAAGCGTTCACGTTGCAATCGCAGCATGATGATCACATCCGTTCCAATCAATGCCTCATCAAGATCGTAATACACCTCCACGCCGAAATGTTCGAGACCGAAGGGGATCATGGTTGGTGGAGCCACGACCCTCACCTCTGCTCCGAGTTTGGTCAGAGCAAGAATATTCGAGCGAGCCACGCGGCTATGGGCAATATCGCCAACAATCACCACCACGAGGCCCGAGACGCGTCCTTTTTTCTCTTTTATGGTAAAGACGTCCAAGAGGGCCTGAGTGGGATGTTCATGCCACCCATCTCCCGCATTGATCACCGATGATCTGACCGAACGCGCAAGGTTTTCTGCGGCACCAGGAGATGGATGACGCAGCACAATAATATCCGCCTGCATGGCTTCAATATTTCTGGCGGTATCGACTAAGGTTTCTCCTTTCACCATACTGCTGGTCGAAGGCGAAAAATTAATGACATCGGCACTCAATCGTTTAGCGGCCAATTCAAAAGATGTTCGGGTACGAGTACTGGGCTCAAAAAATAAATTCACCACCGTTTTCCCTCGCAGAGCCGGAACTTTTTTGATGTCCCTCCCTCCGACCTCTTTCAGGGATTCGGCTGTGGTCAGAATCAATTGAATTTGGTCAGCTGATAAGGCCGCAATAGTCAATAAATCTTTGCGTTCTAGACCCATAATGATTTTATGGTGTTAAAATGGAGACCCGATCGTCCTGCCCTAATTCCTCAAAAAAGACCTGGACGTTTTCTTCCCGGGCAGTCGGGATGCTTTTCCCGACATAATTAGCACGAATGGGAAGCTGTCGATGACCACGATCGACAAGAACAGCCAGTTGAATTTCGGCAGGGCGCCCTAAATCCATTAACCCATCCAAGGCAGCACGGATGGTTCGTCCGGTAAATAGTACGTCATCGACCAGCACGATTTTCAAATCGGATATATGAAACGGAATGGTCGTTTTTCGTATTTCCGGCTGATCTTTTCTGATGGAGAGATCATCCCGGTACAATGTGATATCCAACTCTCCAAGAGGCACGTCCCGTTTTTCAATCTGCTGAATTCTGAGGGCAATCCTTTTGGCGAGAAACACTCCGCCCGTGCGTATCCCCACCAACGCTAACCCTTCGATGCCTTTATTCCGCTCAAGAATCTCATGACTAATGCGGGTTAAGGTCCTGGCCATTTCCTGACCATCCATTAACAGTCGTTCGTGTGGTCGAGGAGAAGTAGTGTTCATGTCATTGGGCCCCATAGAGTCAAAAAAAACCCTTCTCAGAACGACATGGGGAGGGCGCACATAAAATGGCCAATTCAGTGGCCGTCATTGCTTGACTCTCCTTACCCACCTCGCCGGATGGGTTTTAAAGGTTTCCCCATACTATTCGCACAACGTTCGGCTGTCAAGATCGTGAAGGGGCATGTTCATTCAACGGCACCAACCAACATTTACGATTTTACGGCAGGGCCCCTTGAAACTAAGACCGAACAGGATTTTGAATAATCCAGACCGTCAATTCAGGATTTAACCATCCATTGGGAAGTATCGATTGGTGAATCCGGAAGGGAGGCAAAGAATCGCCTGTGGCAGAATGGAGAATCTGAAGGCCTAGCTTCTGGAGATTCTCTTTCAGAACGGGGGGACCGGCCACACAACCGACACCCCCCTCAGCAAGATAGGTCCGTAAAAATTTTACCCAACAGTCGATCATATTGGAATTTGAATAATCTGAAAAGGGAATCCAGAGATAAATCCAATCATACTTGGTCGGCAATGTTTTCAACATGAGCGGCTCAAAGGGGATAAATTGAAAATTTGAAAACCACGCCAACCGATCCATCCTAGAAAGCCTATTCCAAACAGATTGGGCATGTTTTTGAGCAAATTGTGGCCAGGTGTACCAAATGGTATGGATTTGAGTTTCCTGGAACCGAAGACATGAACCCAATCCCGCTTCGCAATGTGAAAGCAAGACGCGTTTGGCGTGAGATCGTAAGTAAAAGAGATCCTGGTGTTCCTCAAAAAAATCATCAAAAAAATCAAAAACAAAAGGTTGACTTTCCTTTTCCCCAATCATTTCAGATTTATCCGGGTAGAGTAAAACCGAGGAGAAGGCTTCCTGGGGAGTCAACAGAGGAGGTTTTATGGGAAAACCGTCCCGCCAAGTGCAGGCGAGGGGCTTCCAGGAAATCGAATGGTTTGGTTTGGACAGCTGCCAGGATGGTCGAACAGCCAATTCCTTTTGGCCAGGACCATCAAACAACCACAGGCCGTCCGCCGTGACTCCCGCTCCCCGATTGTCCGACACCGGCAGACCTGACTCGGGTATTCGGTTAAACGATAGGCCGGAAGGATCATCCCACCATGTGACTTTTTGAATCATCTGGTTTCTGACCGTCACGCAAACATGCTGTTCTTCATCCATATAGCGAACGGGGAAACCGGAAGAGGGAAGCCAGTGAACTTCATGCGATCGTTCAATATCCAAAAACACTTCCAGCGGGGATTGCCTGGAAGAAACGGAAGGGGTAAAAAATAGGCTGAAGAGCCGGAATGCTGCCTCGGAGGGATATGCCGGAATACCCCGGTATTGCAGGGCACGGCCGCCATTACTATTTTGATCGTCGTAGAGACCTCGGATGAATTCAAAGGTCGCACTACCGGTTCCCGGCAAAAGGGATAAAAACAATTCTACCACTGGGAGATAGTCAATCCGACTCCACTCCATCCGACTCATACATGACATGAACCTGGCTTCTTCAAAAGATCCATTGGGTAAGACATAAAAAGCGTCTTTAACCTGGTGAATCGTGGCTTGCCCGTTACCATGAAGGACGACATCCTCATCCCGATAGAAAAATCTGACCATTGCCAAGTCGGAATGCAAGGACTGGGCGGCCATCTGACGCAGGTCGTCTTGGGTGATCTGTTCCCAGCCTGGCCGCCGAGTTAAATTTAAGGAAATGGTATTGACCAACCCTTCCGGTTTAATCCCGACCCATTGCCCCCAATCCAATCGAAGACGGGCAGAGACAAGGGATAGCGCACCCGTTGGCTTTTGCTCCCACAAACATTCATGGAGAGGATTTCCTTCTGGATCTGCCAAAAGAATCCGTTGCCCATGCTTTCCATACAACACAGAATGACCAGTGGGCTGTTCTACGATCCGCCCACCCGCCGACTCCCATTCCTGTCTATAGATCTGATTGGCAGGAAAACGTAAGGCTTGGGGATGATTCAATACGCATTGAAGGTTCATGATAAGGCAGGGAAAAGCTTAGAAGGCAGATTACCCTTTAAAAAACAAAAACCGGAGACGGGATTGGTGTGAGAAACAAATCTTGGGAACACTGCATCAAACCGATCGGACCCTTACTCCCGGACTTGACCGGAACCGTATACAACATATTTCGAACAGGTTAAATCTTCTAACCCCATGGGACCACGAGCATGGATACGGGTTGTGCTAATCCCAATTTCGGCACCCAACCCAAACTCATAGCCATCGTTCAAGCGGGTCGAGGCATTGACCATCACGGTACTGGAATCCACCTCCCGCAAAAATCGTAGAGCCCGATCATAGTCATTGGTCAGAATAGAGTCCGTATGACGGGAACCATATCGGTAAATGTGGTCCATGGCGCTCTCCATATCCTTCACCACTTTGATCGCCACAATGAGGGATAAAAATTCTTTGCCGAAATCGTCTTCTTGGGCAGGTTTGGCCTGAGAAAGGATCTGGCAGGTTTTCGAACATCCCCGCATTTCGACCCCTGCCTCAATAAATTCGTCCGCCAAGGGGGGCAAGAATTTTTTGGCTACTTTCTCATGCACCAGAAGGGTTTCCATACTGTTGCAGGTCGAGCAACGCTGAGCTTTCGCGTTGAAACTTATTCGTTGGGCCATAGCCAGATCCACATCTGAATCCACATAAATATGGCATACGCCTTTGTCGTGCTTGATCACTGGGATGGTCGCGTGCTGAGTGACCGTGTCCATCAGCGCCTCACCACCACGAGGAATGATGAGATCAACAAACCGGTGACTTTTGAGCAGAGCAAGAACGACCTCGCGGTCAGTCTTGTCGATAAAGGTAATTGCTCCTTCGGGAATTCCAGCCTTTTGGCCCGCTTCAGCAAGAATCGTCGCAAGAGCCAAATTTGAATGGTGTGCCTCGGACCCACCTCGCAGCACACACACATTGCCGGATTTGAGACAGAGGGCTGCCGCATCAGCGGTCACATTGGGGCGGGATTCATAAATAATTCCGATCACCCCAATCGGCACACGCACTCGACCGACTCTCATTCCATTGGGTCGTTGCCAGAACCCCATCGATTCGCCAACCGGATCCCGTAACTGCGCAATCTCGCGAATGTGCGCCGCCATATCGGCAATTCTGGCTGGCGTTAAGCGAAGTCGATCAGCCATAGCCGTCCGTGAGGGATTCTCTTCGAATGCTGAAAGATCTTCTTCATTAGCCTTGAGGATCGCTTCTTCTCCAGCCTCCAGCCCGTCAGCCATTGCCATTAACGCCGCATTCTTTTTCATGGCAATCAATCCACTCAATGGGCGGGCTGCCTGTTTGGCTCGTTGAAGCAATGGTTTCAGGTATTCCTCAGGGGAAAGCTCTTCCTCTTCTCCTGAAACTTCAAGATCCTCTTGAGATTCATTTGTTTGCATAGCCTTATGTTTTCCTGAGGTAACAATATTTTATGTACGGAATAGTGTTGAGAATACCTGGCAGTCACAAAAACCGTCAAGGAAGCGAAGATTGGACTGATCGGACAATGACTTCCTGCTGTACCAGGATTGTGATCGACCTGATCGAGCATGTATCACATTAAGGAAGGGGTAACCTCTGTTCAACAAAACATTGGAGTGGAGTTGATCCATAGGTTCCTCCTATCGCGTCGGTGAGGCATTCATCCTACATATGATAAAGTCGGCCATGTAGAAGAAAAATGATTTGGCAGGGACCGTAACTGTTTATTATTAAAATGTATGATGTCAGGAAGCCAAAACGTGTCCACTGAAATTTCAAGATGACGGTTTTTTGACTCGCTCATCCGTGCAACTCATAACGCATCTCACTAATTTTGAAGCTAGCTGCCAACGTTGCCATCAAATTTGGGCTCACTCCTAACTGGTAAAATCGGATCAGTTTTTTGAATCGATCCGAAAACCATCATAAAGAGTCGAAACCTTCTGAATCCGAGCATTTAGGTATACAAGAAAAGGGTTTCTGAAAACCCTGCCTGCGGCGAAAGCACAATTGGGCACGATATGAGCGCCTCCTTAAAAACCGCAAGCAAAAACCGGTTCCGACCACTATGGCCTTCATCTTATGGTAGAATAAACTTGGGCATCGAAGAATTTGGGAGTTTCATCATGGTGAAAGAAAAAATACCCAATCTTTCGTTTCTAGCAGTCACATTTGTTTCATTTAATGCCTGGTTTACTCTCTTTCCAGTGGAAGATTCAATGGTTGAGGCAGCTCTGAATTCCGAAGAAGTATTGACCGCTAATGACCAGGTTCCAGTGGACCATTCGACCAGAAAAAGGTCAATTGACTTGCGAAAGCCGCAAGGGGGGGAGAAAAAGTTATTGAGGGAAGCATTTTCTCAGAACCATTTCCAAATGAATCATTCGCAACATAACTCTCTGTTTCACCTAAAATCACCAGGCAAACTACCAGGCATCGAATTCGGAATCGAAATGCATAGCATTCAGGCTTTTCAATCGGTCGTTCCTTCAGAGAATTTACCAAAATCCCTGGACCTCAAGCGTGAAGAACCTTTTCTTCTCCCTCCCTCAATTAATGCCCCGGATTACAATGGCGGATTTCTCAGGTTCACCTGGTAGCAAAAATCGCCTCACACCTCACAAACATAAGACTTTGAGCCCTCGCCACCGAGGGCGTGATGTTTAAAAAATTTTTCCAATTCCAAATCCTCAAAACAGGAAAAAGTTTATATAATTAATTGGAAAATGAAGAAGTCTTTGTGTTATAAAATCAGGTCGAAGTCAATGGTTCTAGGAGTGTGCCGAGGTAGCTCAGTTGGTAGAGCACAGCCCTGAAAAGGCTGGTGTCCGCAGTTCGATTCTGCGCCTCGGCACCACGAAAACAAAAACTTCACATGTCCTTCTTCCCCACCAGCATGAAGCTTTTGAACTTTCCGACATTCAGGCCTCCTCGCACTGTTATTGAATTGACATTGATTCTTGTCGTCTTTTTTGTATTACTAGGTCCTCAATCCCTTTTTGCCACTGAAGGTGATGGGGTAAAATTGGCTCAAGCCTCTTCTCAACCATCCCCTCCCCCAAAAACCAGAACCGTAGTAGCGGACCTCCTAATGATTGATGGCGACTTTTATGTGGTGCGCGGGGAACGTGGAGAAATCCGTATCGAAGTCACCCCGGAAACTCAACTGGCGGAGTCATTCACCTTTGGCGATCGTATCAAAGCAGTGCTTTTACCAGACGACAAGGCCATTGCCATCACAAGAGCGCAACCAGGGGAACCGATTGGGACAACAAGCAAAGCTCCCGTTACCCCGCCTCCTCCATCCCCTCCATCTCCAGGCGCTAAATCGAAACCATCAACTCCCCCGACAAAAGCATCGCCAAATGTGCGGATTATCATTGCTGACATCTTAATGGTTGATGGAAATTTTTATATCATCAGAGGCGACTATGGAGAAATTCAAATTGAAGTGACGCCCCAAACCCAGTTATCCGAATCCTTCAAGTTTGGGGACCGGATCAAAGCAAGGGTTACCCCACAAGATCAGGCATTATCAATTGTTCGCGCGAGTCCAGATGATTCTCCTGGGATTCGTTTGGAGGAAGGCCATTTGGCCTCGACTCCGACAGCACCTCCGGTTGTAATTGCCCCTGAAACAGTACCAACAGGCTCCAAAAATGACACAGCAACGACTGTTCCAAAGGTGTCTCCAAAAGTTCGTACGATTGTGGCCGAGATCCTAATGATTGATGGAAACCTTTATGTTGTCAGGGGGGATCGAGGAGAAATTCGAATCGAGGTTACTGCGGAAACAACCCTTTCTGAATCATTTAAATTTGGGGATAGGATTAAGGCCAAAATTTTGCCAAATGATACCGCACTATCCATTGAACGTGCCCGGCCAGATGAATCCCTTGGGACCCAGACGCCCTAGAGCCCAGATTTCCATTTTCCTGTAAAATCCATCGTTTCATTTTTCAAGATCACGAAACAGATGTTTTTCTGTTTTTGCAAAACCGACCACGCGGAATGGCTCCACTCGTGAATCTCTAGATGGGCGAACTAACTGGGGACAAAACAAAGGGAATAGACCAAGGAAAAAGGCCACCGGAGTAAGGGTAAATATCAAACGCAGAATATGAAGGGGTTAAATATCCACTTGCGAGCTTTTTGCCTCACGTTTCACAACCTGTTGAAGGATGTTCCGATAGGCTCGAATCCGCTTGACATATTTTACAGGCTCCCATCCACGGGCATAACGATGAGGAAGGTCCTGGTAATATTCCTTGTGAGCCAAGAGGGGAAGAGTGGTTTTAATGTCTTCCCACTGACTGGAGTTTTTACCTAACCGCTCAGCAAGCAATCGAGCATCGTTAATATGTCCCATGCCGACATTGTAGGCCGCAAGGGCAATAAACATGCGATCCGGCATGCGAATGTGGTCAGGAACCCGCTTTTGCAAATAGGACAGATAGCGAGCCCCACCGGCGATGCTTTTTGACGGGTCAAGCCGGTTTTTGATTCCCAGATCCGAGGCCGTGGAACGTGTGAGCATCATAATTCCTCGAACCCCTGTGGGACTGACGGCCTTGTGATTCCATTGAGACTCTTGATAGGCCATGGCCGCCAACAACATCCATGAAATACCAGATTTTTTTTCAGCTTCCTGAAATTCTTCACGGTAAGAAGGAAGCCTAGTCTCAATATGTCGCAAAAAGGTTTTTACCTCATACGCGGGCAGGTTTGTTCCTAATTGCGCAGTCCGCTCCTGATGGGAGAGGTAATTTCGATCATGATGGGGAAGCTCCCAAAGGACCAACAGTACTCCCAATAAGGCGGTGACCAGACCGATTTGTTTACCGACCTTTTTAATTGTCTCCATGACCATCATCATTCCTTCCGCATCTACAACGAATCGTCATATTAAACAATTGTACTGGGTGTATTTATGGAAGAAGATCCACATCGGATTACAGGCTAGGATTATGGTGGCATACAGGGGGGAATAAGGCAAGAAGAGTTTCCCCGATATCCCTTAAAGAAAAAACAAAACTTTCCGGCTTTCTGTTGTCGAATCAATATCTTAAATATTTACAACATTTTCATTTAAACAAGAAATTCGATCATGTAACGAATAGGATCATAACTTTACTTTACCAATCATTTCGGATAATCCAATCAGAATATTTAGAGACTTCTAACTCCATCGAACGAACTCTGCCTTATGACTTGTTAAAGACACCAGCGTCACAAGAAAAATACTTAATTTGCTTCAGGGGAATGATGGTGACTTCCTTGGGAGTATCGACTTCAAGAATTTCCATATCATCGCTGATGGTATGGCGAATAGCGTCCTTGAATTCTAATTCTTTATTATCAACAAAGGTAACCTTGACCCAATACTGCACCGTATACTCCTTTCAATAAAACCTTATGCTGTATGCATAAAACGTAAGCGCCGTCCAGATCATTATTGACCCAGTTCATAAGACCGAGCCGTAGCAGCTTTGACAGCTTTCATTAAGGTCGCCCGTAACTTCCCTGTTTCTAGTTGTTGAAGACCCGCGATCGTTGTCCCACCAGGGGACGTCACCCGATCTTTAAGTACGGCAGGATGTTCACAACTTTCAAGCACCATCCTGGCCGCACCTAATACCGTTTGAGCCGCAAGGACACTGGCTACTGTTCGGGGAAGACCGACCAGGACCCCACCGTCTGTGAGTGCTTCAATCACCATATAGATATACGCAGGACCACTTCCGCTCAAACCCGTCACGGCATCCATTAAGGATTCCTCCACCATGACGACTTTGCCAATCGATTCAAAGATTGATTGAGCCAGTTGAAGGTGGTCCTGGGAAATCCCCGAACTTCCGGACAAAGCCGTGACGCCTTCCTGGATGACCGCAGGGGTATTGGGCATCGCACGAATAAGGGAAATGTTTCTCCCGACATGCTGTTGAATGCGTGCCAGGGTATACCCCGCTGCGACGGAAATCAGTAAGTGCTTCTGAGAAAGCTCCTCTTTGATCTCTGCTAGCACTGTATCCATAACTTGAGGCTTCACACAAAGAACAATGATATCGGCTGATTTCACTACATCAGCGTTATCAGATCCCACATGAACGTGAAATGTCTTCTGGAAATGCCCTAACCGGATAGGGGAAATATCGGTAACAGAAATATTGGCAGGAGATGCAAGATGGGCCTTCAAAATTCCGGTCACCAACGCATCAGCCATGTTGCCTGCCCCTAAAAACACAAACTTTGGTGACAGTCCCATTCACCGAGTATAGCCGGAGACTGATAGGGGTTCAACTTCACTCCAGGGAATATTGAACAAAACCCCTCAAACAGCATTTCCCAGAATTCGACGCCCTCAGGACCTGTTTCTAAAAAAATGGGGCTTCGTGTAATCGAGTGGGTAGATTTATATCTCTTTAAGCATGCAGGTCAGGATTTTCAATCGAAGGTATTCCTCATCCCGTAGACCATAGCCTCGCTTCTGGATGACCAGAATCTTGTTGTTCAACCCTTCCACGAACCCAAGAGAAACCTTGTTCTCCGGCCGGCTGTCAGCAGCAATGCCGTCCCAGTGCTGCTCGATCATTTCAGCGAACTTCTCGTAGGGCTGAAGCCGTTGCCATCTCAAGGATTCTTTCCAGTGATCGAAGAGCCTCCGAGCCCATCCCTCAGTCTGGGAGCTCCACAGTTGGCCGAAGGTCTCCTTGAACAGGTACGCCGTCCGCAGACGTTTCTTGGCTCCCAGAAGCTTCTTCAGCGCCTGAAGTCCATCCACGGTGAGGTTCTCCCGGTTCGAAAACAGCGTATACTTCTGCCCCTTTATGGAGGAACGGTCTCTTCCAGAGAGCCGTCGATACTCCATCTTTCTGACCTGATCCGGGGCTGCACCCAGATGCTTCATCCCGTGGAACTTGTCGTACAGGATCGCCGCCTTCAGCGCGTTCGTCCGTGTGGATTTCTCAAAGGCCTTCCACATGTCCATCACCCCTAGCCGGATCCCGGCCCCCCTTCTTGTCCCCCAACCATATATAGAATGAATCCAAGCTCTCCGCAGACCGGTCGTGGCCTCCAAACCAGAGGGGGTGCCGGCGTTCTACATCGCTGACGACGATCCGGTACGTATGCCCCTTCCGCAGGGAGATCTCGTCGATCCCGATCACTTGCGGAGCCGGAAGTCCGGTACGCCGGAGTTGCTCCTCCATGTATGGCTTCTCTAATCGCTTCACCGTGTGCCAATCCAGATGCACGTCCTTAATACTCATGGAACGGCCCCGTCGCCCGACAAACCACACCAACCGCTTTGTGTAGAAGGGGTTCTCGGACAGCCACTCCAGCCACTCCCGCTTCACCTTTCCGCACCGCCGGCAGGAGACCCGCCGCACCGCCACTTCCAGATAAATTCGCGCATCCCCAGAGGCGAGGTCCCGGACAAGCCGCGTCTTGCTGTCGTAGTAACTCCGACACCCCGTACCGCACGGCCCGCACACCGGTTTTTTTGACGCCGCTCCAGCTGGATATCACGAGCCTTGGGGTCGCCAAATACCCCTTTGACCTTGGCCTTCGGACGGAAACCGGGGAACTAGTAGACGTCCAGAAATCCCCTGATGTGTCCCATTCGCCAATCTTGCCAGATTTCCAGTTGCCCATACACATCATTTGCGCCCGTCAATAAACAACGTTACGACACCCGAGCACTATTAGTTACCCTCTCACTTCTACGATGAGCCAAAAAAATAATCAATTGAGCAACAAACCTTTTCTCATACGATTCCCTGCATGAGTTAGGGCCCTCAGTCGCTTGCCAAGGCTACCTGGTGGCGAGCATTCCGAATGACATTGAGTTGCCCCTCCTATAATGTGAAGAGTATATTAGAAAACCCTGTACATTCGTTCAGAAACGTTTGTTCCGTTGCCATTTCGCTTACGTTGTAATCCACAACGATTAATAATTAGAAGCAAGGAGGAAGGTATGAAAGCCTGGCCTGTTTTCTTCATTCTCGTAATATTAGGTGTTGGGGGCATGGCATCCGAAGCCCGCCAAATTCCTCTCACGCCAGAGCAAAAAACTCAATTAGAAGCGGCCCAAACGGTATTGGTGGAGGTCCTTGCCTTAACGGAAAAAGGGACGTATGACCCCAGTCCACTGGTTGCCACGGTCAAGGCGCGCTTGGAAGACATTGGGTATATGGTCACCACAGACCGCTCTCAGCCGCACGACGTGGCAGTGAAAGTTAAATGTGAAGAAGCTAAAACGTCGACCCGCACCTCTCCCTCCGGCGGGGATGTGGACCTGGCTGATGCACCTAACCGCCTCTGGAAGGGGCCTGCCTGTCTCTTGACGTATTTTCTCCAACAGAACAATTTCCAATGGAAAAAAGAAGTGCGCACGACCTTTCCGGATGCCAGGCAGGCCGCCCAACAGGCCCAGGCTGACGATGCCGGAGCCTATGCAATGGACCAGCTCAACCAACGGCTCGCGGAATATGATTTCCCTGTCCTGCTCTCCGCCGAATGGGGTCAAATCGATCGCCTGCTCAAACTATTGGATAACCCCAACACGCCCAAACTGCGGAAAGTGAAAATTCTTTCCGTCCTCAGCGATGTGCATGCGGAAGACGCCCTCCCGCAACTGACCAAACTTCTCGAATCCACCGACTTGCAACAAGAAACCATCAATGCGCTTTCAGGCGCCGGAGCCGATTCCATACCGGTCCTCATCGATTTATTCCAAACCAGTCCTCAATCCAACATGCGGGCGGAAGCGGCAAAAGCCTTGGGGGATATTGCAGCCAGGACGGGAGATCCCCGCACGATTCCCCCATTGGTGGAATATGTTTCCGAAGTATTACCTCAATTGAAAACCTCTGAAGATATTGATTTTCCTCTGCTCACTGAAGTGGTCTGGGCGATTGGAAAATTACGATGGGCCCACTCTATGAAGCCAATTGCAGAACTACAGGATAAAGTGTGGCTGATTCATGACAATTCAAAGGAGATGGCTGAGTTGCGAGAGGCCACCAATTGGACCTATAAAGCAATAGAATTGCAAGATGCTGCCATGTTGCCGTCCTATTGTTAATATACGGTAGAATTAAGAAATTCTATTCAACTTCCTGTTAACCAAGTCATTCACTCATGAGAATCATGAGGGTTTAGACTTTGCGATAATGTAAGGAGGTTACACATGACACGCTGGCTAATTTTCCTCTTTTTCGCAATATTGTGTGTCGGGGCCATTGAATCCGAGGCCCGCCGAATTCACCTCACACCAGACCAAAAAACGCAATTAGAGAAAGCCCAGACCGTGTTGGTGGAGGTCCTCGCCCTCACAGAAAAAGGGACCTATGATCCCAGTCCACTGGTTGCCACGGTCAAGACGCGCTTGGAAGGCATTGGATATACGGTCACCACGGACCGCTCTCAGCCCCACGACGTGGCAGTGAAAGTTAAATGTGAAGAAGCTAAAACGTTGACCGGCACCTCCCCCACCGGAGGAGACGTAGATCTGGCCGATGCCCCTGACCGACTCTGGAAAGGGCCAGCCTGTCTCTTGACGTATTTCCTCCACAACAATGATTTGCAATGGAAAAAAGAGGTGCGCACGACCTTTCCGGATGCCAGGCAGGCTGCCCAACAGGCCCAGGTTGACGATGTCGGAGCCTATGCAATGGGCCAGCTCAACCAACGGCTTGAGGAATATGACTTCCCGGTTTTGCTCTCGGCCGAATGGGGCCAAATCGATCGTCTGCTCAAACTGTTGGATAATCCCAAGACGCCCAAACTCCGGAAGGTGAAAATTCTTTCCGTCCTTAGCGATGTGCATGCCGAGGAGGCACTGCCGCAACTGACCAAACTTCTCGAGTCCACGGACTTGCAGCAAGAAACCATCAATGCGCTTTCAGGCGCTGGAGGGCATTCCATTCCCTTGCTCATCGACCTATTCCAAACCAGCCGGCAGCCCAGCATACGAGCCGAAGCGGCAAAAGCCTTGGGGGATATTGCGGCCAAGACGGGAGACCCCCGTCCGATTCCCCCTTTGGTACGGTACGTGTCTACACTATTACCGCATTTGAAAACTTCGGAAGATATAGATTTCCCTGTGCTCACTGAAGTGGTCTGGGCAATTGGCAAACAACGATGGGAGGGTTCCCTTAAACCCATGAGAGAGCTCCAGCAGAAGATTTGGGTGATTTTTGACAATTCGAAAGAAATGGCCGACTTACGGGAGGCCACGAGCTGGACCTATAAACAAATAGACTTGGATGGCCATCTCAGTTAATTCCTCACAACATTGCACCGCGGGAGATCAGGCATGAGGACATGGGCGGCATGTGGATTCATCTCCATAGTATTGCTCGTTGGGTTTTTCGGTTCAGAGGGTTTTGCCAGACGGACCTATCTCGACCAGGAACAAAAGGCGCAACTCGAGGGCATTCAAACGATTATGGTTCACGTCTTGGCGTTGACAGAGCGGGGCAAAGTCGATGGAACAGTCATCGAAAATGTGGTGAGGCAACGTTTAGAAGAATTGGGCTATACGGTGATAACCGATCGTGATGCTCCATTCGATGTAAGGGTGAACGTCAAATGCGAAGAAGTAAAAAAATGGTCGGGAACCACTCGCGGTGGCGGTGATGCGGACCATTCCGGCGCTCCATCCCGTCTCTGGAAAGGCCCGGCCTGCCTCTTTTCTTATCAATTGGATGGACGAGACTTAGGGTGGTACAAAGAAGCGCGAACCAGTTTTGAAGATCCGGGTGAAGCTGCTAAGATCGCTCACGCTCCACAATCCGGTCTTTATGCGATTCAACAATTAGCCGAACGGATTCAAGAATTTGATTTTCCCGTTATGCTCGCGGCCGAATGGGGACATGATGCCCGCCTATTTAAGCTACTCAATAACCCCCAGACGCCCAATAAACGCAAGCTAAGAATTTTATCCCTGCTGCCTCAAGTGGAATCACACGATACTTTGCCTCTCTTGAAAGAACTCATTCAAGATCCTGAACTGGCAGAAGAGGCCATCGTAGCGCTTTCCAGCACGGGGAGCGAAGGCATTCCCCTCTTAACGGATATTTTTCAAACCCGGAAAGACTCGAAGATTCGAGCGGCCGCAGCCAAAGGATTAGGGGAAATTGGGGCCCATACCGGAGACCCTTCAGTCACCCCGCCAATGCTTGAGTATGTGGTTGAAAATCTGCCCCATCTCAAATCATCTTCGGACATCGATTTCCCGGTTCTGACTGAGGTCGTGTGGAGTTTAGGCAAACTGCGAAATGAAAAGTCTATCGCCCCGATTAATGAGCTACAAAGCAAAATCTGGGTGATCTTTGACAATTCGAAAGAAATGGCCGAACTGCGGGAGGCCACGAGCTGGACCTATAAACAAATCGATATGGATTGGCAGGTTCAGTAGACAGAGTTATTTTGAATCTCAGTCAACGTCCTCCATCAGCCAGATTCATCTTGACGGCATCAGATGACGTCATGAGATTGGTCCCCACCCAGCTTACCTGCATTGGTCTTTTCTTTATGGTACTTATGGTTAGCTATGCGGAAAGAGGCTCCACACAAATGGTCGGCGAGCTCGGCGAAATGGACCGCCTGGAGCAACATGCCGAAGACGCGATTGCGAATGGAGACCCTGAGGGCGCCGCACTCTCTATTGGGAAGGCCGCTCTCATGGCAAAAATTCTGGCTCAAAAGGAAGAGCACCAACAGACTCGCTCTCTGTATCAAGCAGCAGAAACCCTATTTAGAGGCCAAGAACAGGGCTACCGTGCCTTCGCACTCTTTGAACGAGCGGGAGGGCAGCCTCCGGCCTCCAGGGGGGTATGCCAATACCTCGCACAGGCTGATGAAAAGGTGCAACAATCACAAAAGGAGCTCAGGGCCTTGCCCGATTTCACGAATGAATCGTTGAGGGACCGCCGGCACCGGCAGATAGGAAAGACCCAAGAATGGGAAAGACTTCTCCAAGGCCTGGAGCAAGACTTATCGTGTTAGCCTTTTCTCAATTTATCTGACTCACCAAATCTATCTTCCGTCCTCACAAAGAAAAAAGGGACGTTTTTAAAGAGACCAAGAAGACCGTGTGTTAGTGGAGTGTTGAATAATAAATATTTTCAAGGGCAAATTTGCCCAGGATTAGATTACTCATCAAAGGCTCCGGGTC
>CAZBQO010000009.1:0-31768 GCA_964494125.1 uncultured Nitrospira sp. | reverse complement strand
GGCCTGAAGCATATCTTTTCCTGGTACGACCAATGCGAGCCAGACCCGTTCAAATCCATATGAAGCATGGAGAGTTCGGGTGACAAAGGTAAGAAGCGAAGAGGGTTCGGAGATTTTCATGGACTGAATGGTGAAATCCAGCAATGGCCTATCAGAGGCCGGAGAGGGCTGTAGGGAAGGGGATGCTTGCTGAGTCGGGGTTATTGATTCTTTAGAAAGAATCCCTTCAGGGTACAGGACCTGATGGATCGTTTGAGTGAGCCGATGTAGGTGTGGATTGTGAAGAAATAGGCCATCGGCCTCGGATGCGGGAAGAAAATGCTGCCGGTCAATGTTGATGGCCGAGGCGATTTCTGAGGCCTGGCTAAAGGCTTTGGATATGGTGTGTTCCAATTGGATCATGGAGAGGCCGAATGGGGGAAGAAACTGTTCGATCAGGCCTTGGAGTACCTCTCCCTGTCCAGCAGCCAATGGGTTCAGTAGGCAATAACTTAATTCATTAGCGGCTCGAACAATACCTTCCATGATCTGTTGATCTGCTTCGGGACGGGATTTGGGCCAGACGGGCTTTTTCTCCAATAGTTGAACCAGGCTATCCGGTAGATTCCAATGCTTGGCCATGGCGGCAGCGATGACGTGCAGCGGTCTTCCCAAAAGAGTTAGTTCGGCTTTTGGGATCTTAGCTGGATCCTCCCGGCGTATGATTGCTAGTTGTTCAGCGACGTCGGGTCGACAAAGGGCGAGGATGAGGTCTCCCAGTGAATAGAGCATGGCATTGGTAAATAACGATCCCGTCTCCCCGTAATTGATGGCTTTCCCCAGTTCCTGGGCCTGAGTTCCCGCGACCAGAGCGCGAGCCAGTAGGTGTTTCAGATTGGTGGTATCGGCTCCAAAGGTATCCGCTTGTTCAATTAATTGGGCAGAGACCACCATAGCCCGAATGACGTCAAAACCGATAAGGGCCACGGCATAGGTTGGGGTTTTGACTGGTGTGCGGGTATGATAGGCAGGGCTATTTGCGATTTTAATAACATTGGCCATCATGGCTTGATCACGCATGATGATTTCCCCAATATCGCTGGCATTTGAGCGTTTATCCTGAGTAAGATTTAGGACTTGGATGCAACTTTGCCTGAGGATAGGCAATGTTTCCGGGGCCTCGGCGAGCAGACTTTCTAGAAAGGAAGCAGGGGGCGTGTGGCCGATGGAGGTGGCGGATTTCATGATGGCACGTCCGGCAGGGTAGAGTGCCAGGCGGTAATTCCAGGACGTGGTAGTTTTAGATCATGGCAACGGAACGTGGTAATTGGCTCTCAGGTTAATTCTCGGTAATATTTTCCGAAACATTAAACCGTCCTCACCCTTTGAGGTGGGAGGCCGGTCTCATTTTTTTGATTGGGTGTTACCTGTATGAGAAATAGAATTTCCTGCTCGGCTCAGGAGCTGAGCCAATTAGATGCTGATATGATTCAATCCGTGGTTGGGGGAACGGTCTTCGAAGAAGGCCAACAATATTTTTCCGCTCAACGAGTCAAGATCCTTGATGCGGATCAGACGCAAATCACGGCCGAGGTCCATGGCGTCTATGGCGTGTATACGCAAATCATTAAATTGCGAGCAGGGACCTTGTCGACCAGGTGTTCCTGTCCATCGACTGAGCAACCATTTTGTCGCCACTGTGTTGCGGTATTACTGCACCAATTCCATAACGGTTCCTCACTCAAGCCGAGTGCCAAGGAAAATCATAAGGACCCGGCTCCTCATTCCGATCTGCGCGGACGGGCCGAAGCACCCCATGCCGAAGAATCCGGGGGTGCGGGTGATTTAAATTTTTGGGAAGCTATCCTGTTTATCGACTGGATACAGAAAGCCGTTGGACTGTTAGGTAAGGAGGCCACCCTCCCTCCAGTTCCTGGTTCGCTCGGGGGGGTTGCTCGAGAATGGGTAGGTGTGGTTGAACGCCTTAATGCACAATGCCTGGAGGGAGAGGAAGATCGACTTGATGCGTTGAAAAGCCTGCAATCAGCCGAAGGCATGGTTGATAACCTCACGAAGAAATTGCATGTTTTAAAGGAGGAAGCCGAGGCGGCTCAAAAGAATTGCAGGGTGTTAGAGAAAAAAGTCAAGCAATTGCAAGATTCATTGGCAGAACTCTCGAAGGCATCCAACTAGCTTGGGTAATTTGCGGCAGGCTTCGTGGCCAATGTCACTTTTAAGGTAAGGCGATGATCAGTGAAATGTGAGGTCAGTCTTCGGACCCTTTCCATATGGGAAGAGAGCCGACGGATTTTTTCAAAAAAAGCCAAGGCCATGACGTCAGTAAATCATTCATGCTCGGATCTTTCTGGGCTCTTTCACCCGGCCAATTGATCGAGCTGTTCGCTCCACCATCTCAAGTACATTGTCGGCAATTCGGTTCAGCGCAATGGTCGCTGGGGAAGTGGGAGCCAGCTCTACCACTGGAAGATATTTTAAAATGGATTGTTGCACATGAATGTCTTCTGGGATATTTCCTAAGATAGAGAGGTTGGTTCCGACATATTCCTTAAGCAGATGTTGTAAGTGCAGGGTATTGATCCTGGATTTGGGAGTCATGCGATTTAAGATAAGGGCTGGTTGAAACATTTTTAGGGCTTCTTGGGCAATCCCCACACCGGATTCGCTCGTTCTTCCAACGGCTTCCAAGACTGCTGTGACACTATGGAAATCTTTGTCCAGAAGGGCGTCCGCCACTGGGTCGCGGGCTAAAAAAGCCGTAAGAACCTTTCGAATGGCGGCAAGTTTAATGAATCGATACAGATCTAGGACCGAGGTCGGGTCAGGGGTGGCCACAGCCAGGTAATAGTCCGCGAGGAGAAAAAAGTCCAGTGCGTGATAACTGGTGCCCGCGCCGACGTCAACCAGAATGATATCTGCCTCCAGGTTCTGTACGTGCCGAATAAGGCGTCTTTTTTTGGCATGTTGCAAGTTTGCGGTAATCAGCGTCTCCCCGGTACCAGGAATGAGCTTCAGGGAGGAGAGGCTGGGAATAGGGTGGGCGATCTCATTTAAATTAGTAAGAGTGTTTGTCAAAAAATCTGTGAGAGTGGATGGAGGATGGAACATCCCGAATAAGATGTGGAGATTAGCTCCCCCAATGTCCATATCGACCAGCGTGACGCGAAGCCCCTTTTTGGCGAGGAGGAGGCCAAGGTTGCTGACGACCATGCTTTTTCCAACTCCGCCCTTACCGGAGGCTACTGAAACTATACAAGGCATCGGTTGAACTCCTCTCTCGTTGATTTCACTTGGAAGTGAGTACACCCTACTCAGAAAATAGCTTATCACGTGGCCTGTCTTATGCCCATGGTACAGGAACGAGGGAGGTTAAAGAGATGAAGGATTTCTAATCAGGTAGGACGTAGCAGAGAACCTGGGAAGCTCTTGCCTTTAAAAATGGAAAGTGCTAGGTTATTTTCGAGTAGAGTGGGCGTGAGCCCACTTTTTTTTGGTCTTGGTTTATGGCCGCTCGTAGTGAGGAATTGTGGTGGCCTTTACGGCTGACAATCTTGAGCAAGTTATTCGCCAGGTGGGCGAACCTATTGCTCGAGCCTTAGGAGTAGATATCTTCGAGGTTCAGTGCACCGGGAGACCCGCCAACCTTTTGGTTCGATTAACTCTTGATAAAAAGGGGGGAGTTGGAATTGAAGATTGTGAACAATTCCATCAATCCCTGCGTCGAACCTGGGAGGTTCTTCACCCAGAGAAAGCCGCGTATCGGTTTGAAGTTTCTTCGCCAGGTCTAGATCGACCGCTCCGAGATCCCAAAGATTATGAACGAGTGGTGGGCGAACGACTTCGAGTCACTCTGAAAACCTCGATTAACAAGCAATCAGTTGTCTTAGGGCAATTGATTACTGTTACAGACATGGGGATTCATGTGATGGAGGACAAAAGCAAGAATCCACAGGAAGTAGTTGTGCCCTGGGAAGATATTGCCAAAGCGAGATTAGAAGTTTCGTTCTAACGTTTTATTGGAAATGCGCACCAACCGCCCATGTCCGTTTGAACCGCTCATCGTGCCTTGCGAGGAATACATATGAAAAGTGAACTCATGCTGGTTATTGATCAAATCGGTCGGGAGAAAGGAATCGATAAGGCCAAAGTCATCTTGGCCTTGGAGTCAGCGCTTCTCACGGCCGCGAAGAAACGATTTGGGCATGGTGAAAATATTCAAGTCGACATTGATACGGAAACCGGCGAAATTTCTATCGTGAAGAAAAAGACGATTGCCGAGAACGTGCTGGATTCTAAAACAGAGATTTCATTGGAAGATGCCAGAAAAATTGATGATGAAGCTGAAATGGGAGACGAAATCGGCTCACTCATTGATTTGGAAGAATTCGGCCGAATAGCCGCACAGGCCGCGAAGCAGGTCATTTGTCAAAAAGTTCGAGAGGCTGAATGGGAATCGATTGAACGGGAATATTCCAAAAAAGAAGGGGAGCTAGTTCATGGGGTAATTTTGGGCCAAGAGCGTCGAAATTACCTGGTCGACATTGGAAAAACGGAGGCCCTTCTACCCATTCAGGAGCAAATCCCACGGGAAGCCCATAGACGGGGCGATCGAGTGCGGGCTTTGCTGCTAGAGGTTCGACGAACTCCAAAGGACGTGCAAGTGATCCTTTCCCGAGCGCATCCTCAATTCGTGGTGAAATTATTTGGTCTGGAAGTGCCTGAAATCGCAGAGAAAATTGTTGAAATCAAAGGGGTGGTACGTGAGCCGGGTGACCGGACGAAGATTTCAGTGGCTTCACGGGATAAGGCGGTTGATCCGGTTGGCGCATGCGTTGGCGTCAAAGGTTCACGGGTCCAGGCCATTGTTCGGGAACTGCATGGCGAGAAAATAGATATCATTCCCTGGACAAATGATCCTCGGGTTTTTATCGGGGAAGCCCTGAACCCTGCCTCCATTGAAAAAGTAGGGATTGACGAACAAAAGAAATCTGCCTTGGTGGTGGTGGCCGATTCTCAGCTCTCTTTGGCTATCGGGAAGAATGGGCAAAACGTACGATTGGCAGCCAAATTGACAGGTTGGAAGATTGATATCATTAGCTCCACAGAATACGAAAAGCAAAAGCTTGAACGAGACCAGGAGATTAAAGCGGCTTTGGCTGAAGAGGCTGCCCAAATTACGGAAGAGCCAGCGACGGACAACGCCAAAGAAGCTGAAAGATCCTCACAGGATGAAATCGTGGAGAATTCAGCGGTGATACCAACAGAGTCAGGACAGAGCTCGGGATCCTAAGGATACGGCTTCACAGTAAAGGACGTGCATGAGAGTTCATGAGATAGCCAAAAAAATTGGGATGGAGAGCCGTTTGCTTATTCCTGAATTGGTGCGACTGGGCATTCAGGTTAGTTCCCATAGTAATACCGTGGAAGACAATATGGCCAAATGGGCGATGAATATTATTCTTGGTAAAACTCCTGAAACAACGCCCAAACCTGGGGAATCATCCGTTTCAGGTCCTGTTAGTATAAAAAGCTCTGAGGGGGGGCGCCTACTGAAAAAAGAATCGTCGACTTCTGGAAGGCATCGGTCTGAGGCAGTGGCCGAAGAACCTAAAAAAGCCGAAAAAAAGCACATACTGATTAAGAAGAAAAAAACGGAAGAAGAAATCCTGGAAGAGATGGCGGAATTGTCTCCAATCGGGGAAGGTTTGGGGGAAGAATCACCGGTCATCCAGGAGGAGTCAGAGTCTCCATTGGAGACGGCTTCCGTTTCGATTCAGAGTCCTGGCGTATCGGCCGTAGAATCTCATCAAGAGGTCGCCGCATTATCGCCTACTGAATCGGGAGGGCTTTCTGGTGTTGTGGCCCCGCCACCTGTTCTTGAGGAGAAAAGTGTCGCAACTCCTCTCTCTAGTAAATTTCCTGAAAAAGAGAAGAAAGGCGAAGGGAAGCCCGACAAGAAAGCTGCCGTTTTATCGCGAGAAGTTCCCATAGAGGAAAAAGGCAAAAAAATTAAAAAAGTTGCACGTGTGAAAGACGAAGATCTCTTTGCCGCACGGTTTGAGGATGCTGCGGTCTGGCAAGATCTTCGACCCTTACCAACGTTGCGACGTGAGGAACGTACCCGTCAGGTTCAACAGCCTTCGGTGGGTGAAGTCACCAAACCACGGAAAAAAGTTATGAAGGTCACTGCAGGGATATCCGTGAAAGATTTTGCCGAGGTGATCGGACAAAAACCTACGGAAATTATTCGGAAATTAATGGATTTAAATATTGCAAAAACTCTCAATCAACCCATGGATTTAGAAGCTGGAGTGCTCATTGCAGAGGGCTATGGCCTCGCAGTTGAAGCGGTGGCTGCTAAGGGAGGGGAAGCCCTCTTGGATGAGGTGCTTGAGGGAGGAGAGCAAGGAAAGTTAGAGCCTCGCGCGCCTGTGGTGACGGTCATGGGACATGTCGATCATGGAAAAACCTCGTTGTTGGATGCCATTCGGCAGACCCAGGTAACCGACCAAGAGGCGGGAGGGATTACTCAGCACATTGGGGCGTCATTTGTGAAAGCTGGTGAACGGGGAGTGACGTTCTTGGATACCCCGGGCCATGAAGCCTTTACGGCCATGCGGGCTCGTGGGGCTCAGGTTACTGATATTGTGGTCTTGGTCGTGGCTGCAGACGATGGGCCGATGCCTCAGACCATTGAAGCCATTAATCATGCGCAAGCGGCCAATGTGCCGATTATTGTGGCCGTGAATAAAATGGACAAGCCGGGGGCTAATCCTGATCGGGTCAAGCAAAGTTTAGCCGAGCATGGCTTGCAACCTGAAGCATGGGGAGGCCAAACCATTTTTGTTGAAGTATCGGCAAAGCAAAACAAGGGGTTAGACCAGTTGCTTGACATGTTGTTACTTCAAGCAGAAATTATGGAATTGAAAGGCGATTCTACCTGTTCCGCTCGAGGGGTAGTCCTGGAAGCGAAATTGGATAAGGGGCGTGGGCCTGTTGCCACGGTGTTGATTCAAGCCGGAACCTTACGAATCGGGGATTCGTTTGTCGTGGGGTCAGTGAGCGGCCGGGTGCGAGGATTAACATCGGACAAAGGTGAACGCTTGAAGGAAGCTGGGCCATCGATACCGATTGAAGTCATTGGCCTATTGGGGGTTCCTGAGGCCGGGGATCAGCTGGTCGTGGTGAAGGATGAGCGGGCTGCGAGAGAAATTGCCCAGGCCCGGCAGCAAAAGCAAAAAGATGTAGGCCTTGCATCCACGTCCAGAAGAACGCTTGAGGAGCTTTATGCAGAATCTAAAGATGGAGAAATTAAGGAATTGCCACTCCTTATCAAGGCAGATGTGCAAGGATCAGTGGGGGCGTTAGGCGATGCTCTTCTGAAGATTTCTACCGATGCGGTAAAGCTGAAGATCATTCATAGTGGAGTCGGAGGCATCAACGAAACTGATGTGTTATTAGCCGCTGCTTCAAAAGCGATTATCATTGGATTTCATGTTCGTCCGGATTCGAAGGCGGCTGCTATTGCGGAACGTGAGGGTGTGGAAATTCGGTTGTATACCATCATTTATAATATTCTTGATGATATTCGTTCGGCTGCAGAGGGGCTCCTGGCTCCAACGATCAAGGAGCGCGTGATGGGGCATGCGGAGGTTCGGCAGCTATTCTCCGTTCCGAAAATGGGCACCATTGCAGGCTGTTATGTGAATGATGGGTTGATATCCCGTTCGAATACCAAAGTGAGAGTTGTTCGTGATCAGGTGATGGTCTATGAGGGAAAAATTGGATCATTAAGGCGGTTTAAGGACGATGCGCGGGAAGTTCAGCAGGGCTATGAATGCGGAATTGGAGTTGAGAATTTTAATGATTTAAAAATCGGTGATGTGTTAGAGGCCTATGTATTGGAAGAGGAGGCCACAAAATTATAATGCTGAATGGATAAGGGAATCCTGAATGGGGATGATCGTGGGGTTGTGCACGCTCGAACTCCATATCCCTGATGTCCAATCGTTGAAAGGGAAGCGTCAGGTCCTCTCAAGCTTGATTGCCAGATTACGAAATCGGTTTAATGTCTCCGTTGCTGAAATTGATGAACAAGACCTTTGGCAAAAAGCTATTTTGGGGGTGGTGTGTGTGGCGAATGACACGGGAAGGGTCAATCAAGTCTTAGATCAAGCTCTCAACTTTATACGATCAAATCCCTCCCTCGAGATTTTACGATCCCAGATTGAAGTCTTGTAATCTCCCATTATTTTTTCACGTCATGGCAAAAATTAATAGTAGTCGGGCAACGCGGGTTGCCGATCAGATCCGGATGGAAGTGGCAGAGATTCTTTCTAGAAAAACGAAAGATCCACGTATCCAATTCGTGACCGTGACAGGTGTGAAGATGACGGCTGATCTCAAAATTGCTCGGATATATGTGACCGCTTTGGATCAAGCCCATTTTGATCAGGTGACGGGTCCGGGTCTAAAAAGCGCAGTGGGGTTTGTTCGAACCGAATTGGGACGACGGTTAAATCTGCGCTATACACCGGAATTAGTCTTTTATCGTGATACGAGTGCTGAGTATGGGAACCGAATTGAAAAGTTATTGGATTCCCTTCACGAGGAATCTGGGGATTCCGGGGAAACTGAGGCATCCTCCTCTCTCCTCAACAAGAGTGAAAGTATGGAGGGGTAATGGGACCAGTGACGTCTTCAATCAATCATTCTAACACCGGGAAGGCAGCTCAGGGGGTGGGCTTACATGGAGTCCTGAATATAAATAAGCCTGATGGATGGACGTCGCATGATGTGGTGCAACGCCTCAGGTCGGGTTTGGGTATTCAGAAAGTCGGGCACGCCGGTACCTTGGATCCCCATGCGACAGGTGTATTGCCGGTCTTAATTGGAAAAGGAACCAAAATTGCCCAGTATCTGTTGGGATGGGAAAAAGAATATGGCGCCGTGCTTCAATTGGGCCAACGGACTGATACGCAAGATGCTTGGGGTACGGTATTAAAAGAATCTCCGGTAGAATCTCTGACGGAGGACCGTATCCGGTCCGTGTTTGCGACCTTTCAAGGGTCTATCCAGCAAGTGCCACCCATGTATTCGGCGGTGAAAATCGGGGGGCAACCCTTGTATAAAAAAGCCAGAAGAGGGGAAACGGTTGACCGACCGGCAAAAACCGTGGTGATCCATGATTTAGAAATCCAAAGACTGAATGTCCCTGAGGTTGCATTTCGGGTTGTCTGTTCTAAGGGAACCTATGTTCGAACGCTTTGCGAGGATATTGGAAACGTATTGCAGGTGGGTGGACATTTGAAATGGCTTCAACGACGACGGGTAGGGCCTATTCATGTTGATCAGGCTCTTGAGATAGAATCCCTGCTTGGGGGACTTGAATTCTCCCATCTGCATGGGGCATTTTTGGGTTTGGACCAGGCACTAGAAGGGTTTCCCGCAGTTGAGGTCAATAGAGATGATGCTCGAAGGGTGCTCCATGGAAATGCGATCTCCTGGGATCGGGTGGTCGACTCGTATTTGGAACCAAAAGTTTCACTCATGGGGGACAACAATATGGTGCGGGTGAAACAGAAAGACGGGCAATTGCTTGCTTTGGGGAGAGGCCCGGTTTTTCAGGCAGGCAAGGGAGGTCCCGTATTAGCGATTGAAACAGTGTTTGCCTAAGATATAAAAAATTAGTTTTGATTAGTGGGAACAGGACGACATTCGTAGAAGGAATTTCTTACTGAATTCATGTAACCTTGAGGAATTGGAGGAGAAGTTATGGGCTTAACGAAAGAAGCAAAAACCGCGGCAATAGAATCGCATCGGATTCACGACAAGGACACGGGTTCGTCTGAAGTGCAGATTTCCTTGCTGACGAATAGAATTACGAGTTTGACCGAACATTTCAAGACACACAAAAAAGACCATCATTCCCGACGGGGCCTTTTGCGAATGGTGAGCAAGCGAAGAAAGTTGTTAGATTATTTGCGGCGTCGGGATGAGGGAAAATACCAAGCCGTGATTGCTGCACTGGGCATACGAAAATAAGACAGAGTGCAGGTTTTAGGGTGAGCAGAATCAATGAGATGGGAGACAGATGCCCGGTTCTCAATGCGAAGCGCAGCCTCACACTCCATATCAATATATCCACTCAAGGATCAGAAAGGTTGAAACATGATTCATTTCGTTGAAATGGAAGTTGGTGGTCGCCCGCTTCGATTGGAAACTGGTCGATTGGCCAAGCAAGCGGATGGTGCCGTGTTGGCGACCTATGCCGATACCGTGGTGTTAGCCACGGCGGTAGCCTCAAAGACTTTGAAGGCTGACGCTGATTTCTTGCCTCTGACCGTGAACTATCAAGAAAAAGCCTACTCAGCTGGGAAAATACCGGGCGGGTTTTTCAAACGGGAAGGGGCTCCAAGCGAAAAAGAGGTGTTAACCAGTCGACTCATTGACCGTCCGATTCGGCCATTAATGCCCGAGGGTTATTTTTATGAAACCCAGATCATTGTATCGGTGCTCTCTATTGATCAGACGATGTCTTCGGACGTCATCGGCATTGTGGCCGCGTCGGCAGCACTCGCCGTTTCTGATATTCCCGGTTCCGGGTTATTAGCAGGGGTACGAATTGGAAGAGTGAACGGCCAATTTGTGGTCAATCCCGATAAGAAGGCACAGGAGGAAAGCGAGTTAAATCTCGTGGTGGCCGGAACGAAGGACGCCGTGATGATGGTCGAGGCTGGTGCAGATGGGCTTTCGGAAGACACGATGATTGATGCGATCGAACTGGCTCACCGTGAAATTAAAAATATCGTCGCCAAAATTGAAGAATTACAAGCGAAGGTGGGCAAAGCCAAGCGGGTATTGCAGGTCGAAGCCATCGACCCTGAACTTGAGCAAGCCGTACGCCAGGTGGCGGCCGCTCCCATTTGTGAGGCCATGTATATTGCAGCCAAAGCCGAACGCCAGGATCGGTTTGCTCAAATTCTCCAAGAAGCGATTGAGACCGTGGCCGGAGACGATGCCGACCGAAAAGCCAAGGTTAAAAAAGTGTTTGCAGATTTGGAATATTCCGAGGTCCGGAGAATGATTCTGGAAAAAAAGAAGAGAGCCGATGGCCGGGGTTTATCCGACATTCGTCCCATATCTTCTGAGGCAGGGATTCTTCCTCGGACTCATGGCTCTGCGCTATTTACGAGGGGGGAAACCCAGGCATTGGCTGTCGTGACCTTGGGCACTTCAGATGACGAGCAACGAATTGATGCGTTGGAAGGAGAGTATTTCCGGTCATTTATGTTGCATTACAATTTCCCGCCTTTTAGCGTGGGTGAGGCGAAAATGCTTCGTGGTCCGGGACGGCGTGAAGTCGGCCATGGCAAATTAGCCGAACGTGCGTTAGCAGCAGTGCTTCCCACCAAGGAAGAGTTCCCTTATACCATTCGGCTTGTCTCGGATATTTTGGAATCAAACGGGTCCTCCTCTATGGCGACGATTTGTGGTGGGGCATTAGCCATGATGGATGCGGGAGTACCCATTAAAACGCCGGTGGCAGGAATCGCGATGGGATTAATTTTGGAACAGGGTGGCGTTGCGATTCTTTCAGATATTTTAGGAATGGAAGATCATCTGGGCGATATGGATTTCAAAGTGGCGGGAACGCGAGATGGAGTCACAGCCCTGCAGATGGATATTAAGATTGCCGGAATTACCCCCGACCTGATGCGGCAGGCGTTGGCGCAGGCCCGTGAAGGGCGATTGCACATCCTTGGGAAAATGGATGAATGCTTGGCTGTTCCTCGTACCGGGCTGGCAGCCTATGCCCCACGTATCACCACCATCCAGATCAAACAAGATAAAATCCGGGATGTCATTGGGCCTGGGGGTAAAATGATTCGTAGTATCATTGCCGATTGTGGAGTGAAAGTGAATGTCGATGACTCAGGAGTGGTCACGATTGCAGCCGTAGACGGGGAGTCGGCCCAAAAGGCAATGGATATGGTTCAACGGATCGTTGAAGAAGCGGAGGTTGGGAAAATCTATCTCGGGACGGTGCGAAAGATTGTAGATTTTGGCGCCTTTGTGGAGATTCTCCCCGGTATGGATGGGCTTGTGCACATTTCGCAATTGGCCCCTCACCGCGTGGCATCGGTCACGGACGAAATTTCTGAAGGTGAACAGATTCTTGTGAAAGTTCTGGAAATTGATCGACAAGGGAAGATCCGTCTAAGCCGAAAAGACGCTATGGCCGAACAGACGGACAAGGATCAGCTCACCTCTTAAGCCTGCCTGAGGCGCAACGCGTGTATAAAAAAGTCATATTGGATAATGGAGTCCGGGTTGTCCTGGAGCGGATGTCATCTTTGAAGTCCGTGGCCTTAGGGGTATGGGCCACGGTCGGAAGTCGTGACGAAGGAAAGGGTGAGGGTGGCCTCTCTCATTTCATTGAACATATGATGTTTAAGGGCACGCCAAAACGGACTGCATCCCAAATTTCCAATGAGATCGATGCCTTGGGTGGTGAAATGAATGCCTTTACCACTCATGAGGCCACGGCTTTTTATGTCAAGGTGCTGGATCAGCAAATGAGGCTGGCTTTTGACCTCATTGCCGATCTGTTTCACCATTCAAGGTTTTCGGCCAAGGACATTGCAAAAGAAAAGCAAATCGTCCTTGAGGAGATCCGTACGGTCCAGGATGACCCAGAGGACTATATTCATGAATTGCATGCCAAGGATATCTTCGGCTCCCACCCATTGGGGCGTCCGATTCTGGGAGAGCCCGGGGTGATGAAAAGACTCAGCCGTCAAGCGCTGATGCAGTATAGGCAACAGCATTATCGCCCTGAACACACGATTGTCGCAGTGGCCGGCAACTTTTCCTTTCCAGAAATCATTGATACGGTCAACACATATTTTGGCAAGTGGAAACATGGTGGATACGGCAAGCGTTCCTCAACCCTCCAGAAGGCACCCTGGCCCGATCAGCCGCAGGAACGCCAAAGTCTTCACGTGAAGCCCTTGGAGCAGGTTCATGTGTGTGTTGGGTTTAAGGGATTGCCGGTGGGGCATCCGGATCGGTATGCGGCGCATGTCTTAAGCACAATTCTGGGAGGCGGAGTCAGTTCGCGATTATTCCAGGAAATCCGGGAAAAACGCGGATTGGCCTATACCATTTATTCGCATCTTTCTGGTTTTTTGGATGGTGGGACGCTAACCGTTTATGCCGCCACCCGCCCGAATGAAATGGCGGCCGTCATTGACCGAATTTGTCAAGAAACCAAGAAATTATGTCGTCGTGAAGTGGCGAACAATGAATTAGAGCGAACTAAAACTCAATTAAAAGGAAGTCTGATGTTGGGCTTGGAAGGAACATACGGGCGGATGAATAAATTGGCAAAAGACGAAATGTACCAGGGGCGTCATGTCACCCTCCAGGAGATGGTGAAGGCCATTGATCGGATTACCCCTGAACAAATTTGTCATTTAAGCCAGAAATTATTTGATCTACAGCAGTTTGTGGTCACGGCATTGGGACCCATCCCAAAAAGGGGAATTCCGAGGTGGGGATGATCATCAAAACCGCGTATTTTTTCGCTTGACAACCATGCCCTGGATGAGTAGCATTGGACCCTCTCGAATACCTTGTTTTCCTTTTCGGATTAGGGGTATGCAGAACTGGGGAAAAGTGGTTTTGAAGATAAACAAAGGGTAAGTCGTTTTTTAATTTTTTGTCATTCTAACACTGTAAGGAGGGAGCAGATGAAGAAGTCATCTCTACGTCAGGAATTGGTAGCTCTCTGTGCCTTTGGCCTGTTGAGTCTTGGATTAGTAAGCGTTGGGTATGCAGCTGGTCCTGGTCCTGACAAGTCAAAGGGTGACCCAAATGATATCACTCACCAGGGTGATCTTTCTTTTAAAGGTGTACCAGCTACCAGTTTAAAGGGGCGGGTTTTTGGCCATTGGGCGGACAACCCTGAGGGAGAAATTTTATTCGGAATTCAGTATTGGAACACCTCTGGACCGGCAGAAACAGGCAATCCTCCAGGCAGAGCTTCCGACGATCGAATTCAAACGCTTCCTGATTCATTGTATTCCTGTTGTGCCTGGGGTTATCAGGGCGGGAACGAAAAGAACAATCCATATTCAGGATGGTATACCCCGCAAACGACCGTCCGTTTAGCAGTCAAGGATAAAGCGTTAATGGACCAAATCACGAAAGCGGCCCAAGATTTCGTGGCAATGGAAGTGCAAGTAGATGGTCGTACGGTTACGGGATTTAAATTGTTACAAGAAGAATAAAAAATTGTCTGATAATTCATGATTAGAATTAAAATTTTAGTCGAGGAGGGAAGCCATTATGAAAAGTGCTAAGAAGAAAGGGTTGGCCCTTGTTGGAGCCGTGGCGCTAGTTGGGGCTATGGCCTCGAGTGCAATGGCAATCGAAGCTTTCCAGGAGCGGTTTGAGTGGGGTGATTTAAGCAAGCCAACGACCCTTCAGGGGCGCGTTGCTGTGGTAGATCCTTACGATAAGGCCGTATGGATCAATGTTGCCGTATTTGGTGGGAATGCGGAGAGTGGATATTATTGGCAAAAATATTATCCTGGCAAAAATATCAAGGTGTATCCAGGGAGCGATGAGGTGTGGAAAACACTAGTCGCGGCTGGGAAGGATTCCTCAAGTCAGGCTGTGATGACAGACACAAAGCCATCAAATTATGGGTTGGTGGAAATTGTTGTTCAAGAAACCGAGCAAAACCATCGGGTAGCCTCTTCAGCTAAGGCAGTGACAGAGGTAGCAGGAACTCCAGAAAAACCACGAAGTATTCATAGCCTCAGGTCATTGCCTGTATTGGAAGCCATGAGGGCTGATAGTTGGCCCAATAATCGCAAAATGCTTTATGATGTTTTGATCCCAGACGGGCAGGCCATTGTGGGAATCATTCCAAACTCCGATCAAGGGACTGGCCAAATTTACGACCCGACAAAAGGTATGTATGAAAAGGTAGAACCATACAAGTTACCGTCATCTGGTGATAAACATTAAGTAACAAGAAACTCTTTACTAAAAGGGTTTTGGAAAAGGGCCTGCGGACATCCGCAGGCCTTTTTTTATATATTGTCCGCATTCAATCTGGCTTTGAGGTCAGCGAGTCTATTGAGAGCCTCAAGGGGAGTCATCGAAAAAAGATCCATTTGTTTGACTTCATCTAATATAACATGAGGTTTTGGTGAGAGGTGTTCGAGAGGAGTGGTATTCAAGGACTCCTCATAGATTGACACATTTGTAGACGAGGTATCTTGTTCAAGCTGAGCCAGAATATTTTTTGCACGATCCAGAACCGGTTTTGGTATCCCTGCCAGTTTGGCGACTTGAATTCCGTAGCTTCGATCAGCCTTTCCCTGGACGATTTTTCTCAAGAATAGAACATCCTGCCCTTTCTCCTGGACGAGAACCGTATAATTCTTGATTCCTTCCCGGAGGGCCTCTAATTGAGTCATTTCATGGTAATGGGTGGCAAAAAGGGTCCGTGCTCCCAAATGTCCACGGTCTAAGATATATTCGGCCAATGCCCATGCGATACTCAGCCCATCATAGGTGCTGGTTCCTCTGCCAACTTCATCCAGTAGCAATAAGCTTCGCGAAGTCGCGGTGTCCAAAATTCTGGCTGTTTCGCTCATTTCGACCATAAAGGTGCTTTGACCGGCGCTGAGGTCGTCGGCCGCGCCCACTCTGGTAAAAATCCGGTCCACGATTCCTATCCTGGCTGATTCAGCCGGCACAAAGCTTCCCATTTGAGCCATCAACACGATAAGGGCAACCTGCCGCAAGTAAGTACTTTTTCCTGCCATATTGGGGCCGGTTATTAATAAAAGCCTGTTTGCGTCCAAGTCCAGTATCGTATCGTTTGGAACAAATCCTTCAGTCTGTTGGATGTGTTCAATGACCGGATGGCGACCGTCCCTGATCTGGATTGTTCCGCCTTCATGGACCGTCGGCTGATGATACCGGTTGACGGCAGCTGCCTCCGCCAAACCCGTCAGGACGTCCAGCCTGGCCAGTTGCTGCGCCATTCCCTGGATTCTGATGGTGGCAGATGCGACACGGCGACGGATTTCACCAAATAACTGCCCTTCCAGATTTTTCATTTTTTGGTCTGCGCTGGAGAGCCGACCTTCGAGGTCTTGTAGCTCTCCGGTAGTAAACCGTTCGGCATTGACCAGAGTTTGTTTCCGGTGGTAATCGGCAGGAACACGCGATAAATTCGCTTTCGTCACTTCAATGTAATAGCCAAAGACCTGATTGAATTTCACCTTGAGAGAGTCGATGCCGGTCCGGTTGCGTTCCCGAGTTTCCATTTCGGCCAGTAACCGGGTGCCTTCTTTTGCCAGAATTCGCAGCTCATCCAGTTCTGCATTCACCCCTGCTTGAATAATGCCTCCTTCCTTGGCCGAAAGGGGTGGGTTGGGATTAATGGTGTCGGCAATCCAGGATGAGACATCTTGGAGGGGATCCCACGCCTCATGGAGGGTTTGCAGCATGGGAGATTTGAGAGACGGTAAGAGTTGTTGCAGTACGAGCAAGTTTTCAAGAGAGCGATGGAGATTCATGAGGTCTCGAGGATTGGCCACTTCCAGGACAATCCGACTATTCAGTCGTTCAAGGTCTTGTACCGTTTTGAGATGCTCACGAATCGTCATGCGAATCCCAAGATGAAGGACCAATTCCTTCACGGCTTCCTGGCGTAGTTGTATGGCCGTGACCTGGGTCAGGGGACGGACGATCCACTCCCGCAAAAGTCTTGTGCCCATTGGAGTTTTGGTCTTATCCAATGTCGTGAGTAAGGTAGGGCTTTGGCGTTGTTCGGATACGGGCTTGAGAACTTCTAAATTTCGCAGGGTGGTCTGATCCAATTGCATTTCATGTTCGAGAAGTCGAATCCATGGCCGCCGTATATGGGCATGCACGAGCGTGGGCTGAGTGTCAGCCAGGTAGTGTAAAAGGCCGCCCGCAGCCTGAAGTCCGGAGTGGAGGCCATGTAGCTGGAGGTCTTCGATACGATCGACTTGGAAAATTCTTGTGAGGATGGTCTTGCTTTCCTCAAGGCCAAAGGTCGTGGCATCACGGGGCACGATACGGGCGATAGGCAAGGATTGGAATGCGGAGGTCATGGCCTCCTGTATTCCAGCAGGAAAGATGACTTCTTTGGGCTCGAGGCGGACCAGTTCATCGACGACACTTTGTAACGAATGCTTCATCCAGGACTCTGAGATCCAAAATTCGCCGGTTGAAAGGTCTAGGGAGGCCAGTCCAAAGCGATTAGCTAGGGTCGTATTCTCCGATGAGGATAACGGGGTGCAACACAGCGCTGACAGGAAATTGGCCTCTCCTGCCGGAAGCAACTCATGATCGTATAAGGTTCCAGGGGTATAGACACGCACGACTTCACGACGGACGAGCCCTTTGGCAAGCTTGGGGTCTTCGACTTGTTCGCATAAGGCCACGATTTTCCCAGCCTTTAAGAGCTTTGCGATATACCCGGTTGAAGTGTGATAGGGGACTCCGCAAAGAGGGATGGCCTCCCCTTTGGCCTTGCCTCGTGCTGTTAAGACGATGCCAAGGAGTTTCGAGGCCTCTTCGGCGTCCTCAAAAAACATTTCATAAAAATCCCCAACACGAAAAAATACAATGGCATCAGGATGTTGAGCCTTTACATCCTGAAACTGGCGCATGAGAGGGGAGAGTTCTTGATCTTTCATCAGGTGAGCTGTTTCGTTTGTATAATTGTTGGGTGTGGTAGGGATCGTCTGAAATGAGTATGCTCGCTATTTCATTTGTGGGTCGATGCGGCGCCTTCGTTATTGAATTCGGATCGGATGGCCGCACGACGATGTCGGTTCAGTTGTATGCGGTACCGATAAGTTGAGTCAATGTGGGTTTGACAAATTTCCTTGGATGTTGGCCACTTTGCGGATAGTTTTGGGTCCGGTTCCGGACAGGGTTACGATGCGGATGTTTTCTTCCTCCCCGTATTCCAAGCAAATGGCCATGTGGTCGGAGGGTAAAATCTGAGGGAACCGCTCCGCCCATTCAATGAGGACAATGGTGTTTGGAGTGAAATATTCCTCTAATCCTAATGTGGATATATCGGATGGCCCCTCAAGACGATATAAATCCACATGAATAAGCGGAATAGTCCCTGGATATTCTTGAATAAGGGTAAACGTGGGACTGCTGACTTGATCCATTGGAATTCCTAGCCCAAGGGCGATACCACAGGTGAGAACGGTTTTTCCTGCTCCCAAGTCACCCGTAAGAGCCAGCACGTCTCCTCCTGTTAACTGTTGCCCTAACCGTTCACCGAATTGGATGGTTTCCTGGGCAGATGCCATCCGTAGTTGAAGAGCATTCCCGGTTGAGGTCTGATGAGGTGTGGCGTGAGAGGGATTCAGATTCATGAGTTTCTACTAATGAGACAGAGTCTGGGTCAATGCATGAGGAATTGTGGTCAACACATCCCCCGCGATCAATCCTGGTTCACCGATGGTGGCGGCAGCCAGATCGCCTGCCAATCCATGCAGATAGACGCCCGCCCGGGCCGCATCCCAACCGCTTAAGCCCTGAGCTAATAAACCGGTAATGATTCCGGTTAGGACATCTCCCATTCCGGCGGAAGCCATTCCAGGATTCCCTGTCGGACAAATGGCTACTTGTCCCTGCGGTTCGGCGATGATAGTTCGAGCGCCTTTTAATACCAGGACCACCTGATGTTGCATGGCAAACCGTCTGCTGACGCCGATGCGATCCTCATTGACTTGTTTGGAGGAGGCTCCAAGAAGCCTGGCCATCTCTCCAGGATGTGGGGTCAGAATTGGCGGTCGTTTCAAGGCTGAAAATATTTGCTGATGTTGGACTAATCCGTTGAGGGCATCGGCATCGAGAACGCAGGGTGCCTCCAGTTGAGGAAGGAGATGCCGCAAGACCTCGGTTGTTTCAGGAGAGGTCCCCATACCGGGTCCGAAAGCCAGAGCCGATTTTTTAGCGGCGAACGCGAGAAGGCCCGGGTAGGCTTCCATTCCCAGCAGGTGTTGGGACGATTCCGGCATGGGCTCAGTCATCACCTCCAAGAGCTTTGACTCCAAAATGGGAGAAATGCTTTGAGGAGTAGCCACGGTTGCCAGGCCGGCCCCAATACGAAGTGCACCTAGTCCAGCCATAGCCGGAGCCCCTGTTTTCCCTTGTGAACCACCAACAATTCCTGCATGTCCAAAGGTCCCCTTGTGTGAGGACAGGGGGCGAAGAGGAATAAGGGGGCGAACCATTTTTTGTGCCAGAAGATGAACCTGGGGGTTCAGATCCAACACAAACTCCTGGGGAATCCCAATATCGACGACTTGGATGGTACCAACTTTGTCGATGGCTGAACCAAGATACAGGCCGAGTTTCGGGCATCCGAACGTCACGGTGAGATCGGCCTGAACAGCGGCTCCCAGTATGGCCCCGGTGTTGCTATCCAATCCTGACGGAATATCTATGGCTACGGTAAAGGCCTGCGAGGCATTCATGGCCACGATGGCGGAGGAGTAGGGTGGGCGAACTGCAGAAGAGAGGCCCGTCCCAAGGAGCGCATCGACAAGAATATCCGCGTCTTGGGTGAGGGAATGCAGGGATTCCTCCGAGGGATTGACGGTTAACAGAGATGGTCTGATGATTTTGCTAAGCCGTCGATACATAATCTTCGCATCGGGACTGAGTGCCTTGAGTGGAGCCATCAAGACTACCTTCAGCTTTGCACCCTTTTTTGCCAAGAGCCTGGCAACAACCAAACCGTCTCCACCATTATTGCCCTTGCCGCAAAGAATGACGACCTTTTTGCCTTTAGGGGAACCATAGGCTTCGATAAGGTGGCTCATCGCACCGGTTCCCGCCCGCTCCATTAAGGTGATGCCGGGAACCTTGGTTTCTTGAATCGTGCGCCGATCAAGTGTTTGCATTTGTTCAGCGGTCACGACCCACATAGGCAAATCACAGGAACAAGAAGAAATGGTTGGTTAATGCATGAGTAACAGCAAGTCATGCGTAGGCGGTTGAGGACGATATTCGGGTTGTACACTGTTTTTGAATTGACTCGTGGATGTCTCCGGATCATCCACCGTGCACACCGATGGGATCCTGTTTCTTCTCGTAGACGTTAACCCAGGAGGTGTTTCATGTCACGGACCGCTCGTTCAAGTCCGACAAACAGGGCATGAGCAATAATGCTATGACCGATGTTGAATTCTTCAATTTCCGAAATGCCGGTCAGCCGCCTGATATTCCGGTAATTCAGCCCATGCCCCGCACTCACACGCAATCCTAATTTCGACGCAAGTTTGGCCGTTTGAATCAACGCGTCAAGTTCAACATCTTCTTCCTGCTGACGGCGGGTATTGGCGTACCGACCGGTATGGATTTCTATGCAGTCTGCTTGGACCTTGTGGGCGGCGCGAAGTTGATTGACATCAGGATCAATGAACAGACTGACGGGAATGCCGCCTTCATGGAGTAATTGCACCATGGCCTGGATACGGTCCCGATGCTCGATCACGTCCAACCCACCCTCTGTGGTGAGTTCCTGGCGCCGTTCGGGCACGAGGGTCACCAGATCGGGTTTAATGTTCAAGGCAATTTTGGCTACCGCATCGTCAGCGGCCATTTCTAAGTTAAGATGCGTCTGCACGGTTTCACGCAAAATGGTCAGATCCCGATCCTGAATATGCCGCCGGTCCTCCCGGAGGTGCACGACAATGCCATCGGCCCCGGCAAGGTGAGCCAACGAAGCCGCGACAATGGGATCTGGTTCATGTCCTCCACGAGCTTGGCGAAGAGTCGCCACATGATCGATATTCACGCCGAGTCGTGCCATGGAAGTCCTTTAAGGTCCGGGCGAGTGATGAATCAACGAGATCTCATTATGGCAAAAGGGAAAATCTTCCTGCAATAAAGGGATTTTCAGTTCAGGGGGAGCGAATCGGGAAAAATTGACTGAAAATTCCCCTACTCTGAAATTGACTGGTCGCGTTACCTCATCTAGAATAAAAACTCTATTAAATCGTACGATTATCTATCCATTTCCTTCCCAAACCATCAAGGACGATTCGTCATTTTACACAAACAATGGAACCTTTTTACCGAATTCAACGTCTGCCAGGATACGTCTTCTCTCAGGTTCAAGAGTTAAAACTCCAAGCCCGGAAGCGGGGAGAAGACATCATTGATTTAGGCATGGGCAATCCTGACCAGCCCACACCCCGTCATATTGTAGACAAATTGATTGAGACCGCGCGACTCGGGCGCAATCATCGCTATTCGGCTTCACGCGGAATTACGAAATTGCGTCATGCGATTTGCGATTGGTATCAACGAAATTACGAGGTCAGTCTCGATCCGGAGACGGAAGCGATTGTGACCCTTGGGGTGAAGGAAGGATTGGCGCATCTGGCCCTAGCCATGGTGGGACCGGGTGACGTGGTTCTGGCGCCGACCCCCACGTATCCGATTCATATGTACAGTGTGATTATCGCGGGTGGTGAAGTCCGCGGGGTTGAACTAGGGCCGGATTCGGATTTTTTCGAAAATCTGAAAAAGGCCTTCAAGCAGACGCAACCGGCTCCTCGGGCGTTGATCATCAGTTTTCCTCATAATCCAACCACTCGCGTGGTTGATCTGGAGTTTTTCAAAAAGGTGGTGGAGTTTGCCCTGGAACATCAAGTCTGGGTCATTCATGATTTGGCCTATGCCGATATCGTGTTCGATGGGTACAAAGCCCCGAGCCTTCTTCAAATTCCTGAGGCCAAACAAATTGGCGTGGAATTTTACTCCCTCTCGAAGAGTTATAACATGCCGGGGTGGCGGGTTGGATTTTGTGTCGGGAATCGTGAAGTCATTGGTGCGTTGACCAAGATCAAAAGTTATCTGGATTATGGCATGTTCCAGCCTATTCAAATTGCCAGTATTATTGCCCTGAACGGTCCGCAGGATTGCGTAAAAGAAATTGTGGGACGATATGAGCGACGGCGCAATGCTCTGGTCCGCGGGCTCAATCGCATTGGTTGGCAGATCGACTATCCTCGCGCCACCATGTTTGCCTGGGCAAAAATCCCACAACCCTACCTTGGAATGGGGTCGTTGGAGTTTTCCAAGTTATTGTTACGAGATGCCAAAGTGGCGGTGTCACCGGGAATAGGATTTGGCGAAGGCGGCGATGACTATGTTCGCTTTGCATTAGTCGAAAATGAGCACCGGATTTTCCAGGCCGTTCGAGGAATCCGTCAGGCCTTAAAACTGGATGGAGAGGTGTAATGCGAAAGACGATCCAGGTTGGGCTGATCGGGTTTGGGACGGTGGGAACAGGAGTCGTGAAGATTCTCCAGGAAAATGTCAGTCTCATCACGAAACGTGTTGGAGTTCCGGTGTCACTGGTGCGAATTGCGGACTTGGATGTGAAAACCGATCGCGGGGTTTCGGTACCTCAAGGGGTACTCACGACAGATGTCAGGGACATTCTGGATGATTCGGCTATTGATATCGTGGTGGAATTAATTGGCGGACATGAACCGGCCAAACGGTTTATTCTTCAGGCGCTTGAACGAAACAAGTGTGTGGTCACGGCGAATAAAGCGTTGTTGGCGGACCATGGAGAAGAGATATTTGAGGCGGCATTCAAGGCAGGCGTTGATCTCGGGTTTGAAGCGAGTGTGGGGGGAGGCATTCCCATCATTCGCTCGCTTACCGAAGGCTTAGCGGCAAACCGGATCTTGTCGATTACAGGGATCATGAATGGCACGTCAAATTATATTCTGACCCGGATGACCAATGAGCACCGTGATTTTGAGGAAATATTACAGGAAGCGAAACGGGAAGGGTATGCCGAAGCGGATCCGTCACTGGATGTTGATGGCGTGGATGCCGCTCACAAGCTGGCTATCATGGTGAATCTGGCGTATGGGACTCCCGTGCCCATGGGAGCCATCTTCACTGAGGGCATTTCCCGTATTTCGACGGTGGATATCGAGTTTGCCCGTGAACTCGGGTTTACCATTAAATTGCTGGGGATCGCGAAACTTCACGAGCATGCCATTGAGGCACGAGTGCATCCCGCTCTGGTGCCGGCCGGATCTCCCATTGCACAGGTCAATGGGGTCTACAATGCCATTCATCTGATAGGTGACGCGGTTGGAGATGTTGTGCTCTACGGCAAAGGGGCTGGCTCGCTTCCCACAGCCAGTGCGGTTGTGGGGGATATTATCGATTTGGCACGCAATCGTATCGCCGGGGTTGCCGGACGGGTTCCTGTGACCTCATTCCAATGGGAATCACGTGAGCCTATTGCCATACGGCCGATGGACGAGATTGAAAGCCGGTATTATTTACGGTGCATGGTCAAAGATCAACCCGGCGTTCTATCGTCCATATCGGGAATTCTTGGACAGCGGGGGATCAGTATCTCGTCTGTCCTGCAAAAAGGGCGCAAGGAAGGACAAACGGTGCCGTTGGTCATCTTGACACATCGCTCGGTGGAGCGGGCGGTTCAATCGGCACTCCAGGAAATTAATGCACTTCCCATGGTATCGGAGCCAACGACGTTACTTCGGATGGAAGGGGTGGAATAATACATGAGGCCAAATTGCGTCACGAAGGGGGACAAGCCATTATGATTCCTTGGCGTGGCATTATCGAGGAATATCGGAAATTCCTTCCGGTGGGAGAGCAGACTCCGATCGTGTCACTACTGGAGGGGAATACCCCACTTATTCCAGCAAAGCGCTTAGCCGGGAAAATTTGTCCTGGCCTGGGACTGTATTTAAAAATAGAAGGGGCCAACCCAACCGGTTCCTTTAAGGACCGGGGGATGACCATGGCGGTTTCCAAGGCCGTAGAAAGCAAGGCCAGGGGGCTCATGTGCGCCTCGACAGGCAACACCTCCGCTTCGGCAGCGGCCTATGGGGCGAAGGCGGGGTTGCCGGTCTATGTCGTCGTGCCGGCAGGGAATATCGCATTGGGTAAGTTGACGCAGGCCCTCATGCATGGGGCCCGAGTCATTCAGATTGAAGGAAACTTTGATCAGGCCTTAACGATCGTAAAAGATTTGTGCGAGGAAACCGCCATTGAATTGGTCAATTCAATTAACCCGTTTCGTTTGGAGGGCCAGAAAACGGCGGCCATGGAAATTTGTGATCAGTTAGGGTATGCCCCGGTCATTCATGCCCTCCCGGTAGGGAACGCGGGGAATATTACTGCGTATTGGCGAGGATATCGGGAGTACCACAAGGCCGGACAAACGCAAGAGTTGCCTCGGATGTTCGGGTTTCAAGCGGAAGGAGCTGCGCCCTTGGTCAGGGGTCATGTCGTGGATGAGCCGAAAACCATTGCTTCAGCCATTCGGATTGGCAATCCGGCCAGTTGGTGTTTGGCCCTGGAAGCGGTTGAGGAATCACACGGATACCTGGACATGGTGTCGGACGAAGAAATTCTTCGAGCGTATCAAATGGTGGCGAGTGAAGAAGGGGTCTTTTGCGAGCCCGCTTCCGCTGCGTCTCTGGCTGGGATTGACAAAATGAATCGCGCCGGGTTGTTGCCGAAGGAGGGGGATATTGTGTGTACCTTAACCGGACACGGGTTAAAAGATCCGGATACGGCCATCTCGGTCTCCTATCGACCGGTGACGGTTCCTGCAACACATGAAGCGGTCAGAGCGCAATTAACGAATCAATAATCCCTCATGGTCTTCTGAATACCCGGATTGTTCGTTCAACTACTCATTAACTCAACACAGTGAGGCTCAGGTCGTGCGAAAAACGATCGTGATTCACGTCGATGGATTGACAGGACAGGCCTATCAAGAATTAGGAGACCAAACCGTCTTAGAATCGGCTCGGACACCGCACCTGGATGAATTGGCGGAGCATGGTAAACTGGGGCGCTTAGGGGTTCCCAGGGAAACCCGTCCCTTTTGCGGGGAAATGGCCCTGCTGGCTTTATTGGGATACGATCCGCACAAATGGTATACCGGTCCTGGTGCCTTTGAGGCAGGGGGATTAGAGGTTGTTCTGGACGCCCATGATGTGGCCTATCTTTGTCATTTGGTGACTCTCCGGGGTCAGGATGGATGGGGGGATGAAAAAAAATTTGGTCCTCACCTATTCATGGACGACCCCTATGGCGGAGGAATCGGGACTGAGGAGGCCCGAGAACTCATTGATGCCGTTAATGAACAATTGATTTCTGAAAATATTCAATTTTACATGGGCAGCCATCATCGGCATCTTATGGTCTGGGTGGGCGCGAGCGGGAAAGTGGCCTGTCGCAACCCATATGAGGCCTTAGGGCAGTCGATCGAGGCGTATCTGCCGACCGGCGATGGATCGCACATTTTACGTGAACTTATGGCGGCGTCCAGGGTGATCCTCTGCCATCATCCTGTGAATCACGAGCGCCTGAGTGCCGGGTTGAAACCGGCCAATTGTTTATGGTTGTGGGGGTCGGGGAAACCTGTGGATTTGCCTCAATTACATGAGCGGTGGGCAGTCAACGGTCTCGTGATTTCGTCCGATGGGCCGTATATCGGTGTTGGAATGGCTGCTGGACTCCAGACGATCAAGATCGAACACGTGGGAGGGGGAGATATCGCATGGTTGCAGGTCTTAGCCAATCAGGCTTCGACGGCGTTGGACAGGCATGACCTGGTCTGTCTGCACATTCCTTTTTACGAGTGGGGCTTGAAGGATGGACAGGCGGTGCCACCCTCACAATTAGTGGAATATCTTGGGCAAGTGGACGAACAGGTCATTGGAGCCATCCATCAGTCTGTTGGCAGCACCGACTCTATCCGCATCGTTGTCCTGGTGACTCCATGTCCGAATTGGCAGAAGGATGGAGGGTCTTCCATATCGCCCTATCTGGTGTTTGAGGGGCCTGGGGAAAAATCCGAAAATCATGCGGGACCAATGAATGAACGTGAGGTAGCTAATCGCCCACTCCGTGATGCTACCAAACTGTTTGAGCGATTTATGGTCACTCACTGAAGCCTATGGCACTGTATATTCAAAAATTCGGCGGTACATCAGTGGGGAGCCTGGAACGAATCCAAAACGTGGCTCGGCTTATTCAGCACACTTACCGGGAGGGGCATCAACTGGTGGTCGTGTTGTCCGCGATGAGCGGGGAAACGGATCGCCTCATGAAAATGGCCAAGACCTTGAGCGTTGATCCAGATGATCGGGAGCTGGATGTGCTCCTATCTTCTGGAGAACGGGTGACGATTGCGCTGATGGCGATGACCCTCAAAAGTCTTGGGATCAGGGCGCAATCCTTTACGGGGCGTCAGGTTGGGATCGTGACCGATAGCACACATACCAAAGCCCGAGTCTCCCGTGTCGATACGGACCGGGTGCTTGGAGCCTTGCGTGACGGGATTGTTCCCATCGTAGCCGGGTTTCAAGGTATCAACGCCGCATCCGATGTGACCACGTTAGGGCGCGGCGGCTCGGATTTGACGGCCGTGGTCTTGGCGGCCGCGCTCAAGGCCGATAGCTGCTTTATTTATACCGATGTGGATGGGGTATACACGGCCGATCCCAATATTGTGCCGGGCGCGAGACGATTGGATAAAATTTCCTATGAAGAAATGTTAGAGTTAGCGAGTCTGGGTGCAAAGGTTCTACAATCTCGTTCGGTGGAGTTGGCGGCGAAATATCAGGTCCCTGTGGAAGTGCGATCCAGTTTTCAGGACGGGCCTGGAACCTGCGTGGTAAAAGAGGATGTCGATATGGAACAAGTCTTAGTCTCCGGAGTCACGGGCGATCGGAATCAAGCCAAGGTCACGGTGGTCGGGGTCCCGGATCACCCTGGGATTGCGGCTACATTGTTCTGCTCCATTGCCGACGCCGCCATCAATGTGGATATGATTATTCAAAATGTGAGTCAGGATTCCCTGACGGATATTTCCTTTACCGTGCCGAGAGCCGACCTTACTCGAGGTATGAGCCTCATCAGAGACATTGCCAAATCAGTGGAAGCGCGGACGGTCGAGGTGAACGAATCCATTGCCAAAGTTTCGTTAGTCGGAGTGGGAATGCGTTCGCATTCCGGTGTCGCAGCCAGAATGTTTCAAACGCTCTCACGTGAAGGCATTAATATCATGATGATCAGTACCTCGGAGATAAAAATCTCTTGTGTGGTGGAAGAAAAATATATGGAGTTAGCTGTTCGGGCCTTGCACCAGGAGTTTGAATTAGAAGTACCTCCGGGGAGCAGAAAGGCTTAGCGTGGGAATGTGTGTCGACACCGATGGTACGAATGCGTGATATGAATTCTCAATTTCCGGTCATCGAAATCTACGATACGACTCTCCGGGATGGAGCTCAGGCCGAGGATGTCAGCTTTTCGGTGGAGGATAAGGTTCGCATCGCCCTTAAATTAGATGAGCTAGGGGTCCATTTCATCGAAGGAGGGTGGCCGGGAGCCAACCCGAAGGACATTGAGTTTTTCCAAGTCATGAAATCGACTCCATTGCAGCACGCCAAAATTGTAGCATTTGGTTCGACGCGAAAAGCCAAAAATACGGCAAAGGCCGATCCGACGCTGGAGGCCCTCTTATCCGCTGAAACGGACATTGTGACCATCTTTGGGAAAAGTTGGACCCTCCATGTGACCGAAGCCTTGGAAACGACGTTGGCCATCAATTTAGAACTGATTGCCGATTCCATCTCCTATCTCCGGTCGAGGGGACGGCAGGTCTTTTACGATGCCGAACATTTTTTCGATGGCTATAAAACGGATCCCGCCTACGCCATGAAAACCATTCAAGCTGCGGCAGAAGCCGGGGCGGAACGGATCGTGTTGTGCGATACCAATGGGGGAACGATGCCATGGGATATCGGGGAGATCTTTGCGGAGGTCCGCAAGAACTGTTCTGTGCCGTTAGGCATCCATGCACACAATGATGCGGAGATGGGGGTCGCCAATTCATTGATTGCCGTGCAAGCGGGAGCGATTCAGGTCCAGGGAACGATCAACGGCATTGGAGAGCGGTGCGGGAATGCCAACCTGTGTTCCGTGATGGCCAATTTGGAATTGAAAATGGAACGAACAGCGCTGGGGGATGGACGTTTGGCGCACCTTCGCGCCATTTCTCATTATGTGGCCGAGATGGCCAATCTGACTCCCAATAAACGGCAGCCTTATGTGGGAGATACCGCGTTTGCGCATAAAGGGGGAGTGCATATTCATGCGGTGCAAAAAAACCCGCTCACCTATGAACATGTGAATCCCGATATCGTCGGCAACCATCGCCGCGTGTTAATTTCCGATAGCAGCGGACGAAGTGCCGTGTTTGGAAAGATGGAAACCTTCGGACTGGATCTTCCTCAGGATAATCCCAAGGTCCTTGAATTACTGGATTCTCTCAAAACGTTGGAATATGAAGGCTACCAATTTGAAGGCGCAGAAGGGTCTTTTGAATTGTTAGTGCGGAAAGCCATGGGGACCTATACCCCATCATTCGAATTCCTGGGGTGCCGGATCATTGTGGAAAAACGGAAAACGAATGAAGACCCCATTTCCGAAGCCACGATTATGGTCAAAGTCGGGGAAGTGATTGAACATACCGCGGCGGTCGGCGATGGGCCGGTGAATGCCCTTGATCATGCCCTTCGGAAAGCGCTGGAGCATTTCTATCCGCAGTTAAAGGAAGTCAAACTTCTGGACTATAAGGTCCGTGTGCTGACCGGACGACATGGAACGGGTTCTCGTGTGCGAGTCCTGATTGAGTCGGGGGATCACAAGGAAAAATGGGGGACGGTCGGGGTATCGGAGAACATCATTGAAGCCAGTTGGCAGGCCCTGGCCGACAGTATTGAGTATAAGCTCATGAAGGAGAAGCCGTAAACGGGATAGCGGTCTCTCCGAGTATAAGGCTGACAAAGGGGAATCCTCTAAAGAGCCCGGTTCTTGACATCATCTGCGTTGCCCGTTACGTTGCTGCCAGCAACAACGGTCGGAGGCGTGAATTCACAATCCGTATGTACGGTCTTCGAGACCACTGGTGAGGGGGTTTTGATTTATGCGCAAGGCTGACATTGCCGAAATCATCACAGAGACGGCAGCTATCCAAAAAACCGACTCAATGGAAATGGTGGAGCACGTCTTGGATTTGATCAAGTCGATGCTTCAACAGGGAGAAGTCGTCAAAATTGCCGGGTTTGGAAACTTTGTTGTCCGGAACAAGGGAGAGCGTAAAGGCAGGAACCCAAGAACCGGAGAAGAAATTGCCATTACGCCCAGACGCGTGGTGACCTTCCGACCAAGCCAACTCTTTAAGAAATATGTCAATTCTTGACGGGCGAGAATCTCGCATTCGGTCTCGTTCACTCTCTTGCTAGACGCACCGTGGGGTGATTGCAGGTATGGGGGTTGGAACCAAATACGAGGATAAGGCCTTTTATAAAATAGGGGAAGTCGCCGATTTGACGAATCTTCCCGCGTATGTCCTGCGGTTTTGGGAGTCAGAATTCATTTTTCTCAAACCTAAGAAAAGTCAGGGCAAACACCGGGTCTATTCGAAAGCCGACATTGAAACGGTCTTTGAAATAAAACGAATGCTCTATGATGAAGGGTATACGATTGCGGGCCTGAAGCGATATTGGTATCGCAAAAAACGGTCAGAAAAAGCCGTTCAAGTCCCAAAAGACCGAGTGGAAAAAGCGAAGGTGGAACTGCAAGGTATTCTGAAAATTTTGGGGCGAACGACGGTATAGGTTTTCGACCAATGACGACGGATGGGAATACGACTGGTCAGAATAATGTCGGGGCGTAGCGCAGCCCGGTAGCGCACTCGCTTGGGGTGCGAGAGGTCGGAGGTTCAAATCCTCTCGCCCCGACCATGTTTTCTTTTCAGCAGAAAGGGTTTCTTCGTCTCCTCGATCAGTTCATAGGGGAGAGTCGATTGGGCAGTACGAAGGCTCGCTAGGCTTGTAAGTCCTCCTCTTCAGCCAGCTCCTCACCCTCGGGCATTCCATACGCCACATATTTCGCATAGGAGAGATAAATCTGGCTGCTGTCTCTCATGGCCTTTGAGCCAGCTTTCATTCTATGGAATCGGTTTTTGGATTCCGGATCAGTCTGTGTTTCGAGCCGGCTCACATGCTCCTGTAATAATATGGAATAGCGCTGCATCGCTTGCTCTATTTCCAAATAGGCTTGCAGAATGTCTTCTTGCATGAATGTTCCTCCTTCAAAATGTCCTCCACCTTACAAAAGGTTGTTCCCGTGGTCAACTGACCGTGACCGTCGGTGTGGAGTGTAGCATGGCGATCAAGGAATCACGGGGAGAGCCCCTCGTGATGAAGGGTCGTTTGACCGATTTTTTAGATATTCAGTAAAATGGTGACCGGGTAGGAGGGTCCGCAACGTGTGTTCCGTCATGATGTTGAAATCTGTAGCGTAGTCCGCGCAATCCATGAGTCTTCACCCGCCGCGCCATTGGATTTCCGTTGTCATTCCTATTAAAGATGAGCGGGAGAACATCCCGCTATTAGCAAGCCAATTGCTTAAGTTTTTTGAGTCAAGGCCTGAAAGTGGCTCTGCGGCATTTGAGCTTGTCTTTGTGGACGATGGAAGTGTGGACGGGAGTGGGCCGTTGCTGGATGAGTTATCCAAACAGTTTCCTGCGATACGGGTGATTCATTTAGACCGGAATCACGGGCAAACGGCGGCATTCGATGCGGGCTTTCGGGAGGCCAGAGGAGAACTCGTTGCCACCATGGACGGTGATCTGCAGTATGATCCGAATGACTTTGCTAAACTTCTTCCATTCGTGGAACGCTATGATTTAGTGTGTGGGCGGCGACAAGCCAGACATGACAATCTGGTCCGTCGATGGTCGTCAAAAATTGCCAACCAGGTTCGCAATTGGGCTGTGCATGACGGCATTTCAGATACCGGCTGTTCCTTGAAGATCTTTAAGCAGGCCGTGGTCAAACGACTTCCTCCATTTAAAAACATGCACCGGTTTTTCCCGGCGCTGGCGCAAATGTATGGGTTTACGGTGACTGAAATCCCCGTCCAGCATTTTCCAAGAGCCCATGGGACATCAAAATACGGAATTGGCAACAGGCTTTTTGCCGGTCTGTATGATCTCTTTGCCGTCAGATGGATGCAAAAACGCTGTTTGAACTACACCATGAAGGGTAGCCATCCCGAGAAATCCGATCCGTAGCATTCTTGAAATGACCACCTTTTGGAAACGATTGACCTACCACAAATCTTTAATGCATCGGAAGGGATCTGAATTGATGGACACCTTTCGGCGATTCATTTCCTGTTACTGACAATGTTCGAATCCTTCACGCACTCTATTCTGGCCATGTCGTTTGAGGAACTCCTCTGGATCGGCTTTGGGTTTTTTGGGCAAGGCATTTTTTTCTCACGCTGGTTGGTGCAATGGGTGGTGTCGGAACGCAACGAGGAAAGCCAAATTCCCATGTCGTTCTGGTACATGAGCCTGGTTGGGAGTGTGATTGTGCTGACCTATGCCATTCACATTGCCGATCTGGTATTCATGGCCGGCCAAAGCGTTGGAACCGTGGTGTATGTCCGCAATATCATGCTGCTCCATCAGGCCAATAAGCGAGTCATGAGTGGATAGCCCTCACCCTCAAGCACTCTCTCCGTCCTCTCTCCGCTCTTCAATCACACAATCTCCTCTTTTTCAGGTGGTGTGTGTGCTGCTCCTGGCTGC
>CAZBQO010000008.1:23552-32174 GCA_964494125.1 uncultured Nitrospira sp. | reverse complement strand
CTTTGGCGCAATAACCTCAATGGGCTGGTGGTGGGCTGGCTTATGAACAATGCCGCGGTGACCACCACCGGTGTATTGGGTGGTGTTCCATCGAATTGGCAGATCATGGGTACGGGCGATGTGAATGCCGACGGCCAGGCTGACGTGATTTGGCGGAATACGACGACCGGGGTCGTGGCGGTGTGGTTCATGGACGGCTTGACCCACACGTCGACTAGTTTCCCAGGAAGTGCGTCCCTCAATTATGTGATCAAAGGAATCGGTGATGTGGATGGCAATGGAACCGCGGATCTTATCTGGCACAATAAGCTCAGCGGGGGCTTGGCTATCTGGCTCATGAACGGATCGACCATTGCTCAATCCGGCTTCCCTGGCAGTGCGCCTGTGCAATGGGAAGTTTCCGGTGTCGGTGATGTGAATGCCGATGAAAAAGCCGATGTGATTTGGCGGAATACAACGAGCGGGGCGGTGGCGGTGTGGTTCATGAACGGCTTGACCCACACGTCGACCGGATTTCCAGGGAGTGCGCCTCTTAGTTATGTCATCAAGGAAATCGGGGATGTGGATGGCAACGGAACTGCCGATATCGTTTGGCACCAAAAGCTCAATGGTTCGGTGGCCATCTGGATTATGAACGGACCCACGGTCGCCTTTGTCGGGTTTCCTGGTGGAGTGCCTCTGGACTGGCAGATCACGGGAATGGGTGATGTGAATGCGGATGGTCAGGATGACGTCATTTGGCAAAACCGCACGAGTGGGGCGGTGGCGCTGTGGTTAATGAACGGGAAAGACGTCATGGACACCAAATTTCCGAGCGGCACCTCTACTGACTGGGAAATTCAATAAGGATGATCTCGTAATTTGGCAAGGTTTAATGCTAAAGGCCAAACCGCAAAGGAAACCATGGGAATGATGGTTTCATTGTAACTGTGCCGGGGACAGCCGTTTTACTAAACTCAGAGTAGGCCCGGCTGTCGGTCCGGCTGTTTCGACAGAAGGCAAAACCTACGGCACAAACGGTAGGACAAAACCTCGTCTCTCTATGAAAGCCTCACATCTTCGGGTGTGAGGCTTTTTTTATGGAAAACCTTTCTTCACTTTTCATCTTTCTCTCTTGAGAATACGGTAAGAGACTTTTCCCTGCTTATGAGGAGGGTCTCTCATTGATCTTCTGTGGCATGTCAACGCATCCCGCCGATTTTGTTTTTCGCGACAAATCCCTTGTTCCCATTCCTTTTTTGGTTTTCTCTTCCACGACGGTTTGCTCTCTCCTGCTAATTTAAAAAAACGTGTTCGTCCGGTTCATGTGCCCTGCTTCCAGATCAATTCATTCCGAGTTGGATGATGTCCTACCCCTTTTAGACCAGATCTGCCTGCTCTTCTTCCGATCGAAGGAACGAACAGCCATTCGGGTCCCTTCTGTTTTCAACCCGGAATCTCTGCAATTTCCGGTTGAGTTTAAATAGAAAGGCTGAGACTAGAGATAAGATCGACTCCCATTGGTGATTTTTGAAATTGATGACCGTATAGGGAAATAGCCTTTGGAATATAAGGGAGGAATGATTCTTTTGGTGTTCTCCGCGCGCGAGAATTTTTAACGTTTTAGAGGAGTCTGGTAAGAAAATAAAGAAATGGCGAGGGAGAAAAGATCTGGAATGTGGTGCCTGATTTTTAAGAATGGAATTGTCTATCCGATAAGGTTAGTCAACCTTGCTCATGTAATCTCTTATGTCAAATCAATTGATGTCGAAACACATAATGCCCGACGTAACCGGTCTGAGCCAGACCATCATATCCCTCATTCTGGTGGGGATGGTTTGTCTGTCTGTCCCGTCACAGAGCCTTGCGTATAAAATCGAAATTGGTGTTTCAGGGCCGATTGGTGGGAATTCAGTTGTCGAGGAAAATGGACGTACTGAAATCCAATTGGACACGGGTCCGGTAATCGGACCAGACGGTGAAGCCGGCTCAGCCTATGCCACAGCGAATTTAGCCACTGGAACCCTCGCGCTTAAAGTGACCTCGACGACTCCCGATCAAAGTTCGCAAGAGGGTATGGGATTGGCCTCCATTCAAATCAATGACCGGTTGAGGTTTTCGCTGGATCCGGGCGTGGCCATTGCCAACATCAGATTTTCTATGAGGGTCGATGGGTTTCCCTCTTGTCAGGATTTGTCTTCCAATTGCTTTACCAATGCGATCATTCGTTTGGGAGAGATGAGTGATCAGGCTCTTGGGCTTCCTTTACCGGAGCCAAAGGAGTTGGAGGTCAGAGTTACAGTTGTTGATGGGCAGGAGCTACCCATTGAGGCGTTTTTATCGGCCAGGGTCGAGATGAATAACCTCATCGATGTCAGCGATCCAAGTGCGACTATCCGGTTAATTCTGCCAAAAGGGGTAAGCTTTACCTCAGAATCCGGGGTGTTCCTCGGCCTTCAGCCTCCTTTTGAGGAACCGTCGCCTCGTGCCCCTGTCAGTTCCGATCTCAATGGAGATGGCAAGGCGGATATTGTCTGGCGCAATGTGAGAACCGGTGAGGTGGCGGTGTGGTTAATGAATGGTGGGTTGATTGGTTCCTCTGGTTTCCTGGGTGGGGTCTCATCCGATTGGCAGATCGTTGGAGTGGGTGATGTGAGTAATGACGGAATGGCTGATATTGTCTGGCGTAACACTCTTAGTGGCGCGGTGGCTGTCTGGTTTTTGAACGGATTGACGATCACGTCCGCCAGTTTCCCCGGGAGCGCTTCCTTGGATTGGGTGATTAAGGGAGTGGGCGATATGGACGGCAATGGAAGTGCCGATCTCATCTGGCACAATAAGCTAAACGGAGCTGTTGCGGTCTGGCTCATGGATGGGCCCTCAATTAGCAGATTCCGTTCACTGCCCGGTGTGCCCTTAGCGTGGCAGATCGTTGGGATCGGTGATGTGAATGCGGATGGTCTGGCGGACATCATTTGGCGCCATAGCGGAGGGGTATCTGCCGTGTGGGTGATGGATGAGGCGACGATCACTTCGGTGGGATTCCTCGGAGGGACCACACCAGACTGGGAGAAAGCAGGCTTTGGTGATCTGAACGGGGATGGGACGACCGATATGGTCTGGCGTCATACCGGTACCGGGAAGGTGGGGATCTGGTTGATGAACGGAGGGGAGATTGAGATATCCGGCTTTTTGCCGGGTATGCCCTCGGGGTGGCGTATTGCGCAGGTGGGTGACGCAGATGGAGATGGGAAGGCCGATGTGATCTGGCATAATCGCAGTACAGGCCAGGTGGCGGTCTTGCTCATGGATGGCCTGACCTTGTCCTCGACAGAATTCCCCGGCAGCACGTAGATATCAGAGTTTATGACCACAGAACTTTCGTTCGGTAAGCTGCTCAATCAAAGATCGGTACTTTGTCCCAACTCTCAATTCGCCCATTTAAAAATGGGCGGATCCGATTCCTTGAAGCCTGCTCTGAATAGCGTGGTTATTCAAATCCTCGTTGGGGAAAGAGATCCATCATAGCAGCGTTTTTCCCGTCTAAGAAGTTGATTCCCCTTTCCCCGGTTTGCCCTCCCTTTCGTGTGTTCAAAAAATTTCTGGATTGCTCTAGAGACGACAACCACGGGAAGGGTTGAGACAGATTTTTTCAGAGTGTGGGTACTCGCAGGCGAGTACCCAAGAATTGCGGATTCTTGAACGACAATTTCTCACGGGGAAAAAAAGGATATGCCGACATTGAAGAGACAGCCATTCAATCCAATATTCCGTTCGCCAATCCCTGCGTTGGAAATATGATGGAAGCGAATACCGAGGGTCACCGCCGTGTTCTCTGTCACAAAATACGAAACCCCCGGACCCGTTTGGAGGACGAAATTAAATTGCGTGCTTTGTTCGGGAATCCGGGGTCCCAGGTCCGTCCACAACATGCCTGCTCCACCATCCCAAAATGGCATCCACCGTCCAAAGTTGAGGAAATTATATTTCACCATTAACGAGCCTCCGAACGCTGAGGCGCTAAACGGTTGGTAATAGTGTGCAGCCAACGGTTCAATTAACACTTCGACATTCCCTGAGGCCCAACCTGAGCCAATTTCATCCGTCAACACCAGACCCAATTGAGGTAGGAAATAGACGGCACTGCGATTAGCTGACGGTTCATTGCCAAAGGCATTATTCCCTTGCCAATACCCGGTGAGAAATCCGAATTCGAGGGTGCCCTTGGTCACACGATTTCTGGCATCAAAATCCACACCCCACGCCGTTCCAACCATACAGAGCATGAACAGCACGCCAGTCATTTCGATGATGAATTGTTCCCTTTTGAATTCCTTAAACATTAAAAATCCTTTTTGTTTGTCTAGAAATCATTCCGATGAGTTAGTCAGAGAATTTGCAAGTTAAGCCTCATTCAGCTTCCGGTTTCAGCAACTCCTCGGGAGAATTTCATGAAATTCCAATAATGACCAGGAATTTCCCATAATTGGAACCAACTATTCAATGAACTTTTTATTCTAAAGGGTTACAATCTTTAGATTATTGAGGCCCCAAAAATGGAATCTTCCCCTTTATCTTTGAACATGCCATCCAAGAAACCTGTGAAAGATCCCCTTGCGCGACTGTCTTTGGCCGTCCGCGAGTTAGATAAACTCATCAACCGGGCCAATCAACTGGCACATCTCTCAGAACAAGCCCTCCCCATGGATCACTCAACCCAGCCTGATCAGTGCACCCCACCTCAAAAGACCTGACGCCGACCGATTTAGTTAGAGTTATTTTCCTCAATCTGCATAAAATCCTTTTCTTCCCTCCACAAAGAGAATTCCCATTTTTTACAGTGATCAAGCTGTGAAAGCTTCCAACAAAAAATCCATGCAATTCAAACCGTTTCCCGAGAACCCTGGCAAGTGATCGCGCGGACAAAGAGGGAGTCGTGCTTTAGATTGATTCCAAAGGCTTTTGAGTCTTGAGGTTTTTGGCGTCAGGTAAACTCAGAGGGGAATTTTTCCGGGTTGCCGAATAAACAAGCCCGGTTCCCGAGTATATGTTTGGGCCGGCGCGGTAGACAGGGATCCGACCCGGCTTCACTTCGGGTGCATAGCTCGTTTTCTGAAACTGAATCGCCTTTGTAATTTGGTGGGATGAATGACAGAGTTGAACGATGCTTGTTACTGATTCCCCTGAATTCACAGACAAGAAGTATGGAGGGATTAATGAGGGGAGTTGAAATGATCGATGCCGAACCCTGACTTACAATTCCGGTTGCCCTGGCCAGCGTTCAGGTTGAGACTATCTGTGGTGGGCGTGCAGGGCTTTGGCTTCCGATGAAAGCGATACCGTGTCTTGAGTGGAAGAAGATGACGGGTTTCCTTGGGGTTGGGGAACGACGGCTGCTTGGATGAGCGGAAGCGAAGCTTGGGTGAGGAAGTTGGCGGCCGCTAATGCAGAAAATTCACTCATGGAAATTCTCCTTTCCTTAGGGTCTTGTCGGTTTAGTATGCGGAATACTTGACCTATATTGGCCGGAAATTTCAGGATTTCTTCCTCATACATGCGGGAATGATCAGGGGAAGTTGTTGTCTTGTGGCTATAAAATGCCAATGGCGTTCAATAGGACAATAAACACTGCAATGGGGGCGATGTAGCGTACGAGGGACTGCCAGGCAAAGTAGAGGCTGGGATGATGGATGTTGAGTTCGGATTGGGTGCTTTCGGCCTTCATGAGCCACCCGGCAAAGAGGGCAATGAGAATCCCACCCAGGGGGAGCATGAGATTGGATGTCACAAAATCTAACAGATCAAAGAAGGTGAGTCCGAAAAATTTGATTTCTGCCCACCAGTTGAATGACCAGACTGTTCCGAGGCCAAACAGCCAGGTGGTTATCCCTGAATACAGGGAAGCCTTGATTCGTGATAATCCAAAAGTTTCAATGAGCCATGTGACCAGGGGCTCGATCAAGGAAATCGACGACGTCCAGGCGGCCACAAGCAAGAGAATGAAAAAGAGCGAGCCGAAGGCGAGGCCGCCGGGCATGTTGCCGAACGCGACGGGCAGTGTTTGAAAAATGAGACCTGGACCGGAGCCTGGTTCCATATTGTTTGCAAATACGATTGGAAAAATGGCCATGCCGGCTAATAAGGCAACAAGGGTGTCAGCTAGGCCAATGATAATTGAGGTGGAGGCGATTGATGTGTCCTTGGGAACATACGAACCGTAGATCATGATGGTGCCCATGCCAAGGCTGAGGCTAAAGAAGGCTTGCCCCATGGCTGTCAGCATGCTCGCACCGGTCAATTTACTGAAGTCCGGCGTAAAGAGAAATTCCAGACCTTTTCCAAAAAAACCCGTGGTCATGCTGTAGGCGACCATAAGCAGCAAAAGGAGGAAAAGAGTCGGCATGAGAAATTGAATCGCTCTTTCCAATCCCCCTTTGACCCCCCCTGCCACGACGGTCATGGTCAGGATCATAAATACCGTGTGCCAAGCGAAGAGCGTGGTTCCACTCCCTATAAAATTGTTAAAGGTGTCTGCAGCAAATTGGCCGGAGGTTCCGCTGAAAGTCCCCGCACCTGACTTGAAGATATAGGCTAGCGTCCAGCCGCCAATGACACTGTAGTAGGAAAGGATCAGCATGCCCGCCAAAGTGCCGGACCAGCCAACAATTTGCCACCATTGTGTGGTGTTAGTTTCTTCCGCCAGGACTTGCATGGAACGAATTGGCGTGGAGCGTCCTCTCCGGCCCAACAAAATTTCGGCCATCATTAAGGGGATCCCCAGGGCTGCCACGCAGAGGACGTACACCAGAACAAACGCACTACCTCCATTTTGTCCCGTGAGGTAGGGGAATTTCCAAATATTGCCTAACCCCACGGCCGCTCCGGTGGCCGCAAGGATGAAGGTCCATCGGGAGGACCATTGGCCATGCATGGATTGTCGATCGGAAATATTCATTGAGGATTGGATTTCTATCTGGAGATCCGGTGGAGTGTAGTGAAGGTATCAGGCACTTTCAAGGTCCTTGGAGCATGGCTGGTGGAGAGATGAGGCCTGACTTGAGATGTCACTCCTGTCTGACTATAGTGTCGTCTTCTCTGTTTCGATTGTGGTTTCTTCGGGATACGTTGGAAGGATTGAATTGATGAGCGACGAACAACGAAATCGGAAAGTGATTGCTCTGGCCCCGATGCCGCCGGAAAAATCTGCCTATGCCCTGGCTCGCTATAGTCGTTCCCCGGACTCTATTGAGGAGAGCTTGCGTTGGGTCCATTCCCATTCTTCCGAAAAATTTTGGGAGCAGTTTTATTTTGCCTATGGGCACGGCTCGATTGCCGATCTGGGTCATGCGACGGTGTGTTTCGAACAGATCTCTGAACTGGCGGCTATTCGTCTTGAGGATGAACCGCTGTGGGATGGGCAAGCCAAATCCAGCCGCTATCAAAACTTTGCGGCAGCCGGCTGTTACGTGCCCAGCGAGATTGCCAATACAGAAATCGAAGGGGAGTATCGCGGCATCCTTGGCAGCCTCTATAACATTTATCGGTTGTTAAAAGATCCGATCCAAACCCATCTGGGTAAGCGGTATCCCAGGCCGGAGAGTATGAAACCCGCAGATTATGATCGAACCATCGGTGCTCGAACCTATGATGTCATTCGTTATCTGCTTCCACTGGCGGCCATGACGAATGTGGGGCAGGTGGTCAGTATTCGCACATTGGAAAAGCAAATCACACGGTTGGTGTCTGCTCAATTGCCGGAATTGAAGGGGATTGGAGAAGATCTGAAGGATGCGTGTGCCAAATCACCCTCAACGGTATGGGCCGAGTTGCAGCAAGAAGACACCAAAGGGTTAGAGGCCTTGGCGCCGACCTTGGCCCGGTATGCGGGGGCTAACGAATATCAAGGTTCGGTATACAAGGACGTGCTTCGCCAGGTGAAAGGGCGACTCAAACAGGCCGGCTATGATGATCCGCAATCGTGGAAGGGCAGGGATGAGCCGGTTGATTTGCTGGAATCGCATGCGCCGTTGGATGAATTAGTGACGACGCTGGTATACCGAGTGAGCCATGCCCCTTACCGGTTCCTCCTTGAGTGGGTACAACAGTGGTCAGAGAAAGAGAAACAGGAAGTGGTCGATGCCGCGCTACGCGGTCGTGGTCCGCATGACGAGTTGATAAAGGAATTCCGCTCCGGGTATGCCTTTATCTTTGATATTCTGATGGATATCGGTGGGTGGCGGGATATGCACCGGCACCGGCGTTGTCAGCAGATTCAGCAAAATTTTACGACGATTCATGGATACGAGGTGCCGTCCGTTTTGTCTGAGGCAGGGGTGGAGAGAGAATATCGGCAAGCCATGGATGCCGTGCGACTGGATATAGAGCGGTTGCGTGTCAGCAATCAGGAGGCGGCTCTCTATGCCATTCCATTTGGGTTTCGTGTTCGGTGTTTGTTTAAAATGGATTTTGCTGAAGTTGAGTATATTGCCAAATTACGGTCCGGGGTAAAGGGCCATTGGTCGTATCGAACCGTGGCCTGGCTTATGAAGCAAAAGATGCTTGAGCGACATCCGTATCTAGGAAGCCTCATGGAGGCCACGTCGCCGGACATTGAAGATTCGCTGACGCGTTAGCGAATGAATA